>DATBQU010000441.1:0-7677 GCA_036560665.1 Polyangiaceae bacterium
CGTCGCGCCGAGCGGCTTGCCGCCCGGGTCGACGCCATGGTTCAGCCGTGTCGCCAGCTTGAGGATGCCGATCGAGTCGAGGTCGTACACCGCCGTCGCATCGGGGAAGTCGCCCATCTTCGGCGGATCGCCGGTGATGACGACGAGGTTGCGGATGCCGAGATCGTGGGCGCCCAGGAGGTGCGCGAGTGTACCGAGCAGGTTCCGATCACGGCCGCACACGTGAACGATCGCCTCGATGCCGACCTCGCGTTGAACGCGCACCGCCATCGCCAGGTTGCTCATGCGTGCTTGCGCCCGAGCCCCGTCGGCGATGTTGACGACGTCGACCCCGCCGTTCTTGAGCATCCTGGCCGACGCGATGGCCTTGGACGGGTCGAGCCCCACGGGAGGATTCACCTCGACCGAGACCACGAACCGCCCTCGAGCGATCTTCGCCGCCAGTGCGCTCCGCTGCTCGAGGGGCGTCGGCTGAAGCGCGCCCGGGAAGATGGCGGGGATGATGCCCGTCGTGTCCGCGCGGGACAGCTCGTCGTCGCCGCGCGGCTCGCCTTCGCCCGCCGCGCCCGCCATGCGGGCAGCAGCCGCGATGCGCTTCACGTGCTCCGGAGTCGTCCCGCAGCACCCCCCCACCAGGCGCACCCCCACGCGCATCATCCGGCGTGCGTAGACGCCGAAGTACTCCGGGGTCGACACGTACACCATTCGCTCATCCACTCGCCGCGGCAGCCCGGCGTTCGGCGCGGCCAGCACGGGCAGCCCCACCGGGACCATCTTCTCGACGGCCGCCAGCACGGCCATCGGCCCCTCGGAACAGTTCACGCCGACGACGCTGGCGCCCCACTCCTTCACCAGCCGAGCCACCTCCTCCGCGTCGGTCCCCTCGGCCATGCGCCCCGTTTCGTCCAGCGAGACGCTGGCGACCACGGGCACTTTTCCGCCGCCGGCCTCGAGCGCAGCCTCGATGGCGACGCGCAGCTCCGGCAGCTGGCGGATGGTCTCGACGAAGAGCGCGTCGACGCCTGCCTCGACCAGCGCACGCGCCTGCGACGCGAACACGGCCTTGACCTTCGCCAGGTCCGCGCTCGACTCCCCCGCGTCACCGAGGAAGTATCCGCTGGGCCCGATGGCCCCCGCCACATAGGCCTGCGTCCCGGCCGCCGCCCGTGCCAGACGCACCCCGGCGACGTTGAGCTCTCTCACGCGCCCTTGCAGGCCGTACTTCTCCAGGCGGAGCGCGTTGGCCCCGAAGGTGTTGGTCTCGATGACCTGAGCGCCGGCGCGGACGTAGTCCTCGTGCACCTTGGTCACGAGCTCGGGCCGGGACACGTTGAGCTCTTCGTAGCAGGCGCTGTAGAGCACACCGCGCTCGTAGAGCTGGGAGCCCATGGCGCCGTCGACTACGAGGACGCCCGACCGGACGGCTTCGAGGAAGGGGACATCGGTACGGGTCGGGCTGCTGGACATGGGTCACCGGGAAAAGGCCTTCACCACCTACGGCCTCGGCCTCCGAAGCGCAAGCCGGTGGGCGACGCTCGACCGCGTGCGGCGGCGCTGATACACGCTCTCGCATGCGGCGCGCGCTCCTCTTCGCGACGGCAGCCCTCCAGGCCCTGCCGCTCGCCTGCGGAAATGGCGCTCCGCCGGCCGCGCCGCGTCCCGCGGCGCCGAACCCGAGCGCGTCCCCGCCGACCCCCACGTCGAGCGCGGCGGTGGAGTCGCTACCCACTTGGCCCGAGCCCCTCGCCGGCGCCATGAACGGCCGGGGCGAACCGTGCGCACAGCCGATCCCGCTGCCGCGTGACGCACGCGGACGCGAGCGATGGCTGGCCTTCGCGGGCGGCTCCGACGCTACGCTGGGAGCGTGGCGGGTCACCCGCGCCGACACGGGCGTCATGGTCGAGCCCGTGGATCACTGGCCGGCCGGCGCGCGGGTGCTCGGGGGCGTCGTCCAGGACGGCGTTGCGTACGTCCTGCTGGAGAGCCAGCGTCTGCTCGATCAGCCCGCCGGGCTCCGCGGCGTGTGGATCGACGCCGGCACGCTCCGGTCGCCCTTCGAGGCGTCACCGATGGCGCTCGCCGATGTCCGCGACGCGTCCGATCTCGCGTCGCGCGTCGCGCACCCACCCCCGGTCGGGTCCTCCGACCGCAGCGCCGTGGCGCTCCTGGCCACGCTGCGCGCCGCGAGCGCGTCGACGTCGAGCCTTGCGCGAGCCCTCGCCGCCGAGGGGGCCGACGTCGAAGTGGCATGGCAGTCGACCTTCGTCCAGCCGGTGGGCAAGCTCGACGGCGAGGGCGCCGCACCGTCCCCGCTCGCGGATCGCGTGCTGGCCGACGTGCGGGCCGCCGTCACCACCCAGGCGTGCGGCGCCGACGCCTGCGAGGCATGGACCGACGCTGGACATGCCGTCGTCCGCTTCGTCGTGCAAGGTGGGCGCTGGGTGGTGCGCACCGTCGTCGAGGACGCGCCGCTGCCGCGCACGACCCCCGGCGCGACGCCGCGCGAGGTGGAGCCGTCGCCCAGCTCCTCGGCGACCGAGTCGACGCTGCGCTCCCGCGCGCGGGAGGTGAAGGCCGTGCTCGGCGAGGCGCCGCTCACTTCGGCCGGCGGCACCATCGGCGTTGGCATCACCGATCTCGCCCCGGACGCTCCCGTCGTCGCGATAAGCGAGGGAGGCTCGGCACGGGTGTTCGCGCTCGACGTGGGCACGGTACACGCCGACACCACCGAGACGCGCTGGGCGGCGGCGTTCGCCGACGTCGACGGCGACGGACGGACGGACGTGGTGGTGCGCATGAGCGGGAAGCGCGTCGACGGGGCGCCGCTGGCCTGGACGCAGATTTACCTGGCGCCGCCACCTTCGGTGCAGGCCATCTCGCTCGAGGCTGACCTCCCGAGCGCGCTCGTGGTCATGGACTCGGGCGACGCGCGCGCTGCCGCCCACGCGGCGGTGGCGGTGCCGGCGCGCGCCGTCGCTCGCGACGACGCATGCCGCCTGCTCATCGCCGCGAGCACGCCGGCCGGCTTCCGGCGCGTCGCCTCTGCGGACGCCAGGGTCCTGCTCTTCGACGAGCCAGCGATGCCGACCTGGCGGCCCAAGGTGGTGCCCGCGTCCAAGGTGGCTGCCGACGACGTGCGCGGCCTGGGGGCACATTGCGCGGAGCTCACCTGCAGCGCGACGCGCTCGTACTGCGCCTGGACGGGAGGTGCGGACTCCCAGCACTTCTGGTTCGGCTGGCGGGACGGGCAGCTCGCCCTCCTCGGAGCCGCGGACTACCAGGGCGAGTGAGCATGGCGGACTCAGCGCCCTTCCTCCACGATCTGTCCCGCGCGCTCCCCGCGCTGCGGACCAGCGCCGATGCCGCCGACCGCGTCGCCTACGCGCGCGACCTCTGGCCCCGCCATCACCTCGCGGTGCGGGAGGGCCGCGCCGCCGAGTACCGGCCTGGCGCCATCGCGTGGCCCACGTCGACCGAGGAGGTCGCGCACCTCGTGCGCTGGGCGCGGAGGGTTGGCGTCGCGCTGGTCCCCTTCGGCGCGGGCAGCGGCGTGTGCGCGGGCGTCTTGCCGCGCGACGACGTCCTCGTAGTCGACCTGAAACGCATGGGGCGCGTCCGCGCGCTCGACGCCGGCGCACCACGGGTCGACGTCGAGGCGGGGCACATGGGAGTCCCGCTCGAGCAGACACTCGAGCGTGCCGGTTTCACGCTCGGGCATTTCCCGTCGTCCATCCTGTGCAGCACGGTCGGCGGCTGGGTCGCGGCGCGCAGCGCGGGCCAGTGCTCCGGGGCCTACGGCAAGATCGAGGACATGGTGGCCGCGCTCGAGTGCGTGACCGGCGACGGGGAGGTGGTCACGCTGCGCCGCCGCACCACCGGCCCGGATCTGGTGCCCTTGCTCGTCGGGAGCGAGGGGACGCTGGGAATCATCACCAGCGCGACGCTGCGCCTGCACCCGGCGCCCACGACGCGCTCCTTCGGCGCGTGGTCGTTCCCCACCACGCAGCGTGGGTGGGAGGCGATCCGGGCCATGTTCCAGGCCGGACTCCGCCCTGCCGTGTCGCGACTCTACGACCCGTTCGATGCGATGCTGGCGAAGCAGGGAGGCGTGAAGACGCCGCGCACGAGGCGGGTTGGCGAGGAGAAACGCGAGCGTTCTCCGGGCTTCGGCGGCGCCGCGCTGCGGGCCGTCCTTCGCCGCCCCGCGGCCCTCAACGACCTGCTGCACTGGCGCGCAACGGCCCGCGCCCTCGGCGGCGCGATGCTCGTGGTCATCTTCGAGGGGACCGACGAGCGTGCACAGGGCGCCTTCGACGGTGCCCGGGAGATTGCCGAGTCGATGCAGGGACGATGGGAGGGGGAGGCTCCGGCGCGCCGCTGGCTCGCACACCGCTACTCGGTCAGCTACCGGCAGGCCCCCGTCTTCGCCAGCGGCGCCTTCGTCGACACCATGGAGGTCGCCGCGACCTGGTCCAGGCTCGGTGATCTCTACGAGGGCGTCCGCCGCGCGCTGGGAGAGCACGTCTTCGTGATGGCCCACTTCAGCCACGCATACCCGGACGGGTGCTGCATCTACTTCTCGTTCGCGGGGAGCGCCGATCCCGGTCTCGTGCGCCAGCTCGGCTGGGACGCGGCATGCGCCGCGACGTACGACCGCGCCTGGAGAGCAGCGCTCGCCGCCGCGGTGGAGGCAGGCGGCACGCTCGCACACCACCACGGCGTCGGCCGCTCGAAAGCGCCGCGCCTGCCGGCCGAGCTGGGAACCGGCGTCGACGTCGTCCACGGTCTGATGCGGGCCTTCGACCCGGCTGGCATCCTCAACCCGGGCAACCTCCTCACGCCGCGCGCGACCACCGTGTCGACCGCCACGTCGACCGCGACCTCCTCTCCGACCGCGTCCCCGCCCCTCACCCTCGATCGCGAGAGCCTCCTCGCCTGCGTCGAGGGCGCCACCGACCTGGCCACCGCCGAGCGCCTCCTCAACGACGTGGGTCTCACCCTCGACGCTCGCCTCCCCACCTCCGCTCCGACGCTCGCCACCTGGCTCGCCCAGGGCGCGCCGGGCGCACGGGACCGCTGGCTCGACCCGGTGGATCAGCTCCTTGCCGGGCTCGACGCCACGATGACCGACGGACGCGTTCTCTCCATCCGCCCCGCACCCCGCCGCGCGGTCGGCCCAGACCTGACCGCGCTCTTCGTGGGCACGCACGGCAGGTTCGGCCGGATCGACCGGGCGTGGATGCGCGTGCACCCCGTCGGAGTTCCGCGCCACACGGCACCCGCGTTCCGGCAGGAGCTCGATCCGGCGCCGAACGCGGGGGAGAAAGCGCTCCTCGAGGCCATCGCGCGCGCGCTCTGAGAGTGGGCTCCGCGCGGCCGATCAGCCGGGAGGCCACGCCATGGGCCGACCGCCGAGGACATGGCAGTGCACGTGGAAGACGCTCTGCCCGGCGTCGGGTCCCTGGTTGAAGACCAGGCGGTAACCTCCCTCAGCCAGGCCGAGTCTCTCGGCGACGTCCCGCGCCGCGAGCACGATCTGTCCGAGGAGCACGGCGTCCTCCGGCGTCGCGTCGTGCACACCGGCGAGGTGCTTCTTGGGGATGACGAGCGCGTGAGTCGGCGCGACGGGGCGTATGTCCTGGAAGGCCACGACGTGCTCGTTCTCGAGGACGATCTTCGCGGGGGTCGTGCGGGCGACGATGTTGCAGAAGAGGCAGCCGGTTGACATGGCGGCGCGAGCCTAGCGCGTTACATTCGTCCTCGCATGTGCGGCCGAACCGCCCTGGCGGCGTCGCCGGAGGATCTGCGCGAGGTGTTCGGGCTCGACGGGATTCCCCGCATCGAGCCCCACTACAACGTGCCGCCCTCGCAGCCCCTCGCCGTCGTCCGCGTCATCCGAGGATCACCGGGTCGCAAGATGGAGTTCCTGCGCTGGGGGCTCGTCCCTTTCTGGGCGCAGGACCTCAAGATCGGCCACAAGCTCGCTCTTGCGCGCGCGGAGACGGTGGCCACGACCCCGGCCTTCCGCGAGGCTATCCACAAACGGCGATGCCTCATCGCCGTCGACGGCTTCTTCGAGTGGAAGCGAGGTGACCGGAAGGCGAGCCAGCCTTACTTCGTCCGGAGCCCCGACGGCCGCCCCTTCGCGCTCGCGGGCGTCTGGGAGAAATGGGTCTCGAGGGACGGCGAGGTGGTCGAGTCGTGCGCCATCCTCACGCAGGTCGCGCGCCCACCGGTGGACGCAATCCACGATCGAATGCCCCTCGTGCTTGAGCGCGACGCCTGGGACCGCTGGCTCGACCCGCAGGTCGACGACGTCCGCGACCTGCTCACTCCGCGCGCGCCCGACCTCGTCGCCCACGCGGTATCGACCCACGTGAACGACCCGCGCCACGACGACGCGCGCTGCATGGAGCATCAGGAAGATCCCGAGCAGGGCAGCCTGTTCTGATCAGGCGCCGGACGGGTTGCCCGCCTCGAGCTCGGCCAGGCGCAGCCCGGCCGTGAGGCGCTTGAGCGCTGCGTCGATCCACGCCCGATCCTCGTCGCTCGCGTGCAGATCGGGCACGCCGGCCCGGCCGGCGAGGTAGCGGACGCACGCCAGCTCGAGCTCGCTCAACGACGCGCGCCGATCGATCCGCAGCCCGGGCACCCGGTAGCGCAGCTCGAACGCGTCGACTCCTCGGACCACCGTCAAGTCCTCCACGCGCCCATGTGCGCCCACAAGCTGGCGGACGATGCCGCGCAACACCCCCGAGCGCCACCGCGCGCGGCGCACCTCCGGATCCTCGAACAGCGCAAAGGCGCGGTTGCGCGAGTAGAGCCCTGGCACGAGTGTCATCCCGACCACGAGCGCATCGCGTTCGACCGCCGCGCGCATCTCAGGCCTCCGCGTCCTCCGCGGCCCCATCGAGCACCGTGGGCTTCGCCAGCACGACCCCTGCTGCCTGAAGGCGTTCGGCCTGGTAGCTCGTGCGCAGCGCCGTCACCAGCTCGTCGAGGTCCCCCTCCACGATGCGATCGAGCTTGTTGAGCGTGAGGCGGATGCGGTGGTCGGTCACGCGGTTCTGCGGGTAGTTGTAGGTCCGGATCTTCTGGCTGCGCTCGCCGGTGGACACCATGCTTCGCCGCGTCGCCGCCTCGGCCTTCTCCTGCCGCTCGCGCTCCGCCTCGAGCAGCCTCGCCCGCAGCACCTTGAGGGCCTTGGCCTTGTTCTTGAGTTGCGAGCGCTCGTCCTGGCACTTGACGATGATGCCGCTGGGCTTGTGCAGGATCTGCACGGCGCTGTTGGTGGTGTTGACACCCTGACCGCCCGGGCCGCCGCTCGCGGCGATGCTGATCTCGAGGTCTTTGTCCTCGACGTGCACCTCCACGTCGTCCGCCTCCGGCATGACCGCCACCGTCGCCGTCGAAGTGTGGATACGCCCCTGCTGCTCGGTCGCGGGCACGCGCTGCACGCGGTGCACGCCACCCTCGAAGCGCAGCTGCGAGTACACGCCGTCCTTGTGGCTGACGAGCGCGATGCACTCCTTGATGCCTCCCGTGGCGCTCTCGCTCACGTTGAGGATCTCGATCTTCCACCCCTTGTTCTCGGCATATCGCGTGTACATGCGGAAGAGGTCGGCCGCGAAGAGCGCCGCCTCCTCGCCGCCCTCGCCGCTGCGGATCTCGAGGATG
>DATBQU010000442.1:0-21410 GCA_036560665.1 Polyangiaceae bacterium
TCCTGCAGGCCGCCGTGCAGCTCGGGGGCGAGGGCATCGAGGTGCACCCGGAGATCATGATCCCGCTGGCCATCACGAAGGCGGAGCTCGAGCGGACGCGCGCCATCGTGGACGGGGTGGCCAAGGAGGTCCTCGACAAGGCGGGCAGGCGCGTCGCCTTCACCTTCGGGACGATGATCGAGCTGCCGCGGGCGGCCATCCTGGCCGGCGAGCTGGCGCAGGTGGCGGAGTTCTTCTCCTTCGGGACCAACGATCTGACGCAGGCCACGATGGGGCTGTCGCGCGACGACGCGGGCAAGTTCCTGCCGGCCTACGTCGACACCGGGATCCTGCCGCGGGACCCGTTCGTCTCCATCGACCAGGAGGGCGTGGGGGCGCTGGTCGAGATGGCGGCGGAGCGCGGGCGGCGGGCGCGCGCGAAGCTCAAGCTCGGCGTGTGCGGCGAGCACGGCGGCGATCCCGCCAGCATCTTCTTCTTCCAGAAGGCCGGCCTGGACTACGTCAGCTGCAGCCCCTTCCGCGTCCCCATCGCCCGCCTCGCGGCCGCCCAGGCCGCCCTGCGCGCCCGCGGCGAGAACGGCGGCGCCGGGACGGCGTGACCCCACCCCCCCGGCCCCCCGCCCCGCAGGCAGGGCGGGGGGAGCGTGAAGGTCATTGCTCGGGATCGCCGGCCCCTCCGTCCACGTTCCCCCCGCTCCGCTTGCGGGGCGGGGGGGCCAGGGGGGTGGGGTCTACAGCGTCTTGAGGTACTCGATGACCGCCGCGCGGTCGTCGGGCGACAGCGCGTCGCCGTAGGTGTGGCCGGCGTTCGAGTAGCCGGCCTTCGTCGTGTCGTAGATGAGCTTGCGCTTCGTCGGGTCCGGCTCGGCATCCTGGCCCGTCGGCTGCGGCGTGAACTTCCAGCCGAGCGAGGCCGCGTCGTAGTCGGCCGGCGTCGTGCTGCGCACGAAGTACGTGGGGCGCGCGGCGCTGTCGAGCACCGCCTCGATGGCCGGGACCGAGCCGTTGTGGAAGTAGGGCGCCGTCGCCCAGATGCCGTCGAGCGGCGGCGCGTAGTAGCCCTGCTGCGAGTCGAGGTGCGCGATCTGCCCGTAGAAGGAGTGGTTGAACCAGTCCACGTACACGCCCGCGAACTGCGTCGTCCCGGCGGCGATGGTGGCGTCGGTGCCGACGTCGGCCAGGGGGATGACCAGGTTGGGGTAGCTCGCCCCGTCGCCGTAGGTCCCGTGGCAGCGCGCGCACGTGGTGGCGAACACGCCCTGCCCCTTCGCCGCCAGCGCCGCGTCGACCGGCAGCGGGTACTTCGGCGGCGCCAGCGACTCGACGTACGCGCGCACGTCGGGGAAGTACGCGTCGATGGCCTGCGCCTGCGCCACCGAGTCCACGCAGAAGGTGGACGCGGTCATCATGATGCGCGCGTGATCGCCGCGGCCCGCCGCGGTGTAGAACATCGCGTTCTTCTTGCTCATGCGCCACCAGGGCGGCACGTCCACCGGGACGGCGTACGCGGGCGGCAGCGGGAGGATCGGCGTGTCCGACCAGGCCAGCGTGCTCACGTCCTCGTGCGCGAAGAGCACCGCCGCGATGTCGTCGGCCGGCGTCACGCCCACGGTGAGCGGCTGGGTGTACGGCCCCAGCGCCTGACCGCGCCCCACGAACTTCGTGAGCTCCGCCTTCTCCCTGGGATCGGTGAGCAGCGCCTGCGCCAGCGCCGCCTGCGACGCGAAGTCGACGGTGAAGTCCTGCGACGTGTCGCCCAGCCCCACCACCACCTGACCCCCCAGCGTCGCGGCGTGGCACGACAGGCAGTTGGGGCCCACCACGTCGACGCCGTCCGGCGTCGTGAAGCGCGTCAGGTTGTAGGGGATCTGCGCGTTGGTCGCGTTGCGTCCCGGGATGAGCTGGCTCGCCTGCGGCGCGCCGAAGACCTGCGCGTACGCGGTGGTGGGGATGCCGCAGCCCACGTAGCCCTGATCGACCAGGGCCTCGTAGCCCTTTGCCGCATCGCCGCTGCGCTGCGGATCGCCGGCGATGAAGATCGGCGCGGGCTCGACCGCGGCGTCGTCGCCCGAGGCGTCCGGCACGTCGCCCGCGGGAGCGCCGCCGGAGGAGGACGTCGAGCACGCCGCCGCCGCCGCGAGGGCGAGCACCGAGGCCGAGGCCGCGAGGAGTCCGGCGTGACGCATGCCCGGAGCTTAGCCCCGCGTCCCGGCGCACGTCGCGCCCAGCCGCTCGATGAGCCAGCGACCGGCCGGCCCCGGCGGCTCGGCGGTGCGGTTCATCACGAAGAGCACGGCCTCGTAGCTCGGGGCGGGAGCCTCCTCGAGGTGCAGCCGGACCAGGCGCTTCCGCGCCAGATCGGCGGACACGGCGTGCATCGGCATCCCTCCCCAGCCCAGGCCCGCCAGCAGCAGCGCGTGCTTGGCGCCCAGATCGAGGACGCGCCAGGTGCGATCGCTGAAGACGCCCACCTCGAAGTCCTCTCCGAGGCGGCTGCGGTCGGACAGCACGATCTGAACGTGCTCGCGGACCACGCTGGTGGCGAGGCGCCCGCGGAGGCGCGCGAGCGGGTGCCTGGCGGAGGCGACGTGCAGGAGGGTGATCCGGGCGAGCGGCTTGCGCTCGAGGCCCTCGGGCATGCGGGGCAGGACGCCGCCGATGCCCACCGAGCACGTGCCGGCCGCGACGAGCTCGGCCACGCCGCCCAGGGCCTCGGTGTGCAGGGTGAGCGCCACGGTCGGGAAGCGCTCGCGGAACTCGACCAGGGCCTTCACCAGCGCGGGCAACGGGAACATGGGGTCGACGGCGATCGCCAGGCGAGGCTCGACGCCCGCCGCGATGCCGCGCGCGCGCGCCCGGAGGCGATCGACCTGCGCGGCCACGGCGCGGGCCTCCGCCGCGAGGGCCTGGCCGGCGGGGGTGAGCGTGGGCCTGTGGCCGGCGCGGTCGAAGAGCGCCACGCCGAGCTGCCGCTCCAGGTTGGCGATCCCGTAGCTGACCGCCGACTGGGCGCGCCGGAGGGCGCGCGCCGCCGCCGAGAAGCCTCCGGCGTCGACCACCGACAGAAAGAGGTGGAGCTGGTCGAGCGTCAGCGCGTCGGCGGCGGGCGACGCCGGCGCGGAGGCAGACGGGGGCGCGGAGGGGGCCGGGGCATCCATCGGAGGATCCGATGATACACATCTACTTTTCATCGGTTCCGCGGATGTGTCGGGGTCCCTAGATTGAGGCGCTGGAGGTTCCAGACCATCATGAGCACCTACGTCATCGACAACAGCCACTCCGAGGTCGGCTTCAGCGTCCGCCACATGGTATTCGCCAAGGTTCGCGGGCACTTCGGCAAGTGGGCCGCCACCCTTCAGCTCGATCCCTCGGACGTGAGCCGCTCGTCGGTCGAGGTGAAGATCGACGCGAACAGCATCGACACGCGCGAGGAGAAGCGCGACGGCCACCTGCGCTCGCCCGACTTCCTCGACACGGCGAGGTACCCCGAGCTCGCCTTCAAGAGCCGGCGCGTCGCGACCATCGACGGCAAGAGGTTCGAGGTGGTGGGCGACCTGACCATCCGCGACGTCACCCGCGAGGTGACGCTCGAGGTCGAGGAGCTCGGTCGAGGCACGGATCCCTGGGGCAACGACCGCATCGCCTTCACCGCGAAGACGGCCATCAACCGCGCCGACTTCGGGCTGAAGTGGAACCAGGCGCTCGAGACCGGCGGCGTCCTGGTGGGCGACAAGGTCGAAATCGAGATTAACCTGGAGGCGATGGCGGCCCGGAAGGCTGCCTGAGCGAGGAAAGGCACCGTCATGATCACCGTTCGCCGCGCCGCCGAGCGCGGTCGCAGCCAGATGGACTGGCTCGACAGCCGGCACACCTTCTCGTTCGCCGACTACGTCGACCCGAAGCAGATGGGGTTCGGCAAGCTGAGGGTGATCAACGACGACCGCGTGGCCGCGGGGCGCGGGTTCGGCCGCCACCCGCACCGGGACATGGAGATCCTGTCGTACGTGCTCGAGGGCAGCCTGAAGCACGCCGACAGCATGGGGACGGGCTCGGTGATCCGCCCCGGCGACGTGCAGCGGATGACGGCGGGGACCGGGGTGCTGCACAGCGAGCAGAACGGGTCGGCCGCCGAGCCGGTGCACTTCCTCCAGATCTGGATCGAGCCGGAGCGTCGCGGCCTCGCGCCCGGCTACGAGCAGAAGCGCTTCGAGGACGTCGAGAAGCGCGGCACGCTGCGCCTGGTCGCGAGCCGCGACGGGCGCGACGGCTCGGTGACGGTGCACCAGGACGTGAGCCTGTACGCGGGCCTGTTCCGACCCGGCGAGCGGGCGGAGCGGCCGCTCGCCGCCGGGCGGCGCGCCTGGGTGCAGGTGGCGCGCGGCGAGGTCGTCGTGAACGGCGAGACGCTGCGCGAGGGCGACGGCGCGGCGATCGAGAGCGAGGGCGAGGGCGAGACGAAGGTCTCGGTCGAGGGGCGCGGCGACGGCAGCGAGGTGCTGGTGTTCGACCTGGCGTGATGCATCCTGTGGGCCTCCTTGCTTCGGCGGACGTCACGACTCTTCTCGTGCCTCACCACGGCGCTTGCGCTCATGGCCGGCGCTGCGTCCGCGCAGCCGCCGCCCGTCGCGCCCGTGCCGGTGGAGGCGCTCGTGCCGCCGCGGCTCGTGTCGGAGGCGACGGTCCCCTACCCCGCCGGGGCGAGCGGCGAGGCGAGCGTGGTCCTGACGCTCACGGTGAACGCCGACGGGACGGTGCGCGCCGCGGTGCCGGCGGAGGCGAGGGAGCCGTTCTCGAGCGCCGCCGCGAAGGCGGCGATGGGGTGGAAGTACGAGCCGGCGACGCGTGGGGGCAGGGCCGTGGCGTCGCGCATCCGGGTGGAGATCGTGTTCCGGCCCGCGGCGGCGGCCGCCCCCGCGACCGCGACCGCGACCGCGACCGCGACCGCGACCGCGACCGCGTCCGCGCCCGCGCCCGCGCCCGCGCCCGCGCCCGCGCCCACCCCCGCGGAGGAAGTCCAGGTTCGCGGAGCGCACGAGGAGCCGTCACGCACCGCGACGCTCACCCGCGCCGAGGTGCGCCAGATCCCGGGCGCCTTCGGCGATCCCTTCCGGGCCATCGAGATCATGCCGGGGGTCACGCCCATCATCTCGGGGCTGCCGTTCTTCTACATCCGCGGCGCGCCGCCGGGCGACGTCGGGTACTTCCTCGACGGGATCCGCGTCCCTTACCTCTTTCACGTGGGCGTCGGGCCCTCGGTGGTGCACCCGGCGCTGGTCGACCGCGTCGACCTCTACCCGGGCGGCTACCCCGCGCGCTTCGGGCGCTTCAGCGGCGGCATCGTGTCCGGCGAGACGGTCGAGCCGGCGGACACGCTCCACGGCGAGTACAGCGTGCGCGTCTTCGACGCGGGGGCCTACGCCGAGACGCCGTTCGACGGCGGACGCGGGACGGTGCTGCTGGGCGGACGCTACTCGTACACCGGCCTGCTGCTCTCGCTGTCGTCGCCCAACACGGTCCTGTCGTACTGGGACTACCAGGGCCGCGCGACCTACGACCTCGGGCCGCGCGACCGCATCGGTGTCTTCGCCTTCGGCGCCGACGACTTCCTCGGGCAGAAGATCCCCGACGGCACCACGCAGACGCTGTTCGGCACGCAGTTCCACCGCGTCGACGTGCGCTACGACCACAGCCTGGGCGAGCCCGGCACGATGCGCACGGCGGTGACGCTGGGCGAGGACCTCACCGACGTCGGCACCGGGCAGTCGGTGCGCGACCGCCTGGTCGGCGCGCGCACCGAGCTCACCGAGCGCCTCTCGCCGGTGGCCCTGCTGCGGGCCGGCGTCGACGCGCAGTCGGACTCCTACGACGTCGTCTTCAACGCGGCCACGCTCGGCCCCGGGGAGTCGTCGTACGCGAGCTTCTTCCCCTCGCGCACCGATCTGGCCGCCGGCGTGCGCGGCGACGTCGTGGTGACCGTCCTGCGCGGCCTGCAAGTCACGCCCGGCGCGCGCTTCGACTTCTTCGGCTCGCAGGGCGCCACCGCGTTCGCCCTCGACCCGCGCCTGTCCGCGCGCGCGACGGTGACCGATCGCTGGCGCCTCCTGTGGGCGATGGGCCTGGCGCACCAGCCGCCGGCGTTCGCCATCCCGGTGCCCGGGTTCCAGCCGGGCGGCCTGCGCGGCGGCCTGCAGACCTCGGTGCAGGAGAGCATGGGCCTGGAGTGGGACCTCGGCGCGGCGACGACGGCGACCGCCACCGTGTTCCACAACGGCTTCTTCGACATGAGCGACGCCCTCGGCGTGCAAGCGCCGACGCCGGAGGGCTGCCCGCCCGGCTCCTTCCCCACCGGCTCGCTGGCGGGCGACACCGGCGGCGGCGGCGGCTCCTCCACGTGCACGCCGCGCTTCGCCCCGGGCACGCTCGGCCCCGATCACAGCGGCGGCGGCGCCCAGGGCGCGGAGGGCGCCGGCACCCGCCAGACCATCCAGGCCCTCGAGGCGCGCACCAACGGCACCGCCTACGGCTTCGAGCTCTTCGTGAAGCGCAAGCTCACCGAGCACTTCGGCGGCTTCCTCTCCTACACGCTGTCGCGCTCCACGCGCGACTACCAGGGGCAGCAGTTCGTGGCCGCCTTCGACCGCACGCACGTGCTCAACGCCGCGGCCGCCTACGACCTCGGGCGCAACTGGCGCGCGGGCGCGCGCGTGACCTTCTACACCGGGCTGCCCAAGGCGCCCGACCCGAGCGACGCGAGCACGCGCCTGGCGCCGTTCTTCCGGCTCGACCTGCGCCTGGAGAAGCGCTGGCAGCTCGGCAAGAAGACGTGGATCTCGTTCGTGGCAGAATGGATGAACGTCACGCTCAGCAAGGAAGAGGTCGGGACGAGCTGCACGCTCCAGGGATGCCAGCCCACGTCGATCGGGCCCATCACCGTCCCCAGCATCGGCGTCGAAGGAGGCTTCTGATGAAGAGGCGAGCGTGGAGGAAGGCGGCGGCGGCCGCAGCGACTGCGGCGGCGATGGCGTGCGGAGGCGGCGGCGGGGGCGGAGGCGCGCCGCCGACCCCGGCGTGCGACGCGACCTGCCTGGACGCCGTGGCGCTCTACGGCATGAGGATGACGATGAAGGTCGTCTACAACGTGACGCTCCAGGGGCAGCCGGTGGGCGCGCAGGACAGGAACGCCCCCTGCCCGCAGGGCGGCAGCGTGCACGTCCACGGGACGGCGACGTCGAACGCCGACCAGGGGACCACGGTGGTGGCGCTGACCTACGACTTCGCGCAGTGCCACGTGACGCAGGTGGACAGCGATCCCACGCACGCGTTCGACCTGACGCTGACCGGATCGATCACCGAGCAGGGCGATCTCGCGGTGCAGCCGTCGTCGACGACGTCGCTCCAGCTCCAGAGCGGCGCGATGACGCTCGGCGGGCAGGTGTACAGCCCGGGCATCGACTACAGCGCGGACGCGTGCGCGCTGACCCTCGGCCAGGACGGCAACAACCTGTCGGGGACCCTCTGCGGGCGACCGGCGGGGGTGACGCTCTGAAGCGCGACGGCGGGGGGCATGGGGACGCCCGCCGGCGTATGACCACGCGGACCGATGTCTGCCCGGCTCCTGCTCGCGCTCGGTGTGCTGTCGCTCGCGCTGGCGGCGCTCGAGGCGTGCGGGAGCGACGGGGGCGCGGGAGCGCAGGGAGGCGGGGACGACGCGTCGACGCCGGACGGCGGGCGCGACTCGGGGGCGGCGGACACGGCGGCGGTGGACTCGACCGCGACCGACGGCGCAGGGGGCGACGGGGCAGGGAGCGACGGGGCGTCGGGCGACGGCGCGTCCGGGGACTCGGCGCACGATGCGGTGGCGAACGACGTGGTGACGGGCGACGTCGTGACGGGTGACGTCGTGACGGGTGACGCGGCGGGCGACTCGGCGGCAGCGGATACCGGCGGCAGCGACGACTCCGCGAGCGACGGCGGCGCAGTGGACGCGACGGGCGACGGCAACGACGGCGCCAGCATCCAGGACGCCGGCAGCGGCGACGGGAACGACGGCTCGTCCGTCGGCGTCATCACCGGAGGCCCGTGCGCATCCGGCGCTGCCGGCGCGACCGCCTTCCGCATCAAGTGGATCGACGCGGGCGGGACGGCCGTCGTGAGCTACGAGGTCGACGGCCTGCCCGACAAGTCGCAGGACACGGCGGGCGCGTACGGCTACCAGATCGGCTTCACGCCGTCGTACGTCGATCCCTTCCTGGCGCAGGGCGGACTGGGGCTCGACAGCTCCGACTTCGTCGACATCCACCTGAGCACGGTGGGCCTGGCGTCGATCACGACGGCGACGCTCTCCATCTACGGGCGGAGCTACGACGTCAGCGCCAGCGGGAGCTTCAACTGGCAGACGTTCGACGGCACGGGGCAGACGCCGACCGACTTCGTGAGCAACGTCCCGCCCTACCAGTGGTACTCGGCCGACATGACGACGGAGATCGCGCCGGGCGAGGGGAACGCGCTGGTGCGCATCAAGGCGGGCCCGTCGAGCGGGGCGCTGGTGGTCAACCAGATCGAGATCTGCATGGTCGCCAACTGAGCACCCGCCCGGGAAACGCCACCCGACGCGGCACCCTCGATCCCCCGCGCGGCTACCCGCGAGGGAGACGCGACTCCCTCGATGCCCGGCGAGGCTACCCGCCGGGTAGACACGACTCCCTCGATGCCCGGCGCGGCTACCCGCGAGGGAGACACGACTCCCTCGATGCCCGGCGAGGCTACCCGCCGGGTAGACACGGCTACCTCGATCCCCGGCGCGGCTACCCGCGGGGTAGACACGGCGCCCTCGGTGCCCGGCGAGGCTACCCGCCGGGTAGACACGACTCCCTCGATGCCCGGAGCGGCTACCCGCGAGGGTGACGCGGCTCCCTCGAGAGGAGGCCACCTCCCGCGGGCGGCCGGCGGGGTTCCGGTCGTTGTAGTCTGCGCCCCGATGAGAGCCTTCTTCGATCTCGTCGAGGCCGGGATGACGGTGATGCGCACCGACCAGCTGGCCGCCGTGGCCTCCGAGGTCCTGGAGGCGCTGCGCGCGGCGGGGATCGTGCGGGACGCGGATCCGGGGATGGTGGAGATCTCGGCGCCCGATCTGGGGCGGGCCCTGCGCGCGCTCTACGGGGCGGCGGGGCGCGGGCTGCCGGTTCCTCCGACGCTGGACCGGGCTCCGGCGATGCTGGGGTGGGCGGGGGAAGGCGAGCAGGAGCGCGAGGTCGTGCTGGTGGCGCGTCCGGTCTTCGGGCTGCACGCGGCGCTGGCGCGGATGCGCCGCACGCTCGTGCTGGTGCCGACGGCGCGCCGGCTGACCGACGCGCTGCGGAAGCAGCACGCCCCGGGGGCGTTCGTGGCGGTGGAGGCGCTGGAAGAGGCCCTGGCCGCTCGCGACGGTCGGTTGACGCGCGCGGGCGCCCTCGCGCCGACGGTCGTCGCTTCCGCCCCGGCGGCTGTCGCTTCCGCCCCGGCGGCGGTCGAAGAGCGGGCCCCGAGAGCAGAGAGCACGGCTCCGCCCGCCGCCGCCCGCGCGGCGATGTTCCCCGGGGCGGCGCGCTGGAACCAGATCCGCATCTGCATCGTCGACAGCACGACCGTCCGCGTCGACGGCCCGGGCCGCTCGGTCCGGTGCACGGCCATCGACCTCGGGATGGCGCATCCTCGCTCGCGAAAGCCGACGCTGGTGTGGGAGGCCCTGGTCGAGGTCTGCGACGGGCACGGCCACTTCCACACCAGCCGGTTCGGCAACGCAGACGCCACGAAGAAGCTCGTCAGCCGCCTGGCGGCGCAGCTGGCCAGGGTGCTGGGAGTGCCGGGCTCCCCGTTCCACCGGTACCGGACCGGGGACGGCTGGCGCGCCCGCTTCCAGGCGCGGCCGGACCTCCCGAGCGAGATGTGAGAAGGTCACTGCCCGTCGATGATGTGGGCGAGCTGCGCGCGGGCCGCCTCCCAGTCGTCGGGGTTGTCGCTCCAGCTGACGGGCGCGTAGGTGTACGAGCAGTCGTTCGCGGGGTCGTGGCACTGCTGCTCCCAGAGCACGCTCGGCACCATCTTGGCGACCAGGGCGCTCGTGGCGCTCGCGTCCTTGGCGGCAGCCAGCGTGAGGTAGTCGACGTCCTGGAGGCCGCGCCGCCAGTGCTTGAGGCGAAGGCTCGCGATGGGACCGGGCACGCCGTAGGAGCTCGACGGGAAGAGCACGTCCGTTCCCGGATACATGAAGACGCCGTTGCCGTTGGCCCCGCCGGTGGTGCCGTAGGTCGCGTTGCTGGTGGCGGCGCCGAAGGTGTCGGCGCTGCTGAAGAGGTCGACCTTGCCGAGGCCCTGCTGGTTGTCGTCGTAGTAGGTGGCCTCCCACCAGAACCAGCGGTCGATCCTCTTCTTGTACTGTCCCCAGGGCTGCTCGCGCATGGCCACGCCGTCGTCCTCCGTGGCGCACGAGCCGGCGCCGGGGCGCTGGCCGTTGTACGAGAAGATCCTCCGCGTCGGCTCGGCGGCGACGACGGCGTCGGCGGCGGACTGGTCCGCGGCGGTCGTTCCTCCCTTGGTCGTCCCGGTGCCGGAGACGCCCTGGCTGAACGGCCAGCCCGACGTCGGATCGCTCAGCGCGCTCGGCGCGTCGAGCAGGCCCTGCGTCGCCAGGGTGTGCAGCTTCGAGCCGGCGCCGCCGATGGCCGCCCACCACTGGAGCTGCGTCGCCAGCGTCGGCGTGTTCTGCTGGCAGGCGATCTCGTCGCAGAGGTAGACGAAGCGCTCGGTGCCGGGCGAGCTGGCCTCGAACCAGGTCTCCCAGCCGTTGAAGGCGCTGGTGAACTGCGACTGCGTGGAGCCCCCGGTGAGGCCCCCGTAGGTACCGATGGAGTAGACGTCCTGCCCCGTGCCCGCTCCGGGGCCGGCGTAGCCGTTCGCAGCCGTGAAGAACGAGCCGTCGAGGACGGAGACGTAGTCGGCCCCGGGCTGGGTGCCGGTCTGGCTCGCGTCGTCGCCGATGAGCGAGATGCGGTGCCGGTGGGCCATCAGGCGCTCGTTCACGAGCGCCGTCTGCGCCGTGGCTCCGTAGCGCGGAGAGATGTCGCCCAGCGACGTGAAGAGCATGGTCTTGGCGCTGGGCGCGTCGGGCAGGGCGAAGCTTCGCACGCGCAGGCTGACCGGGATCTTGTGGGTGACGGCGCCGCTCTCGGTGACGGTCAGCATGGCGCCGTAGACCCCGGACGGCGCGGTCTTGGGGACATAGACGTCCGCCCAGATCGACTGGTTGCTCGACGCCGCGATGTCGAAGGTCGGCACCAGCTCGAGGGGGACCGCGATGTCCGGGTAGAGCTTGTTGGCGACGGGCCTCTGCGCCCAGAGGCATCCCGCTCCGGTGGGCTTGGAGTCGGGGGTCGCCTGCGTCATGCCGGGGCACTGCGCGCGCCTGGGGAAGGTGGCCTCCTGCCAGTCCGCCATCGTGCCGTACGCCTGCTGGCTGAGTCCCTTGATCTGCAGGTAACGCACGTAGAAGAGCTCGACCTCGGTCGTCGTCCAGTCGAACAGCTTGCCGGTCGCGCGCGGCGCGGAGCGGAGGACCGCGCCGCCCGGGCCGGTGAGTGGCCCCAGGCTCACGCTGACCTGCGCGGCCTTCGACGTGGCCGCCTCGAGCACCACGTTGAACGACACGACCTCGTTCTTCGCGCCGAACGTCTTGATGCAATGGCCGTCCCACACGCTGTTGATCACCGCGCTCGCGCTGGCCCTGGCCCGCAGCTCGTCCTGCGTCACCTTGTCGCCGCCCTCGTTCGCCCACACCGCGGTGATGGAGGTGTTGCCCGCGGTCCCGCCCGTGTCGGCGGCGCACGGGTCAACGGCGTTGCCGGCGTCGGCGGCGTCGCCGGCGGGGCCGTCGGGGTTCGAGCCGTCGTCAGGGACCGCGCCGTCGCCCGCGGAGCCTCCGTCGGACGCGCTGCCCGAGTCGCCGCCGCCGCACGACGCACCCGACGCGACGAGAGCTCCCGATGCCGCGAGGGTCCCCAGGGCGACGAGCGCGGAGCTCGCACGAAGTGTCGGAAGCATGCAAAAGCCTCCCTCGGGACCCCTGCCGTGACAAGTAGGTCGGGCGCCGGGCACAAATCGACGCGCCCTCCCTCTTTTGTCCCACACGCGCGGAGTCGGCGGAAATCGCGCGGGATCCGGCCCGTCGTTCGTCGCCCGGATGCCCTTCGAGGCGCCCGGCCATCGTGACACCGGTGACAAGTCACGATCTCTACGCGAGGGCCAGGCGACGGCGGGCGGCAGCGTCCCGCCGCGACCGGTCCCTCGAACCGCAGTCCAACGCCACGTCCCATCGAGGTGAACCATGACCACGACCAACCGCACCATCCAGCTCGCCGCCGACCAGGCCATCGTCGACGGCCTCACCAAGCACACGAGCGACATCCCGTCGCTCGTGCTCGGCAACCAGACCCTGCAGAACGCGGACATCGTCAAGCGCGTCGAGCAGATGATCGCCAACGCGAAGGCAGCCGCCGCCGCGCGGGTGATCTGGCTGGCTGCCGTCGCCACGGACAAGGCCCTTCGCGCGCAGGATCGTCAGTTCATCGACGATCTGAAGCAGACCCTGCGCGCGAGGTTCAGCAGCGACGGCACCACGCTCGCCGAGTTCGGCCTGGCTCCGCGCAAGCGCGCGAAGCCCACGCCGAAGACCCAGGTCGCCGCGGCCGCCAAGGCCAAGGCGACACGGGAGGCGCGCGGGACCAAGGGGAGCAAGCAGCTCGCCGAGGTCCACGGTGACGTGACGGGCGTCGTCGTGACGCCGGTCACGGCGCCCGCGCCGGCGCACGAGCCGCAGCCCGCCCCGGCCCCCGAGCCGGTCGCGAGCGGCGGCTCCCCTGCGCCGACCGCGACGCCCCCGCAGAAGGCCTGACCCAAGGCCGCTCGTCCCGGGCTCCCTCGCGTGGAGCACACCCCACTCCCCCGGCCCCTCGCCCCGCAAGCAGGGCGAGGGGAGCGTGAGCCACGCTGAGCGCGACGGACGTCACGTCCCCCCCGCCCTGCTTGCGGGGCGGGGGGCCAGGGGGGTGGGGTCTAGAGCGCCGCCTCCGCCGCGGTGACCGTCGCGTCGATCTCCGCCTCGGTGTGCGCACCGCTGATGAAGGCCGCCTCGAACTGCGCCGGCGGCCAGTAGATGCCGCGCTCGAGCATCGCGCCGTGCCACTTCCCGAACGCCTTCGTGTCGCACCCCTTCGCGTCCGCCCAGCTTCGCACCGGCCCGCGCGTGAAGAACAGCGTCACCATCGACCCCACGCGCTGCACGCACGCCGCCACGCCGCGCCTCGCGATCGCCCCCTCCAGCCCCGCCTGCAGCCGCGCCCCCAGCGCCTCGAGGCGCGCATACAGCGCATCGTCCAGCAGCGCCAGCGTCGCCAGCCCCGCGCTCACCGCCACCGGGTTCCCGCTCAGCGTCCCCGCCTGGTACACCGGCCCCAGCGGCGCGATCTTCTCCATGATGGCGCGCTTGCCCCCGTACGCCGCCAGCGGCATCCCGCCGCCCACGATCTTGCCGAGGCACGTCATGTCGGGAGCGAGCCCCGCGCGCGCCTGCATCCCGCCGCGCGCCACGCGGCAGCCGGTCATCACCTCGTCGAAGATCGACACCGCCCCGTGCGCCTTGCACTCGGCCAGCAGCGCCTCCAGGAACCCCGGCTGCGGCGGCACGACGCCCATGTTGCCCACCACCGGCTCGACGATCACCGCCGCCACGTCCTTGCCGCGCGCCGCGAAGAACGCGCGCAGCGCCTCGACGTCGTTGAACGGGAGCGTCGCCGTGTTGCTCACCGTCGCCGCCGGCACGCCCGCCGAGTCCGGCACCCCCAGCGTCGCCAGGCCGCTGCCGGCCTTCACCAGCAGGAAGTCCGCGTGCCCGTGGTAGCAGCCCTCGAACTTCACCACCACGTCGCGCCCGGTGAAGCCGCGCGCCGCGCGCAGCGCGCTCATCGTGGCCTCGGTGCCGCTCGACACCGCGCGCACCATGTCCATCGACGGATAGAGCGCGCACAGCTGCTCGGCGAAGCGCACCTCGAGCTCGGTCGGCGCGCCGTAGCTCGTCCCGCGCGTGGCCGCGTCGCGCACCGCCTCGACCACGGCCGGGTGCGCGTGCCCGAGGATCATCGGCCCCCAGGAGCCGACGTAGTCGAGGTAGCGCCGCTCGTCGGCGCCGTGGAGGTGCGATCCCGCGGCGTGCGACACGAAGACGGGGGTGCCCCCCACCGCGCGGAAGGCGCGCACGGGGCTGTTCACGCCGCCGGGGATCACACGGGCGGCGCGCTCGAAGAGGGCACGGGACCTGGCGTCGTCGGGCATCGGGGAAGGGAGCCTAGCACCCGCCTCCGGCGCCGCGCCCTACCCGCACAGCCCTTTGCAGGTGGTCTGGGTGCGCAGGCACGACAGCCCCACCGGGCTCGCCTTCAGCGTCGCCCACCTCTCGTTGCCGCTGCCGCCGCTCCACCACCACGAGTCGGCCAGCAGACCGCAGTCGCTGTCGCCGGCGAACACCGCGAACCCGCGGCCGTCGACGCGCGGCCCCCAGGCGAACGCGCTGCGGCGCTCGGGCGACTTCACGTCGACGTGCGTGAAGTCCGGCGGGAACGTGCACTGTCCCGTGGCGGGCGTGCCGGGCGTGTCGCCGCCGGGGATCTTCGACCAGGTCGCCGGAGAGGCCGTGAGGTCCAGCGCGAAGACGTCGTTCTCGTTGCCGGTGGCGCCGTCGTCGTGCCCGGCGAACGCGACGAGGCGCTTGCTCGCCGCGTCGAACACCAGCGCGGGCTCGATGCGTCCGCCGGGGCCGGTGCCGGTCGTCTGGACCTGCTTCCACGTCCCGCTCGCCAGATCGAGCGCCCACACGTCCGACAGGAACGGGCCGAAGAAGGCGTTGGCGTCGCCGCCGGCGAACACGTAGGCGACGCGGGCGTCGCGATCGAGGGCCATGGCGTGGAACTCGCGGGCCGGGGGCTTGCTGCCGCCGGTGGCGATGGCCTTCCACGCGCCGCTGCCGAGGTCGAGCGTCCACGTGTCGTTCTGGGGGGTGAAGGTCGCCCCGTCGGTGCTGGTGTTGCCGCCGAAGACGACGAGGGTGTTGGCCGTGGCGTCGACGACGGCGGCGGTGTTGGCCCGGGCGCTCGGCCCGGTGCCGCTGGTCTGCACCTGCGACCAGGCGGCCGTCGCGAAGTCGAACGTCCACACGTCGCCGTAGACGGTGTAGGTCGAGCCCGACGGGCTGGTGCGACCCCCGAAGAGCACGGCGTGGTTCGCCGTCGGATCGAGCGCCATGGCCATGCGGCCGCGGGCGCTCGGCCCCGGGCCGGCCGCCTTCTGCCAGGCGCCGCAGGCGACGTCCATGACGTAGGTGCTGCCGATGAACTTGTGGACCGCGGGAGGCTGGCCGCAGCTCGGCGTGCCGGTGTCGCCCCCGAAGGCGACGAACTTCGTCGCCGTCACGTCGAGCACGCCCTGCACGTCGGCGAGCGGCGGCGGATCGTCGGAGGGCTCGGCGGGGTTGGCGCAGGCGGGCGGATCACCGTTGGGCGAGAGGGCCACGGCGCCGTCGTCGCCCGCGTCGCCGGCGTCGGCCGGTGAGCCCTGGGACGACGTGCCGCTCGAGCTGCTGCAGCCGAGGAGCGGGACGAGGGCGAAGATCAGGAAGGGACGCACGCCGTCGATTGTGCGCCCGCCGTGGACGGAGCGCACGCGCTCAGGTGCAGCGCGCGGCGGACGCGCGCCGACCGCCACCCGAAGAACCCTCCGGCGCCGAGCGCGGCGGCGACGAGCAGGAGCACGAGGACGACCAGCCACGCCCTCGACCGCCTCGGCGGCGCCGTCGGCTGCGACATGCGCGCGGGCGCGAACGCGGGCGCCGCGCTCTGGCGCGGCAGGTCGGGGTACGCGACGTAGGGAGCCGGCACAGGCTGCTGCATCGGCTGGGGGGAGCGCTGCGGATGGGGTTGCGTCGGCACCGGCTGGGCGCCCGGCGCATCGGGCATCATCAGCGTCCCGCCGAGGGCCAGCCCGGGGGCCGCCGTCCAGGGCGGCGGGTCGGCGATGGTACGCGACGCGGTGGACTCGGTGGCGAGCGACGGCGGAGGCCCGGCGGGGGGCTCGAGCGCCACCGTCACCGAAGGCACCGACAGCGGGCTGTTTCGCCGCTTCATGGCGGTCCGCAGATCGTTCCACAGCTCGCCGGCGGACTGCTGGCGCGTCCTCACGTCGATGGCGACCGCGCGCGCCAGGGCGAGCTCGATGCGCGGCGGGAGCTTCAGTCCCAGGGCCGTCGCCGACGGGACCTTCTTCGGGTCGACGGCCTCCATCATGCACTGGGCCATGTTGTCGCTGGGGCGGACGCGGTCGTCGCGCAGCGCCTCGAGCAGGACCAGGGCGAGCGAGTAGACGTCGGTCCAGGAGCCGACGGCGCCGATCTTGGGGTCGAACTGCTCGGGCGCCGCGTACCTCGGTGAGCACATCATGAAGTTGCCGACCGTCGCCACCTGGGTGATGCCGATGGTCTCGTTCATGATCTTGGCCAGGCCGAAGTCGAGCACCCTCATGCGCTCCCTGCCGTCGTGGGTGGCGGCGAAGAAGAGGTTGCCCGGCTTGACGTCGCGGTGGATGACGCCCTGGGTGTGCGCGTAGTCGAGCGCCAGCACGGCCGGCTCGAAGAGCGCCAGCACCTCCTCGAGCGGGCGGCCGCGCAGCCCCTGCTTGCGACGGTCGCGCAGGTCGGCGCCGAGCGAGCGGCCCTCCAGCCACTCCAGCACCATGTACGGCACCATGGCCCCGGTCGTGGTGGAGACGGTGGTCCCGCTGGCCATGCAGCGCACGATGTCGAGGTTGCCCTGCGACAGGCGGTACTGCAGGCGCCCCTCGTCGCGGAAGCGGCGGGTGAAGCTCTCGATGGACTGGGTGTCGAGCGCCGCGTGCAGCTTGAGGCACTTGACGGCGATGGGCTCGCCGAGGCCCACGTGCGTGCCGCGGTAGACGAAGCTGAAGCCGCCCTCGCCGATGATGCGATCGATGCGGTAGTGCCCGTCGATGGACTGGCCGATGAGGCCGAAGGGATCGACGGCCATCGCTCAGCCACTCCGGAGGGTGACCGCCGCCCCACGGGCGTGGAGGTGGCCCCGCACGACGAGCAGCCACGCGGCGCCGGCCAGCGCGCACAGGATCAGCACCAGCAGCACCACCACCCAGGCCGACGAGCGGCGCCGCGGCCGGGTCACGACGGTGATGGGCGCGGAGAGCGGCGCCGACGGCGGCGGCGCAGTGCGGCGCGGCGGCGGGGGCATGTCGGGAGCCACGAAGGCCGGCATGGGCATGGGCGTGTGCAGCGGGAGCCCGGCGGCGGGAGGGCTGGGGGTGGCGGCCAGCGCTTCGGTACCCGAGCGGGGCGCGCTCGACATCCGCAGCGTCCCCGCCAGCGGGCGCTGCGCCGTGGGCAGGGGCGCGGCGCTGGGGGGGCGCACCACCTCCACCACCGGCGAGCCGGACCCCTCGGGCACGCTCTCGTCCATGCGCTGCGTGGCGGGGGGCGGCGGCTCGCTGGGCGGGTGCACCGCGTGCGGGGCTACGCCCGACTGCTGGTCGGCGCTGATGGCGTGCTTGAGCATGCCCCACAGCTCGCCGGCGTCGCGGGGGCGCTCGTCGGTGGACACGGAGACGGCGCGCGCGAGCACGCTCTCCACCTCGTCGCCGACGGCGACGCCGAGCGAGCGCGGCGTGGGGCGGCCGGAGGTGTCGAGCGCCCGCAGGGCGAACTCGCCGATGTGCTCGCCCTCCATGACGGTACGGTCGCGCAGCGCCTCGAGCACCACCAGCGCCACGGCGTAGACGTCGGTCCACGGGCCGATGGCGCCGACGCCCTCGTCGAACTGCTCGGGGGCGCCGTAGGCGGGCGCGAACATGCGCACGTTGCCGACGGTGCGCGCGCTCGGCCCCATGGCCAGCGCCGAGTCGGCCAGGATCTTGGCGACGCCGAAGTCGAGCACCTTGAGCTTGATGCCCGCGGGCGTCCTGGCCAGGAACAGGTTGCCGGGGTTGAGGTCGCGGTGCACCACGCCCTGCGCGTGCGCGTAGGCCAGCGCGTCGACGGCGGAGTCGAGCAGCTTGACCACCTCGCCGAGGGGGCGGCCGTGCATGCCCTTCGATCGCCGGTCCTGGAACTCGTCGGCGAGCGAGCGGCCGTCGAGCCACTCGAGGACGGTGTAGGGCACGAGCGCGCTGGTGGTGGGCGCGATGGTGGTGCCGCTGGCGATGCTGCGCACGATGTGCAGATTGCCCTGCGAGAGCCGGTAGTGAATGCGGCTCTCGTCGCGGAAGCGCCGGACGAAGGTCTCGACCAGCGCGGAGCCGAGCGACGGGGGAAGCTTGAGACACTTGACGGCGATGGGCTCGCTGAGCCCCACGTGGGTGCCCTTGTAGACGCTGCTGAAGCCGCCCTCGCCGACGTACTTGTCGACGCTGAACTGGCCGTCCAGGACCTGGCCCACCAGGCCGAACGGGTCTTTCGTCGTGTCCCTGGCAGCCACGGCACGACGATACCAGAGGGGCGGCGGGCTACGGGCCCCCGTAGAAGGCGAGGCGGACGCTGCCCACCAGGCCGTGCCGCTCGAACGGCTGGGACCAGATGGCGTCGTACTCGAGGCTGGGGCCGGCCCCGAGGTGGCCGCCGAACACGTGCGCGAACGACCACTCGTAGAAGGCGCCGGCGCCGCCGAACGACTCGGTGCCCTCCGCCGCGGGCAGGCCGGGGCGGGTGGAGACCAGGTTGCCGCCGCCGATGCCGGCCTGCGCCAGCACGCCCAGGCCCTGGAGGCGCGGGAAGAGGCCGACCAGCGGGAACAGCTCGAGGCGCAGGCCGCCCCCGCTGCCGACGGAGTGCCAGTCGGAGTTGCTGAAGACGGCGTGGCCGTACCAGAAGCCGAAGCTCAGGTAGTCGCTGAGCGCGCCCATGACGAAGATCGTCTCGCTGGTCCCGAGCATGACGCCGCTGGCGGAGTAGTAGCTGGGGTCGCCGATCTGCGACGCGTTGTTGGGGTAGCCGCTGGCGCCCCCCAGGCCGCCCCCCAGGCTGAGGCCGACGACGAGGCCGGTGCGGTGCTCGTGCGCCACCGGCAGCTTGTTCACCGGCGTGAGCTCGGGGCCGGTGGGCACGGCGGCCGCGGCGGCGCTCGTCGTGGCGGCGAGGAGCAGCGGGAGCATCGAGCCCCCTGTGTAGCACAGCCGGCGAGTGGTAAAACCCGCCCATGGTCGCCCTGCCCGATCCGCCCCTCGCCGAGTCCGATCCCGACCTCGCCCGGCTCATCGCCGAGGAGAACCGCCTGGAGAACGACAAGATCCGCCTCATCGCCAGCGAGAACTACGCCTCGCGCGCGGTGATGGAGGCCACCGGGTCGGTGCTCACCAACAAGTACTCCGAGGGGTACGCGCACAAGCGGTACTACGAGGGACAGCAGGTGGTCGATCAGGTCGAGGAGCTGGCCATCGCGCGGCTGAAGCAGCTCTTCGGGGCGGAGCACGTCAACGTGCAGCCCTACTCGGGCAGCCCGGCCAACCTGGCCGTCTACTTCGCCTTCTGCCAGCCGGGCGACACCATCATGGGGCTGGCGCTGCCTGCGGGCGGGCACCTGACGCACGGCCACAGCGTCTCCATCACGGGCAAGTACTTCAAGAGCGTGCAGTACGGCGTGCGAAAGGACGACCACCTCATCGATCTCGATCAGGTGCGCGACCTGGCCAGGGCGAACAAGCCCAGGCTGCTGTGGTGCGGCACGACGGCCTATCCGCGGACGCTCGACTTCCAGGCCTTCCGCGGCATCGCCGACGAGGTGGGGGCGATCCTGGTGGCGGACATCGCGCACATCTCGGGCCTGGTCTGCGCCGGCGTCCATCCGTCGCCGGTGGGCGTGGCGGACGTGGTGACGTCGACGACGCACAAGACGTTCCGCGGGCCGCGGGGCGGGATGATCTTCTGCAAGAAGGAGCACGCCGCGGCCATCGACCGCGCGGTGTTCCCGGGGCTCCAGGGCGGCCCGCACAACCACGTGACGGCGGCCATCGCCGTGGCCGCGCGCGAGGCGGCGCGCCCGGAGTTCAAGACGTACGCGCGGAGCATCGTCGACAACGCCCGGGCGCTGGGGGCGGCGCTCGCCGAGCGGGGCTTCGGCGTGGTGACGGGCGGGACGGACAACCACCTGCTGCTGGTGGACGTGACCAGCAAGGGGGTGACGGGCAAGCAGCTGGCGCAGGCGCTCGACCGCGCCGGGATCGTCCTCAACTACAACAGCGTCCCCTTCGATCCGCGCAAGCCGTTCGATCCGTCGGGCGTGCGCATCGGGACGCCGGCGGTGACGACGCGCGGGATGGGCGTGGACGCCATGGTGCGCATCGCGGGGTGGATCGACCGGGTGACGAAGGCGCCGGGCGACGAGGAGAGCCTGGCCAGGATCGCGGCCGAGGTGAAGGAGCTGTGCGGCAGGCACCCGGCGCAGGGGATCCGCGTCTGAGGTGAGCGCCCGGGCCCACCGTCGCCTGGGCCTGGTGGCGGCGTCGCTCCTCGCCTGCCGCTCGCATGCGGTCGTGGACGATGGGGCGAACGCTCCGGCCCCGCCGGCGTCCGCCTCGGCGGAGCCCTCCGCATCGTCCGCATCCTCTGCATCTTCGGCAATCTCTGCGCTCCCGGCGTCGCTCGCCCCGCCGGCCACGCCTCCGCCGGTGGTGAGCGACTGGTGCGTGGACGGTCTTTCCGCGCTGGCCGAGGACGTCTGCTACGTGCTCCCCCCGCTCGCGGCGGGCAGGCCGCGTCGGCTGCTGGTGTACCTGCACGGGATCGTGCCGCCCGTGCCCGACAGCCCGCAGAAGCACACGGTGGAGGCGGCGGTCCTTCACGCCAGCTTGCGCGCCGGAGTGGCGGCGCTCGTGCCTCGCGGGCGACGCGGGATCGGTCCCTCCCAGGCGCGCGACTGGTGGGCGTGGCCGACGACGTCGGCCGCGGTGGCGGCGCTCGCGCCCTCCATCGTCGCGGGCTGGGTGGAGGCGAAGAAGAAGCTCGAGGCGCTGGCCGGCGCGCCGTTCGACAGGACGTACCTCGCGGGCTCCTCGAACGGTGCGTACTTCCTGGCGGCGCTCGCGGTCCGCGGCGACCTGCCGACGGCCGCGTTCCCCGTGGACGGCTTCGGCGCCATGTCGGGCGGAGGAGCTTCCGGCAAGGTCACCTCGGCCTCCCCGCGTCCGTTCTACGTCGGCTTCGGAACCTTCGACGACGAGACGAAGACCAGCGCGCGCTCCCTGATCACGGTCCTCCACTCCGCTCACTGGCCCGTGCGCGTCGCCGAGCATCCCTTCGGCCACGGCGCCAGCGAGGT
>DATBQU010000443.1:0-12762 GCA_036560665.1 Polyangiaceae bacterium
CGGTGCTCGCCACCAGCGGCTCGCCCGGCGCCGGAGACTCGCAATGAAGCGGGCCACCCTGCGGGCGGCCACGGGGCTCCTGGCCGCGCTCGTCGCGTGCGGCGGCGGGCAGCTCCACCCGGCGCGCTTCTCGACGGACTGGACGGACGACGGCGGCGTGTCGATCGGCAACGTGTGGCAGCGCGTGGGCAGCGCCCCCATCCCGCCGTCGGCCGACGTGGTGATCGGCATCGCCGGCAACACCGACAAGCTCATCGGCGCGCCGCTCGGCGGCGGGTCGAAGTGGACGTTCGCGCACCCGCTCGACGCGCGGCCGGTGGTGGCCGGCAACGTGGTGGTGGGCTCGGGCGGCAACGAGGCCTTCGCGCTCGACGCGGCGACCGGGCGCGTCCTGTGGCGGAGGCCCACGGGAGGCATCCCGCTGCTCGGTGCGGGCGACGACGGCACGGTGACGGTGCTGACCTTCCGCACCGCCGGCGGCGCGGGCTGCACGCTGCTGGCGGTGACGCACGACGGGCAGGTGGTGCAGCAGATCGAGACCGACAAACCCCTCGGCGCGCCGGCGGTGCTGGGGCGGCTGGCGTTCGTCCCGTGGAGCGGGCAGTACGTTTCGGTCATCGATCTGTCCACCGGCGACGAGGTGGCGCGCGCGACGCTGCGAGGGCAGACGACGCGGGCGTGGACCCAGGGAGGTTCGCTCTGGTTCGGGCAGATCGGGTACATCCGCTTCGACGAGCACATCCGCGACGCGTCGAAGGGCAAGGCGTCGACGGCGACCGTCCCCATGCGCGAGCTGCCGGGCACGCCGGTGCTGATGCAGCCGGGCACGGCGCCCCTGGCCCCGCTGGCCAACGCCCAGGACAAGGCGCGTGCCTACGCGCGTCCGGTGGCCACCGACGGCGGCGCGGCCATCGCCGACGATCGCTGGTACGCGACGTACTTCCGTCTGGCGATGGGCTTCGGCGCGCAGAAGGGGAAGCTCGGCTGGGTGCACCTGCACGGGGCAGACTTCATCGGGGGCGCGGCGGAGAACGGCGGCGTCGTGCTGTGCGACGAGCAGGGCAAGGTGACGGAGCTCGACGCCAAGACCGGGGGCGTGCTGTCCGAATCGGACCTCGGCGAGCCGCTGAAGGGCTGCGTGGTCAACGTGGACGAGCGGCGCGCGAGCGGGACGCCGGCCGAGGCCAGGCCGCTGGCGGCCCAGCTCTCGGAGGCGGTGCTCTCGGACGATCCGCAGCTGGTCTTCGCGCAGAAGCTGCTGCTGCGCGAGCTGTCGTCGATCGAGGACGACACGGCCACCAAGACGCTGATCGATCTGGCCAGCGATCCGCGCACCAGCCCCGACCTGCTCGGCGACGCGCGCACGGCGCTGTCCAACCGGCGCAACGGGGCGACGTACATGGAGACCGCGCTGGGCCGGCACTACGACTTCCTGAAGGACGTGCTTCGCGCGCCGCCGGTGGGCCCCATGGCGCAAGCCCTGGGCGCAATGAAGGAGAGGGCCGCGGCGCCGATGCTGGCCGCGCACCTGCTCGATCCGGCCGACAGCGACGACGACGTCAAGCAAGCCGCGGCGGCCCTTGCGGTCGTGGGCGGGGCGGACCAGGTCCGGCCCATGCGGCAGTTCTTCGGCATGTACCGGGCGAACGCCGCCAACGACGACATCTCCGCCGCGGTGGTCAGCGTGGGGCAGGCACTGCTCACGCTGGACGACGACAAGGGGCGCGGGGCGATCGTGGCGGCAGCGAAGGATCCGGCGACCGTGTCCTACGCGCGGGAGCGGCTGACGGCGATCCTGGCGTCGATGCCGCCGCCGGCCGCTCCAGCGGCGCCGGAGCCGAAGAAGAAAAAGTGAGCGGCGACCGGTTCCACCACGACGCGAAAAGTACGGGACGGGACCCGACCACCATGGCGTGGCACTATCTCGGTGCGGAGGATCGGCGCACGGCATGACGGTCCAGGACTCCGACAGTGATCTCGCGGGCAAGCTGGGCGCGTCGCTCACGCCGCCGGTGCCGCACGTGCACACCCCGCCGCGCGGGACGCAGAGCTCGGGCTTCTTCGATCTGAACACGCTCTACACGATGCACGTCACGCGCGCGCGGCCGATGCCGCCGCCTCTGCCGGCGATGCGCCCGCGGCCCCTGGCGCGGGTGCTCGAGCCGCCGGTGTTCTACGTCCCCGCGGTGCAGCCACGCGTCTCGCGGCGCGCGCAGCCCATCGGATGGTTCGCGGTGTTCGTGGCCTGGCTGGCGACGACGACCCTGGCGGGGCTGTCGGCCACGCAGATCCCCGGGCATGTTCACTCGCGGGCTCGTGTCGCGACGCCGACCGCGACCGCGACCGCGACCGCGACCGCGACCGCGACCGCGACCGCGACCGTGACCATGACCGCGACCGCGACCGCATCCGCGACCGCATCCGCGACCTCCATCCCGGTGGATGCCCTCCCCATCGCCGGAGCGCTCCCCCCCTCGCGAGCGCTCCCGCGCACGCCCTCGCACGCGAGGCACGTCGCCTCCCGCCCGCCACCCACGGCGGCTCCCCCCGCCGAAGCCGCGGCCACGCCCACGCCCACTCCCGCCCGCTCGCTCGCGCCCACGCCCGCCCCCTCGCCCGCTCCCGCTCCCGCCCCCGCCAAGGCGGCAGCCCCGGTCTCCACCGCGAACATGTCCCTCGAGGACCTCATTCGCCACGAGGTCGCCGCGGAACAGAAGCGCCTGCACCCCGCCGCGCCCTGACGGCGCTCGCGCGCGCGGCGTGCGCAAGGCACCCGCGCGCCCCGGTGCTATCGTCCTCTATGCCTCGCGCGCACCTCGCCGCGGCCTTCGCCTCCGCCCTCGTGGCCGCGGGCGCCGCGGGGTGCCAGACCGACGCCCCGGCCGCCTCCGCATCCACCTCCGACGGCGATCCGTCCGTCCCCGGCGGGGCGCGTCGGATGCGCCGCCTGAGCGTGCCGGAGTACATCCGCGTCGTGTCCGACCTCGTGGGCGTGAAGGTCTCGCCCGATCGCTTCCTGCCGGAGAGCTCCGACACCGGCTACGAGAACGGCCCGGACAACCTCACCGTGCAGGCCGATCAAGCGGCGACGTTCGAGCAGCTCGCGGGGGAGCTGGCGAAGCCTGCCGCCGCCGCGCAGCTCGCGCAGTGCGCGCAGGCCGGGCAGGACGTGACGGCCTGCAAGCAGGCCTTCTTCGACGGCTTCGCGACGCGCGCCTTCCGCCGACCGCTCACGAGCGGCGAGGCCAACCGCCTCGGCGCCCTCTTCGACTCCGCCGCCGGCGTCGCCGGCCTCTCCGGGGCGCTCGAGACGACCAGCCTGGCCATCCTCCAGTCGCCCGGGTTCCTCTATCGCGAGGAGATCGGCGGCGCCCCGGCGGACGACGCGCCGGGCGCCGTTCGCCTCGCGCCCTACGAGCTCGCCTCGGAGCTGTCGTTCCTGCTCACCGGCACCATGCCGGACGACGCGCTGCTCGCGGCCGCCGGGAGCGGGAGCCTGGCGACGCCCGCGGACCTCCGGCGCGAAGCAGCCCGGCTGCTCGCCACCCCCGCGGCACGCGCCCAGCGACGCCTGCTGATCGACGACTGGCTGGCGACCTCGCGCCTGGCGTCGGTGGTCAAGGATCCGGCAGCGTACCCGGGCTTCGACGGCGCGCTGCAGGGAGCGATGCGCTCGGAGCTCGATCTCTTCTACGACTTCGCGGTGTCCGATCGCGGGACGCTGGCCGACCTGTTCGGCGACAGCACCTCCTTCGTGGACGCGCGGCTGGCGCGCCACTACGGCTCCGCGGGCGGGGCCACCGACGCCGACTTCCCGCCCATCGCGCTCGATCCGGGCACGCGCAGCGGCGTCCTCACGCGTGGGGGGTTCCTCACCGTGCACTCCGGGTACGGCGACTCCAACCCCATCGAGCGCGGCGTGTTCGTGCTCTCCGCGCTGCTGTGCACCCCGCCCCGTCCGCCGCCGCCGGACATCCCGCGCACCGTTCCGCCCGACGACACGAGGACGACGCGCGACCGCTACGCCGCGCACGCGTCCAACCCCTTCTGCCAGGGCTGCCACGCCGCCATCGACGGGGTGGGCTTCGGCCTGGAGCAGTTCGACGGGGTGGGCGCAACGCGCACGCAGGAGAACGGGTACCCGGTGGACACCTCGGGGCTGCTGGTGGACGGCGACGGCACCGGCGCCCCCTTCGTCGGCGGCTCGCAGCTCGGCGCGCTCCTGGTGGCCAGCCCGCGCCTGTCGCAGTGCTTCGTGCGGCAGGTGTACCGCTTCGCGCTGGGCGTCGCCGAGTCGCCCGCCGATCAGCCGACCATCGACGACCTCTCCGGCGGGTTCACGGCGCAGTCGGCCATCGACGCGCTCCTGCTCGATCTGGTCGGGCGCCGCGCCTTCCTCGAGCGCTGGACGCAGGAGGCGCAGCCGTGAGCGCGCGGGGCATCCACCGCAGGGCACTGCTGACCGGCCTCGGCGGGAGCGTGGCGACGATGGCGATCGCGCGCAGCCTGCTGGGCGACTTCCGCCCTCGCGTCCGGCCGCCGCGGCGACTGATCCTCCTCATGCAGAACAACGGCACGCAGCAGGGCGCCTTCTGGCCGTCGCCGGGCGGGCCCTTCACCTCGCCCATCCTGGCGCCGCTGCTGAGCGATCCGGGCGTGGCGTCGAAGACGACGCTGGTCCGCGGCGTCTTCGTCCCTCACGACGCCAACGGCACCAACGGCAACGAGCACGACATCGGGTTCGCGCGGATGTTCACCGGCGCGAAGCTGATGTCGGTGGGCAACCAGCCCTGGGGTGGTGCCGCCTCCGTCGATCAGGTGGTGGCCCGGGCGTGGGGCGTCGACTCGCTGGCGCTCGCCATCCTCGCCTCGGCGGTGGAGCCGCAGCCCAAGCCGGGCTTCGATCACCGCCGCTCGTTCTCCTACGTCGGCCCGGCGCAGCACAAGCTGCCGACGCTCGATCCCTTCGAGGCCTACGCGCGCCTGTTCTCCGACGGGTCGGGGCCTCCCGACGCGGCCGCGCGCCAGCAGCTGCTGCTGCGCAGGAGCGCCCTCGACGCCGTCGCCGGCAATCTCCAGGAGGTGCAGTCGCGGCTCGGGCCCGCCGAGCGCGCCAAGCTCGACGTGCACCTGACGTCGGTCCGGCAGCTCGAGCAGGGCCTGGCGCGGTCGCTCGACGGACAGGCCTCGCCCGGGGCCACGTGCGCGCGCAAGCCGGGCGTCGTCCCCACCGACTACCGCGACACGGCGCCGCAGCTCCTGCTGAACGACGAGAGCGCGATCCCGCAGCTTGTGACGTCGATGCTCGACCTCATCGCCTCGGCCATCGGCTGCGGCATCACGCGGGTGGCGACGCTGCAGCTCGGATACTGCGGCGGCAAGTGGAAGTTCGCGTGGGAGGGGATGGGCTTCGACTACCACGGCAACGTCGCCCACCGTGACACGAGCGACGCCGGGAGCTCGCCGCAGAACACGATGTGCGCCGTGGCGGCAAACCGGTACTTTGCGACGCAGGTGGCCTACCTGGCGCGCAAGCTCGACGCGATGCCCGACGGCGACGGCACGGTGCTCGACAACACGCTGCTGGTCTGGGCCAACGAGTTCGGCCGCGGCGACCATAGCCTGAACAACGTCCCCATCGTCCTGGTGGGAAAGGCGGGGGGCGGCCTGCCGGACGGTGGGCGCCTGGTCGACGTGGGTCCGCAGACGTTCCAGCGCCTCGGCTGCACGGTGCTCCGCGCCGTGGGCCTCGGCGCCGACGGCTTCGGCGACGAGCCCGCGTGCGGGCCGTTGCAGGGCATCTGAAGTCGGCCCAGCGCCTTGCTATGCTCGGCCGCCGTGGCCAGGGGCGATTCGCTGAAGCCGAGGAAGATCCGGTTCCGCCCGGGGACGCGGGCCATCCCGCCGCCGCGCACGCGCGGCCAGCGCGTGTCGTTCTTCGAGGACACGTACCACAAGGTCCTCGCCATGACGTGGTGGCGCTTCTTCGCCTACGTCGCGGCCATCTGGGTCGGCATCAACCTCGCCTTCGCGGTGCTCTATGCGGCGCAGCCGGGCTGCGTGTCCAACGCCGCCCCGGGCAACCTCGAGGACGCCTTCTACTTCAGCGTGCAGACGTTCGCGACCATCGGCTACGGGGCGATGGCGCCCGCCACGCGCTACGGGCACCTCGTGGTGGTGGTGGAGGCGCTGGTCGGCACGCTCGGCATCGCGCTCGTCACCGGCGTGACCTTCGCCAAGTTCGCGCGGCCCACGGCGCGCGTGCTCTTCAGCGAGAAGATCGTGGTGCACCTGCGCGACGGCGTGCCGCACCTGGTCTTCCGCCTCGCCAACTGGCGCGGGAACATGGTGGTGGAAGGGCACCTGCGCGTCCTGCTGCTCCTGATCGAGAAGACGGCCGAGGGGGAGACCATCCGCGTGCCGCGCGAGCTGCCGCTGCTGCGCGACCGCACCGCGCTCTTCGCGCTGACGTGGATGCCGATGCACCGCATCGACGAGCAGAGCCCGTTCTGGGGCGGCGAGGCGGCGCTGGAGCGGCTGCGCGCGCTGAAGGGCGAGATCTACCTGTCCTTCAGCGGCCTCGACGACACCATCGGCGCGCAGATCCACGCGCGCCACGCCTACCGCCTGGAGGACATCGTGTGGAACGCGCGGCACGTCGACGTCCTCACCATCGAGGACGACGGGTCCCGCGTCATCGACTACGGCGGCTTCCACGACGTGGAGGTGCTGGGCACGCCGGAGGAGCTGGGCTGGCCGAGCCCGCCCCCGGGCTGAGCCGGCTCACGGAGCCAGCCCGTCCACGATCCCCATCTCCTCCTCGCGCGACGACAGGCAGCACTCGCTGCCCACCGGGAACGAGCTGCACGAGTCGGGACGGATTCCGTAGATGCCGCACTTGTTGTCGCCGGCGAGGTGCTTGCAGCGCTTGTCCCGGCCGAGGACCAGCACCACGGTGCCGTCCTCGCGCCTGGCGTAGGGCGGCCGGAGCAGATCGCCCCGGCCGGCGCGCTCGAAGCGGGCGATGTCGTCGTCGTCGAGCTCGACGCGGTTGTCCTTGCAGCAGGCGCCGCACTCCAGGCAGTCGAGCTCGATGACCCGCGTGGCCTCGGGATGAACCGAGTCGCGCAGCACGCGCTCGCGCACGATGCCGTAGCAGTCGTGCGGCACGCGGATGTACGCCATCCCGGTGAAGGGGCCGCGCCGCGCCACGAAGTAGTCGAGCCGGCCGAGGTCGAGCACCGACCACCAGCCCAGATCCTTCTCGTAGTCCTGCCCGGGGCGGGGGAAGACGAGGCGGGCCTTGCGCGGATCGAGCCAGACCACGGCGTGGCCCCCGGACCGCACCCACGCCGCCGCTTCCTCCAGGTACGGCCACCGGAAGCTCCGTACGACGGGCCTCACTACGCGCGTCGCGCTCATCGATGGGGACGTATAGCGCTAAGCTCGCCGCCCATGCGCGCCATCGTCATCCGCGAGCCGGGTGGACCCGACGTTCTCGAGCTCCGCGACCTGCCCACCCCCGAGCCGTCGCGCGGCGAGGTGCGCGTGCGGGTGCGCGGCACGGCCGTCAACCGCGCCGACCTGCTGCAGCGGATGGGCATGTACCCCGCCCCGCCGGGCTCCCCGGCGAACGTCCCCGGCCTCGAGATCGCCGGAGAGGTCGAGGCCCTCGGCGACGGGGTGACGGAGCTGGCCACCGGCGATCGCGTGTTCGGCGTGGTGGGGGGCGGGGGCTACGCCGAGCAACTCGTGGTGCACGCGCGCACGCTGGCGCGGATACCCGAGGGGATGACCTTCACCGACGCGGCGGCCCTGCCGGAGGCGGCCATCACGGCGTGGGACGCGATGGTCGAGCAGGCGGGGCTCGCCGCGGGCGAGGTGGTGCTGGTCCACGCCGCGGGCAGCGGCGTGGGGACGGCGGCCTTCCAGATCGCGCGCGCCGTCGGGGCGCGAGCGGTCGGCACGGCGCGCACCGCGGACAAGATCGGACGGGCGCGCGAGCTCGGGCTGGCGGACGGCGTGGTGGTGGAGGACGGGAGGTTCGCCGCGCAGGTGCTGGCCCTGACCGGCGGCCGGGGCGTCGACGTCGTGCTCGAGCTGGTCGGCGGCGCCTACGTGGCGGAGGACCTGGCGTGCCTCGCGCCGCAGGGGCGGGTGGTCGTGGTGGGGATGATGGCGGGCACCCGCGTGGACGTCGACCTCGCGGTGCTCATGCGCAAGCGCGCCGAGCTTCGGGGCACGATGCTCCGCTCTCGCCCGCTGGAGGAGAAGATCCTCGCCGCGCGTGCGCTGCAGCGCCACCTCGTCCCGCTCTTCGCGAGCGGCGCTGTGCGCCCGGTGGTCGATCGTGTGCTGCCGCTGGCGCAGGCCGCCGAGGCGCACGGCGCGATGCAGTCGAACGAGACGTTCGGGAAGATCGTGCTCGAGGTGTGAGGGCTAGTGATTGCGCGCGTGCTCGAGGCAGAGAGCACGCTGCTGCCCGCCGCACTTGTCGCACGAGCAGACGCGGATGTCGGCTCCGTCGGCCTCGCGCTTGCCGCAGATGGCGCAGACGCGCTTGCCGAAGACGGGGGCGTTCGACTCGAAGGTGGTGCGGCGCGCCTTCTGGCGGACGGCGAGGCTGCGCATCTTCCACACCTGCCACCAGTGACCGGCGAAGAAGAGGAGGTAGTTGGCCATCGCCGCCCCGATCGACGCCCGCGCGTCCCAGTCGCCCAGCGCGAAGGCGGCGAGGATGCCGATCCCGGCCACGATGCCCAGCCATTTCACCCGGATGGGCAGGATGAAGAAGAGCAGGATCTGCACGTCCGGGAACGTCGTCGCGAAGGCGAGGAAGAGCGACGCGTCGAGCCAGGTGTTCGACTGCGGTCCGGCGAGGACGGCGGCCAGGATCGTCCCCAGGACGCCCACGAAGTAGAAGGCGTTGAACTTGAAGGCGCCCCAGTGCTGCTCGAGGCTCGTGCCTACCCACCACGCGAAGTAGAGGTTGAGCAGGATCCAGATGGCCGACGAGCCGATGGGGATGAAGAGGAAGGTGACCAGCCGCCAGACCTCGCCGCGACGGACGGCGTCCATGTCGAGCACGAGCCGCTCGACGATCTCCGGCCGCGCGAACGACAGCACCCAGACCAGCGCCATCCCCCCCACCACGTAGAGGATGAGGTTCGGGATCGCGAAGCGGCCGATCTTGCGTTCGAGGCGCGCGAGCAGGCGGTCCATACGCGGCAGGCGAGTAGCATGCGCTCTCGCCCGCGGCCATCGGAGCCTCCGTCGTCGTTCGGTCCGGCGGCTCTAGTTCTGCGGCGCGCCGCACTTCACCCAGGTGTCGATGGTCGCGCGCTCGGTCCCGTTGAGGACGCCCGGCGACAGCGGCATCTGGCCGAGGCCGCAGGCCGGCTGGAGCATCCCCATGTTGCACTCGAGCGAAGAGTCGGCCGGGTTGATGTCGCCCTTGAGGACGACGGGCTTGCCGTTGATCGTGTACTTGGTGAGGTTGAGGTACGTCGTCGCGGGATCGGCGTCGAGGATCGTCGGCGGCGACGTCCCGCCGTGACAGCCGGCGCCGCCGCACGCGCCGCTGCCGTTGCTCTTGAAGAGCGGGAAGACCTGCGTGGTCCAGCTCACGACGCAGCTCTGCGTGGTCTGACCGTCGCCGCCGGCGTCCGCCGCGCCACCGGAGCTCCCGCCCGAGCCGCCGCCCGAGGACGAACCGCTCCCCGACGACGAGCCGCTGCCGCCGCCCGAGGACGAGCCGCTCCCGCTGCCGCTTCCGCCGCCGCTGCCCGAGGAAGAGCCGGGGCCGGGCTCGGGGGGAGTTCGCCCGACGATCCCGTTGGGAGGCCCGTAGTTGGTGTCGGTCTCTCCGCCGCACGCCGCGACGACGGCCCCCGCCGTGATTGTCAGGCCCAGCGCCAGGACGTGGATGCGCATGGGGACATGGTGAAAGCACGACGCGCGCCCAGGCAAGCCCTCCGCCTTTCCTCGGTTCCTGCGGCCAAAACCCGCGGGGAAAGCCCCCCGGCGCGCCGGAGAGCAGGGGCCTGCGGCCTGCCGTCCGGATCGTGGACGATCCAGCGGAGCGGCCTCGAGACTCCATGTGCGAGGCCCGCGCCACCCGCAGCGCCTCGGGAAATTCCGCGCCGATCCGCGACGGGAGGCGGTCCTGGTAGACTGGCGCGACGGATGCACTGCCTACCCCTGGAAGGCAGGAGGAGGACAGAGCCATGAAGAGCGCGCGCATGGGCGGGGGCATCGGTCGGGCGGTGCTGGGCATCGTCGCGGCGGCGGTGCTTTCGGCGACATGGGGATGCGCGCACGTGGCTCCGTACGAGCGCGGAACCCTCGCCCACCCGACGATGAGCGCCGAGGATCCCTTCACGACGCCGCTTGCGACCCACGTGCAAGACGTGTCCGAGGGGGCTACCGGCGGCTTGAGCGGCGGCGGCGGCGGGTGCGGCTGCAACTGAGAAGGGGCGCGAGCTCTGCGTGCTCTGGTAGTGTACGGCAGGTGCCGACCCGGTTGCGCGCGATTGCGTTCGCAGTACTCGGGCTGTTTCTGGCGATGCTCGTCGCGTCGAGCGCGCGGGCAGGAGGCGCGGAGGACGCGGCGGCGCTGAGGACGGCGCAGGAGGTCCTCGACGGCGAGTACTCGTCGGGGGATTTCGCGGGCGCCCGGAAGAAGCTCGACGCTGCGCTCGCGCGATGCGCCAGCCGATGCAGCGGGCAGGCGCAGGCGCCGCTCCACGTGCTCCTGGGGATGGTCGCCTCGCAGACCGGGCAGAAGGCCGAGGCGACGTCCCAGTTCCAGACCGCGCAGCAGCTCGATCCGAGCTCGCAGCTGCCGCCGCGGACCACGCCCGACATCCGGGCTCAGTGGGACGAGGCCAAGGGTGGCGGCGCGGCCACGCCGTCGGCCGGAGGCGACCAGCCGGCCGCCCCCGAGGCGCCGGCGGCCCCTGCGGCGCCGGCGGCACCCGGACGCATCCCGGGGTGGAGCAGCCCCGATGCCTTCCAGGAGGCGAGCGCCGGGCTGGCAGCGGACATGGCGGGCAAGCTCACCGACTGCATCGAGCACGACAGGAAGTCGCTCGAGCTCGAGGAGCAGCCGCGCACGCGACTTCACCTGTCGTCGTGCGAGTCGCGCTCGGCGCACCTGCTCGACGCGCTCCAGGACGCGCAGAAGGCCCTGGAAGACGGGATGCGCAAGAAGGACACGGCGGTGATGAAGACCGCCCGCGAGCGGGTCGAGATGCTCTCGCGTCGCATCCCGCACGTGACGTTCCAACCGCCCCTGGGCGTGGACGATCTGCAGGTCACGTTCGACGAGCGCCCCGTCCCCGTCCACGCCCTCAACAAGCGCTTCTCGATCGACCCGGGCGATCACGTGGTGCACGCCGAGGGGACGCAGAGCGGCATCCCGCTGTCGCTCGACGCCAAGTACGTGGTGGGCGAGGGGCAGCTGCTGACCGTCCCGCTGGTGCTCAAGTCGCAGGCGCCGGAGTACCTCACGCCGGGGCAGCTCAAGTGCATGCTCGGGGCGCGCAACCAGGACGACGTGGTCAAGTGCCTGCCGCAGAAGACCAAGCCGCTGGTGGTGAAGATGAACGCCGGTCTGTCCGGCTACTCCGACACCAACCACGTCGAGGTGTGGAGCCCGGGGATCGACGCGACGGTGTCGTCGCCGACGCAGGGATGGAACGCCGGCGGGCACTTCGTCGTCGACGTGGTGACCGCCGCGTCGCCGGACATCGTGAGCGAGGCGTCGCCCCCCTTCCACGAGCAGCGCTACGGCGGCGGCCTCAACGGCGGCTACAAGTACCTGACTTACGGCGCGCAGGCGCAGCTCAACTACAGCTCGGAGCCGGACTACATCTCGCGCGGCGGCGGCATCGCGCTCACCGACGACCTGTACGACAAGCTCATCACCCCCCGGGTCGCCTTCAACTTCAACCACGACAGCATCGGCCGCGGGCCGAACAACTTCATCAGCACCCTCGACACGTCGGAGATCGAGGCAGGGGTGACGCTGGTGCTCTCGCCGACGTCGCTGCTGCTGGTGAGCGCAACGCTCCAGCTCGAGCGAGGCGACCAGAGCAAGCCGTACCGCTTCGTGCCGATGTTCGACCCGGTGAGCGTGGCGCCGTTCGTCCCGGTGGGCGCCAACGTGGACCTGGTGAACCGGGTCAGGCTCCCCATCCGGCCCGCCGAGCAGCTGCCGACGTCGCGCGACCGCTACGCCGTCGGCGCCCGTTTCGCGCACCGTTTCCCGGGGGCGACGCTCCGCATCGAGCAGCGCCTCTACAACGACACCTGGGCGCTCAAGGCGACCACCACGGACGGGCGCTACGTGATCGACCTGGGGCGCCACTTCGAGGTGTGGCCGCACGTGCGGTTCAACGCGCAGACGGGCTCGAACTTCTACCAGCTCGCCTACTCGGCGACGGTCGACCCGCAGTCGGGCCAGCTGGTCATCCCGCTGTACCGGACGACCGACCGGGAGCTGTCGCCGCTGCTGTCGGTGACCGGCGGCGGGGGCGTGCACTGGCTCCTGAGCGCGCCGGATGCCAAGACTCAGTACGGGATCTCGCTCCAGAGCGACGTCATGTACACCGACTACTTCAACGCGCTGTTCATCAAGCAGCGCACCGCCGTCTACGGATCGCTCGGCTTCGACGCGGAGTTCGACTGATGGGATGCCGGACGCTCGCCTTCGCGCTCTGCCTGGCCGCCGCTGCGGTCGCGGCCGGCGCCTGCAACACC
>DATBQU010000444.1:0-2668 GCA_036560665.1 Polyangiaceae bacterium
AGCGGGGGCGGACGACGGCATGGACACGGGGACCTGGGGCGCGCCGGGGGCGGGCGCCGACGGGGCGCACGCAGTCAGCGCAAGCACGAGGAGGGCGCGCATGTCAGTCCCCTCTTCGGCCCGCCAGGAACCGGGCCAGCGCCTGGGCCTTGGGGACCAGGCTCGAGACCTCGATGAGCTCGTCCTTGGTGTGAAAACCGCTGCCGCGCGGCCCTAGCCCGTCGATGGAGGGGATGCCGAGCGCGCTCGACGTGCTCGCGTCGCTGCCCCCGCCGATGAGCGGCGCCTCGTCACCCCCCAGGCCCTGCAGGCGGGCGCAGGCGCCATACTCGGCAAGCAGCTTCTCGCTCGCCTCGCTGCGCTCGAGCGGCAGCCGCGCCACGCCGCCGTGCAGCTCGATGCGCGTTCCGGGCACCGCCGCCGCGGCCTCGTCTGCCGCCGCGCGGATCCGTGCGACGAGCGCCTCGCCATCCGCGCGCGTGCAGAAGCGCAGATCGAGCTGCGCCTCCGCGCGGTCTGGCACGGTGTTCTTGCTGTGTCCACCCGACACGCGACCGACGTTGACGGTGACGCCGCGGTCGTAGTCGGTGAGCCGCTGCACGAGGTCGACGAAGCGCGCGATCGACCAGACGGCGTTCGCGCCCTCCTTGTGGGCGTTGCCGGCGTGCGCGGCGTGGCCATGCGCCACCGCCGTCATCCCGCCCGTCCCCTTGCGGCGCGTGATGATCGCGTCCCCCTTGCGGCCGGCCTCGAAGACAAGGCTGGCGCTCGCGCCGCTGATGGTGGCGGCGATGACCCCCTGCCCTTCCGGCGAGCCGACCTCCTCGTCGCTGACCACGACGACGCGGAGCGGCACCACCGCGTCGAAGCCGCCCGTCGCCGCCAGCGCCTTGAGGGCGTAGGCGACGACGACCAGCCCGCCCTTCATGTCGAGCACTCCCGGACCGCGCGCGAGGTCACCGTCCCGGCGGAAGCCCTCGAACGTCCCCGGCGCGAACACGGTGTCGAGGTGACCGATGAGCGCGACGGCGCCCTTGTTCGGGAGCTGCGCGCGCGTGCGCAGTACGAGATGGTCGGCGAACCGTTCGCTGGCACGCGTCGTTAGCTCGACGCCCTCCAGCGCGAAGAGGGCGCGCAGCAAGGTCCCGACCTTGCGGCCCCCTTCCGGGTTCTCGGTGTACGAGTTCTGGTCGACCAGCGGAGCGAGCGCCTCTTCCATCGCGCGCCGCTTGTCCGACAGCCAGGCGGTGGCCTCTTCGGCGTGCGTCGTCATGGCACGCGCCGCAGCGTAGCACCTCTGGATGACTCGACCGGGGCACGAGTCGTGCTCATGATGAAGGCAGGTTGTACGACCGCTCGCACATCACGGGTTTGGCCATACGGCCCAACGCGAACACGCGCATGGTGACGTCCGGGCCTCGCCTCGAGGCCGCGTGGCTCGACGAGGCCTATGCGAGGGCTCGCGCCATCGACGCGCCGGCCATGACCGCGCCGGGGGTGCGCCTCGTGTGGTGGCGCGGGGGCGAGTTCGGGTGGCACGACCTCGTGGCCCATCCGCGCGCGTACGCCGTGGTGGGCCGGCACACGCAATGCGACGTCGTCCTGCCAACCGACCCCGACGTCGCGCTGCGTCATCTGATGGTGCGGGCGACCACCCTCGACGACGGGACGTCGGCGGTGCGCCTGCTGGATCTGCGGACCGGGCTGGGGTTCCACCTGGACGACGACATCGAGCGACGCGCGCTGGTCGCCATCGGCCCGCTGGCGCTGCGTCTGGGTCGCTACGCGCTCGTTGCGCTGCCTTCGCGCGTCGAGCTGCCGAGCAGCCGCCTCGCCCCCGAGATCGTCGACGCTCCTCGGATGCCGTCGCACGCGCCGCGCACAGACCGCCTGAGGACGAGCGTCACCACATTGCCTCCCGCGCCGCGACTCGACGACGTCGCGGAGCAGGTGGCTGCCCCGGGTCACGCGCGGCTCACCCTGCGGCGCGGCGGCTCGCGGGCGACGGTCGAGCTGCCGGACCCGGCGCTCGACGCCGGCGTCCTCGTGGGCCGGGCAGACCGGTGCGAGACGCGCTTTCGCCCGGTCCTGACGGACAGCATCTCGCGTGTCCACGTTCTTCTTCTGCGCGAGCATGGCGACGTTCACGCCTTCGACCTGGCGTCGACGCAAGGGGTATGGGTCGACGGCGAGCGCGTACGCCGCGTGCGCCTGCCCGACGAGGGAGGCACGTTGCGCCTCGCGTCGAAGGATCCCGTCCTGCTGGACTGGCATCCGCGCGCCGCTCTGGCGTGACCACGCGCTTGGGCTAGGCTCGCGGCCACCATGGCCAGCAAGCGCTTCAAGGCCGCCGTCATCGGCGGAAGCGGCTACGGCGGGGCGGAGCTCGTCCGTCGGTTGCTCGGGCACCCCGATGTCGAGCTCGTCCGCGTCGCCTCGATAGACTTCATCGGAGAGCCGCTCGGCGTGGTGCACCCCAATCTGGAGGGGCAGACCGAGCTGCGGTTCGAGGGCCTCTCGCCAGGCGAGGCCGCGCGGGGGATGGACGTGGTGCTGCTCGGGCTGCCGCACAAGGTGAGCGCCGGCAAGGCGCCCGAGATCATGCAGACCGGGGCGCGGATCGTCGATCTGTCGGGCGACTTCCGCCTGCGTGATCCGGCCGCCTACG
>DATBQU010000445.1:0-24836 GCA_036560665.1 Polyangiaceae bacterium
TACTCCTCCTTCCGCCCGCGGACCTCGTCGTTCAGCTTGTACGGGTCCTGGATGAGGTGCTCGTAGCCCTCCAGGTGCTGCGGCGGGAAGCGGTTCATCCAGATGTGCACGTCCGGCTTCTTCGAGAAGGCGAGCGCCTCCTGGAGGAAGGGGCGCATCTCGGCCAGATCGTAGAAGAGCGTGTCGCGCCCGTCGGTGAAGGCGCGCCCGAAGGGGACGACCTGGAGCAGGTCGAACTCCTTGACCCCCATGCCGTAGAAGAGGCGCAGCATGTCCGGCAGGACGCGCACGTTGCCGCGGTTCACCACCACGTCGACGTTCACGATGGGAAGGCCCGTGGCCGCGCGGTAGCGGAGCGCGCTGCGCAGCCCGGTCATCTCCTGCTCGAACGCCCCCTTGGTGCCGACCAGCGCGTCGTGGACCTTGGCGCTGGGCCCGTGGATGGAGAAGGTGATCTCGCTCAGGCCCGCGGCGAGGCAGCGCTCGAGGAAGTCGCCGTACGAGAACATGCGGCCGTTGGTGACGGTCTGGATCTTCGCGTACCCCGCCTGGCGCCCCAGGCGCACGAACTCGACGTAGCTGGGGTGGATGGTGGGCTCGCCGCCCGACAGGATCAGGCGCGTCGCGCCGGCGCGCCGGCCCTCGAGGATCTGGCGCTTGATGTCGTCGCGGTCGCGGATCTCGCCGTTGTGGGCGTCGGAGTCGAGGCAGAAGATGCAGTGGTCGTTGCAGTCGAAGGTGAGGCGCACCCAGTTGCGCTTCTCGTGCGCCGCCTCCTCGTGCGAGCTGATCTTGTCGGCGACCCCCGCCGCGTGCGTCTCCTCGGTCAGCATCGCATCACGAAATATACGCTACGCTTCGCGGGTGTCGCGTGTGGTCGTCGTGCAGCCGCCGGTGTCGATCGCGCGCGACTTCATCGATTACCCCTATTTCGCCGATCTCGGGGCGGTGCAGCTCGCCGCGGTGCTGCGCGACGCCGGGCCCGCGGTGGACCTGGTGGACGCCTACGCGCTCGCCGGCTCGTCGCTGATCTGGAGGGACGACGGCAGGGCGCACCTGGGGGCGCCCGTCGAGGAGCTCCTCGAGCGGGCGAAGAGCTCAGCCGCGAGCGACCTCGTGGTGGTGGCCTACACGCCGTTCCACCGTCCCCCGCGGCGCGACGACGTGCTGGGCGAGCTGCTGGCGGGGCTGCGGCGCGTCCTGCCGGGGGCGCCGCTCGTCCTGGCCGACCTCTACCAGTCGGGCCAGCACTACGTGGAGGCCGACGGCGCGCAGGTGCTGGCGAGCTACCCCGAGGCCACCGCCTGGGTGAAGTACGAGGGCGAGGTCACCGTCCCGGCGCTCGTCGCCGCCCACGCGCGCGGCGAGGCGATCGCCGGCACGCACCGCGGGCTCGAGGCGCCCTCGCTCGACGCGCTCCCCCTGCCCGCCTGGGACCTGGTGGACCTGCCCGCGCACGACCGCTTCCACGCGCGCCTGGTGCAGCACCTCGGGCGCGGCCCCTGGGCGTTCCCCATCGACGGGCGCACGCTGCCGCTCGTCACCTCGCGCGGCTGCCCCTTCCGCTGCGCGCATTGCAGCTCCAACCCGGGGCGCGAGGAGGCCGCGCCCAAGACGCAGCGCCGCCTGTCCCCGGCGCGCCTGCGCGAGCACATGGTGTCCCTGGTGCGCGTGCACGGCGCGACGCGCCTGGAGATCCTCGACGAGCTGGTCAACGTCAACGAGCGCCACTTCGACGCCTTCCTCGACCACGTCGCCGAGCTCGACGTCGCCTTCGACGTCCCCAACGGCATGCGCGCCGACTACCTCGAGCCCCGGCACCTCGCGGCGATGCGCGGCCGCGTGACCACCGTCAGCGTCAGCGCCGAGAGCGGCGTGCAGCGCGTGGTCACCGAGGTGGTGGGCAAGCAGCTCGATCTCGCCGCCATCGAGGGCGCCGCCGCCAGCGCGCACGCCGCCGGCGTCCCGCTCATGGTGCACTTCATGATCGGCCTGCCCGGCGAGAGCGCCGAGGAGATCAACGGCACGCTCTCCTTCGCGTCGAGCCTCTTCGCGCGCCACGGCGCCCGGCCCGCCGTGCAGTTCGCCACGCCGCTGCCGGGGACGGCGCTCGCCCGCGGGCGCGCGCTGCCGCTGGTGCACGACTGGGGGCCGCGCTTCCAGGTGCAGCCGACGCCGCTGTCGCCGGTGGGCGCCGCGGAGCTGCTCGCCTTCAAGGCCACCTTCGACGCCTGGATGCGGGCCTCCGAGGGCCCGCCGCGCGCCGTGGTGGACGTGACGCACGTGTGCAACGACGACTGCGTCTTCTGCGCCGTCGGCCCCCGCACCGGCGTCACCGCGCACCCGCCGGGCGAGACGCTGCGCGCGGAGCTCGAGTCGCTGCGCCGCCGCGGCGTGACGTCGGTGGACCTCGACGGCGGCGAGCCCACGCTGCACCCGGACTTCGTCCCCCTCGTCCGCCACGCGCGCGCGCTCGGCTTCGAGCGCATCGGCGTGACCACCAACGGGCGCCTCTGCTTCTACGAGGCGTTCGCGCGGCGCCTGGTCCGCTCCGGGCTCACCTCGGTGCGCTTCAGCGTGCACGGGCCCGACGCGCCCATGCACGCCGCGCACGTGGGCGTGCCCGAGGCGTTCGAGCAGACGGTGGGGGGCATCCGGCACTGCGTGAAGCACGCGCCGCGCGCGGGGGTGGACCTGGGGATGACGGTCACGCTGACCCGGGACAACGTCGACCGCCTGCCGGAGATGGCCGAGCTCGCGCTCTCGCTGGGCCTGACCTCGCTCGATCTCCGGATGCTCACGCCGTTCGGGCGCGGCACGGAGCGGCTGGCCCCCGAGCCGCTGGCGGCGGCCGGCGCCGCCACGCGCGTCGTCGACGCATACGGCGCGCGCCTGAAGGTCCTCGTCCACGATCTGCCCTTCTGCTTCGCGCCCGGTTACGAGGAGCACCTGGCGGGCGACCCGGCGCGGCTCGAGCACCACACCGTGCACGTCGGCCGCGACGGCGTGAGCCCCGCCGCCTACCTCGCCACGCGCCGCGTGCACGAGGCGGCGTGCGCCCCCTGCCCGCGCCGCGTCTTCTGCGCCGGCTTCCACGTCCTCGACGACGCCCCCGGGCCGCCGTGGCTGGTCGCCGCGGAGGACCTGGTGCGCCCGCGGATGGCCAGGGTCTAACGCCCGCCCCCCGGGGCTGGACCGCGCCACCCCGCAAGAAGGGGGGAGATCGTTGCCATGCTCACGATCCGGCATCCGCGTCGTGGCTCCGGTCGCACGGACCTCCGCAACCCCTGGATTCTGCGGACGAACCGCCGGCTTCGGTGCCGCATCCAGCGGCTTCACCTCCGCAGCCGCGGGATCCCGGTCCGGACGGACCTTCTCCTACTTGTACAGCGCGCTCGCCGCCCCGACGGCCCACGTCAGGTAGCCGACCACGGTCACCGTCACGGCAGCCGGCAACGCCACGCGCATCCACGCGCGCGACAGCAGCGTCACCCACGTGGCCCCCGTCGCCGCCTCGAGCTCGGCGAGGGCCTGCCGCCGCACCCGGTCCGCGAGGTCGCGCGGGGGCTCGTGCGCAGGCGAGGCGCGCAGGGCGCGCAGCGCCTGGAGATCGCGCAGGTCCTGATCCGGGTGTCCTTCCGTGCTCATGCGATGGCCTCCTTGATCTGCACCCGCGCGAGCCGCTCGGCAAGCTGCGCCCGCGCCCGCGCCAGGCGCTGGCGAAGGGCGTCGTAGGTGATGCCCAGGATGGCCGCGGCCTGCTCCTGGTCGAACCCCTCGATGCCGACGAGCAGCAGCACCTCGCGCGACGCCCGGGGCAGCAGGGCCAGCGCCTGCTCCAGGCGCTCGACGCTCCGCGCGGCGTCGGCCCGGGCCTCGGCGTCCACCGCCGGGCCGGCGGGCAACGCGTCCCCGTCGAGGGCCACCAGGCGGCTGACGTCGAGCATCGACCAGCGCCGGTGGCTGACCCACGCGTTGCGCGCCACCGTGAAGAGCCAGGCGGCGAGATCGGTGTCCTCCCGCAGGCGGGGGGCGCTGCGCGCCAGCTTGAGCCACGTCTCCTGGAAGAGGTCCTCGGTGACGTCCCGGCGGCCCGTCAGGCGTAGCAGGAACCCGTGCACCCGGCCGCGGTAGCGCGCGTAGATCGCGTCGAACGCCGCGGCCTCCCCGCGACGGAGCGCATCCACCAGGGGCTTTTCGCTCGGATCGCGCACCCTGCCCCATGAACGCCCGACCGGGCCCCCTGTGACAACCGTCACAGACGGCCTCGTTCTGCGTTCTCCTGGGGGCATGCTCACCCTCATCCGCGACGGCGGCTGGTCGATGTTCGTCATCCTGCTGTTCGGCTTCGTCGCCCTGGCCGCGGCGGCCTACTTCGCCGTGCGGCCCGACCGGCGCCACGAGGGCTTCGTGAAGTGGATGTCGCGCGCCGTCCTGTGGTCCACCCTGGTCGGCATCTGCACCGATCTGGCGACGGTCTTCCACACCACCGCCGAGGTGGTCGACGTCGACGAGCGCGCGCGCATGAACCTGCAAGGGATGGCCGAGTCGCTCAGCCCGGGGATCCTGGGGTTCGCCTTCCTGGCGCTCGTCGCCCTGCTGACGGCGATCGCCCGGCGACGGCTCGACGCGCGGCAGGCGTGACGGCGTCGCTAGCCGCGCGCTTGCTGCGCCGGCGGCATGTGCACGACCCGCTGCGGAAAGGGGATCTCGATCCCCGCCTTCCGGAACGCCGCGTCGATGGCGAAGCGCAGGGCGCTGCCGATCCGCAGGTCGTCTCTGGCGTGCTCGATCCAGCAGTAGAGGGCGAAGGCGAGCGCCGAGTCGCCGAAGTCCTCCAGGCGCACGTCGGGCGGCGGCTTCTGGAGGACGCCGGGCGTGGTGCGCGCGACGTCCATCAGCGTGTCCCTCACCCGCGCGGTGTCGCTCCCGTAGGCCACGCCCACCGCGATGCGGATGCGCAGGTTGGTGGTGGGCCGCGAGTGGTTGACCACCTCGGCGGTGATGAGGGCGCTGTTGGGGACGATGATGGTCACCTCGTCGCGCGTGATGATGTGCGTCGCGCGCAGGCCGATGTCGTCCACCGTCCCCAGCGTCCCGCCGACCTTCACGAAGTCGCCGTGACGGACCGGCTGCTCGATGAGCAGGACGAGGCCGCTGATGAAGTTCTGCGCGATGTTCTGCAGGCCGAAGCCGATGCCCACGGCGAGCACGGTGGAGGCGGCCAGCAGCGCGCCGAGCTGGAAGCCGACGGCGTTGACGGCGGCCACGACGCCGAGGAGCACCACCGAGTAGCGGACCATCTTGGCGACGGCGAACTGCGCCCCCGGCGTCGCCCCCCGCGCGCGCAGAAGGCGCCGCGTCGAGTACGCCAGCACGTTGGCCACGAGCAGCGTCACCAGCACGATCGCCGCCGCCAGCAGCAGCGAGCCGACGGTGATCGTGCTCCCGGCGAGGGTGAGGAGCTTTCGCTCCAGCAGCTCCCTGACGTTCTGCGGCATCAGCGCGCGAGCGCCCGCTCGACGAGCGGGATGCGGTCCTGTCCCCAGAAGAGCTCCTTGCCGTCGACCACCCAGGTGGGCGCGCCGAAGACGCCGGCCTCCACCGCGTGCTGGGTGGCGTCGATGAGCGCCTTCTTCACCTCCGGCGACTGCGTGCGCGCCAGGACCTCGTCGGCGCCCTCGCCGACGCACTCGCGCAGCACCGCCTCGTCGGCGATGTCGCGGTCCTCGGCCCAGTAGGCGCGGAAGGTCTTCTCGCGGAAGGCGTCGCGCCGGCTCTCGGGCAGGGCGAGGTACGCGCGCAGCGCCTTGAGCGTCAGCATCGGGAAGCGCGTGGGGAAGCGGAAGGGCACGCCCCAGTACTCCGCCCAGCGATGCATGTCCTCGTAGTAGTACTTCTTCTTGGCGTCGCTCCAGGTGAAGAGCGGCACCTCGGCCTGCCCGATCGACTTGAAGACGCCGCCGAGCAGCATCGGCCGCCACACCAGCTTCGCGCCGGTGCGCGCCGCGAGCTTCTCCGCCTGGGTGCTGCCCAGGTAGGCGAAGGGCGACGAGAAGTCCCAGTACACCTCGAGCGTGTGAGCCATCGTTCCTCCCGCGGCGGGGACGGGCTCGGGAGCCGAGCCCCCGAGCGCACGCTCCACCATGTGCATGCGATCCTGACCCCAGAACATCACGCCGTCGTCGAGCACGAAGGCCGGCGCGCCGAAGATCCCCCTGGCGACGGCCTGGTCGGTGCGCCGGCGCAGATCGTCCTTGGCCTCGGGCCGCGCGATGGCGGCGAGGATCGCCCCCGCGTCGTGCCCGGCCGCGCCCAGCACGTCGCGGATGGTCGCCTCGTCGCTGGGAGGGCGGCCGTCGATCCAGTAGGCCCGGAAGAAGCCGTGCACCACGCGCGGATCGACGGCGCAGGCGATGGTCGCCCGCAGCGCCTCCACCGTGCGCATGGGGTGCGCGGCCGGCATGACCAGCCGGACGCCGAAGAGCTCGGCCCAGCGATCGAGGTCGCGCGCGTTGTGCTGCGCCTTCGCGGCCGAGAGCGTGGCGAAGAGCTTCTGCGGCGTGCCGCTGGCGGCGAAGACGCCGCCGAGCAGCATCGGCTTCCACACCAGACGGGCCCCGGTGCGCGCCGCGAGGCCCTCGACCTGGGTGGACCCGAGGTACGCGTAGGGGCACGAGTAGTCGAACCAGAAGTCGACCGTGCTCACGGGAGCGCCTTGGCCACGCCGAGCACGACGGCGCACGCCGCGCAGAGGAACACCACCGCGCCCAGCACCCCCGCCCCGCGCCCCGCCTCGTCCTTGCCGCCCGCCACCCGCCGGGCCCGGGCGCCGATGACGTGATGAAGCACGATGACGACCAGGGCGAAGGTGAGCTTCACGTGCATCCAGGGCATGTGCGCGTACATGCGGGGCTCGAGGGCGATCCGCGCCACCCCCGCCCCGAAGCTCCCGAGGAACGCCGGCACCGCGAGGCGCAGGTGCACCCGGCGCGCGAGGTGCCCCACCTCGGCGCCGTCCGCCAGGAAGGGGGCCCGCCCGAGCAGGATCGTCTCCGCGAGCAGCGCGCCGATCCACACGACGTTGGCGAGCACGTGCAGGGCGACGAGCGCCGTCGGCAGGGGCATGGGAGCGGCAGGGTAGCCGAGGCCAGCCGGGGGCCGGAAGCCCCGTGAACCCCCGTGAACACCGTGATAGGTTCCGGCTACCTAAAGGACTGGACAAGCCCATGCCCCTTCCCCGACCGACCCTTCGCCCCGCCGTCCTCGCGACGGCGGCCCTCCTCGGCGCGACGGTTCTCGCGGCGCCCGTGCGCGAGGCGCGCGCCGACAACGTGTCGCACTCCGGCAAGGGGATCACCGGCGGCGCGCTGCTGGGCGCCGAGGTCGTCACCATCACCGAGTCCCTGGTCGGCGTCCACGCCGGGTGGGCCTACGCGGTGGGCGCGCTGGCGGGGGCGGGCGGCGGCGGCGTCGGCGGGTACTTCATCGAGAAGAACTCCACCGACGGCAAGGCGCCCATGTACATGCTGGCGGGCGGGCTGGCGCTGGTCATCCCCGCCATCGTCCTCACCCTGAACGCGACGCGCTACATGCCGGAAGAGGGCGCCACCGAGGATCGCACGCCGGGGCCGCCCGCCGAGCCGGGAGCGCCCGGCGGCAGCATCACCGGCGCGCCGCCGGCGCCAGCAGGCGGGGCGAGCGACTCGACCGTGGGGGCGCCCCCGGCGGCCGTGCCCGCCCCGGCTCCTGCGCCGCCTCCCCCCGCGCCCGCGCCGGCCACGCCGCCGCCGCAGTCGCTCCTCGACGTGCATCAGGGCACCTTCCGCATGGGAATCCCCCTGCCCGCCGTCGGTCCGGTGTACTCGGTGGCCGAGCAGCGCCAGTACGGCATGCGCGCCGAGACCGAGCTTCGTATGCCCGTGCTGCACGTCGTGTTTTGAGCTGTTCCCCGCGCACGCCGCCCCCTGATACCATCGCGGTGTTAAGCCGCACGGCCGGGGGCTCGAGCGGACGGGAGCAGAATGGCACAACGACTCGCCCAGCCGGCCAAGCCGACCGATCCGATGCTCGGTCGCGTCATCGCGGGCCGATACCGCCTCGAGGCGCGCATCGGGGAGGGCGGCATGGGCGTGGTGTACCGCGCCCGGCACGTGCTCATCGACCGCATCGTCGCCGTGAAGCTGATCCGGCCCGACCTGCGCGGCGAGACGCACCTGCGCGCGTGGATGCTGCGCGAGGCGCGCGCCGCCAACCGCGTCGATCACGCCCACATCATCGACATCCACGACATCGGCGAGACGGAGGAGGGCGAGCTCTACCTGGTCATGGAGTACCTGGTGGGCCAGTCGCTCTCGAGCGAGCTGGCGCGCGGCTCGATGGCCCTGGCGCGCGGCGTCGACATCCTCGAGCAGATGTGCGCGGCGCTGGCGCGCGCCCACGACCTGGGCGTCGTGCACCGCGACCTCAAGAGCGACAACATCCTGCTCACCACGCGCGGCGGCCGGAAGGACTTCGTCAAGATCCTCGACTTCGGGCTGGCGCACCTGGCGATGGACCCGCGCCTCGCCCCCAAGGGCGCCGTGTTCGGGACGCCCGAGTACATGGCGCCGGAGCAGGCGCGCGGCGAGGAGGCGACGGCGCAGAGCGATCTCTACGCGCTGGGCGTCCTCTTCTTCGAGATGCTGACCGGGCAGCTGCCCTTCCGGAGCGACGACCGCGAGACGCTGCTCGAGATGCAGCGCACGTCGATCGCGCCGCGTCCGCGGTCGATCAAGCCCGACGTCCTGCCCAACGCCGAGGGCATCGTGGTCAAGCTCCTCGAGAAGGACCGGCGCAAGCGCTTCCAGGACGCCCACCACCTGCACGAGGAGCTCAAGACGCTCCAGCGCAGCCTCCCGAGCACGCCGTGGGAGGTCGCCGCCACGGGCGAGAACGTGGCGCCGCCGCCGCCGCCGCCGCCGCAGAGCGAGGGGGTCATCGAGTGGGCGAGCCGCGCCGCGCTCTTCTCGCGCATGGTGTCGCGCGCGTACCCGGCGGGCAACGCGCCGGCCGACGTGCAGAGCGCGCTGTCGCAGGCGTGGGACCTGGCGGCGCGGGCGACGCGCCTGGAGGGCGAGGTGGCGAGCCACACGCGCAAGCTCGAGGCGCTCGAGCGGCGTGGCCGCGCGCTGCGCGCGGAGATCGGCCGCAAGGTCGAGGAGCTGGCGCACGAGGAGTCGCGCGCGCTGCGCGACCTGTCGGCGGAGCAGGCCGAGGTGGCCCGCCTCAAGGAGATGCTGCAGCAGGCCGAGCGCGCGGCGGCGCAGGCCAAGCAGTCGGCCGACCAGGCCGGCGCGGGAGGGCCGCAGCTGCGCGCCATCTTCGAGCGGGCGGGGGCGGCGGTGGCACTGGTCGACGCGAAGCGCGAGCAGCTGCGCGAGCACGAGCAGAAGGCGTCGGCCAAGGACGCGCAGGCGCGCGATCTGCGACGACAGATCGAGGAGCTCCGCGCGCAGCTCGCCCGCTACGCCGAGGCGCTCGAGGAGGACCTGTCGAACGGGCGCGAGAAGGTGGCGGCCCGCACGCGCGAGGGGATCGCCTACGAGAAGGCGTTCAGCGACGTCTCGACGCTGCTGCTCAATCACCTCAAGGCTCGGCCCGAGGCGCGCGACCTGCTCCAGGAGCTCATCGAGGCGATGCACGGCCACAGCTACAACGGGCCGAAGAGCGAGAGCCGGACGCCCTCCTAGCCGCCCCCCTTTGTGCCTCAACGGGGACGCGGCCCTTTTGCCGGCTTTGTGTCACCCTTCCCGCATGCGCAGATTTTTCTCGCTCCTTTGCTTGACCACGTGCACCGCCGTCGCCTTCGGCGCGTGCGGAAACAGCAACTCGGGGAAGAACGGGTTCGGCGACGACGGGGGGACGGGCGGCGACGACACGGGCGTCGGCAACGGCGACGACGTCTCGCTCTTCGGCGACGGCAACACCGGCGACAGCGGCATCTTCACCGGCGACCCGCAGACGTGCGACCAGGCCGTCGCGTCGCAGTCGTACATCGGCTGCGACTACTGGCCCACCGTGACCGGCAACAACGTATGGTCGCTCTTCGACTACGCGGTGGTCGTCGCCAACACTGGCTCCAACGTCGCGAACATCACCGTGACCGGCCCGGGCAACACCAACCAGACCGCCACCGTGGCGCCGGCCTCGCTGACCAAGATCTACCTGCCGTGGGTCGCGCCCCTGAAGGGGCCGGACACCGACAGCTGCGGCACGGCGATGCCGCTGCCCGGGAGCGTGCTCGCGCGCGCCGCCGCGTACCACCTGGTCGCCAGCGTGCCGGTCACCGTCTACCAGTTCAACGCGCTCGAGTACAAAGGGCAGGGCGGCGCGCCCGGCAAGAACTGGGGCAGCTGCCCCGGCAACAACATCTGCGCGCAGTTCGGGCAGGCGGTCGGCTGCTTCTCGTTCTCGAATGACGCGTCGCTGCTGCTGCCCAGCAGCGCGATGACCGGCAACTACCGCGTGACCGGGCACCAGGGCTGGACCTCGCAGGGCACGCCGGTGCTCGGCGCCTACGCGGTCATCACGGCGACGATGGACGGCACGACCGTCAACATGAAGGTCTCGACGACGGGGCAGGTCCTGGCGGGCGGCGGGATCGCGGCGACGAGCGCGGGCGGTACGGTGACCCTCACCATGAACGCGGGCGACGTCGCCGAGCTGGTGGGCCCGCCCTCCGACACCTCGGATCTCAGCGGCTCGCTGGTGCAGGCTACCCACCCGGTGCAGGTCATCACCGGCATGCCGTGCGTCGACGTGCCGGAGACCGTACAGGCCTGCGATCACGTCGAGGAGTCGAACATGCCGGCGGAGACGCTGGGCAAGAGCTACGTCGTGACCGTGCCGACGGCGCCGCACGGCACGCCGGTCGGCCACGAGGTGCGCATCTACGGCAACTTCGACGGCACCACCCTCACCTACGTGCCGACCAAGCCGCCCAGCTGCCCGGCCTCGGTCAGCGCGGGCCAGGTGGTGGACTGCGGCGTCGTGACGCAGGACTTCATGGTGACGGGCGACCACGCCTTCGCGGTCGGCTCGTTCATGGAGGGCGGCGGGGCGGTGGACCCGACCACGCAGCCGCCGAACCAGGAGGGCGACCCGTCGGAGAGCATGATGGTCGCGACCGAGCAGTACCGGGGCAAGTACGTGTTCCTCGCGCCGGACGACTACGACACCAGCTACGCCGACATCGTGGCGCAGGCCGGGACGGGGATGACGCTCGACGGCGCGGCTGTGGCCGCGACGGGCACGCCGGTGGGCTCCAGCGGCTACAGCGTGTACCGCGTGAAGCTCGGGCCGGGGACGGGCGGCGCGCACGTGCTCTCGGCGGCGCAGCCGGTGGGCATCCAGGTGATGGGGTACGGCGCGTACACCAGCTACCAGTATCCCGGCGGCCTCGACCTGCAGCACATCTCGCAGCCGCCGCCCAAGTGACGGGCGAAGGGCGCGTCAGGGCAGCTTGGCGTTCAGGAAGGCCTGGAGCTTCACTAGCGTCTTCTGATCGCGGGTGAAGCCGGGCACCTGGTAGGCGCCCGACCAGGCGCGCACCTCGCCGAGGAACTGCGCGCGCGTGTCGCCGTCGGTGACGATGTCCTCCACCGTGCGTCCGCGCGCCGCGCCCTTGCGCAGGCCGCGCACGTACGCCTCGAGGCGCGGGTAGTCCTCGCCCAGGAACTCCTTCACCGCGTGGGCGTCGTCGCCCAGCCGCTGCACGACGCCCTGCCTGGCGTCGGGCTTCGCCGCGCCGGCCTGGGCGCAGGCGACGCGCAGGACGAAGGCGTCGTCGAGGAAGCCCAGGTCGTCGATCCCGTCGGGGATGAGGTCGAGCGACTTGAAGATGTAGTTGAGGCCGGCGATGAGCGAGCGGGTGGCCTCGTCGTCGGTGCCTCCCGCCGCCAGCGCGTCGCCGACCTGCGCGGCGTCTTCGCCGAGGCTGCGCAGCCACTGCGGGAACAGTTCGAGGTAGCGCGGGTCGAGGGCGGCGTCGCTCATGGGGTCTCGGGCTCCGAGCCGCCCACGGTAGCAAGCTCGGGGGCGGGCCCTCAAGCGCCGATGAGCGACAGCATGCGCGGCGCCACGTCGAGCAGCGAGCTCGCGCCGCGCACGAAGGCCTCCGCGCCGTCGCCGCAGGCCATGAGCGGCACCGGCGCGCGGGTGTGGGAGCGGGTCGAAAGGTCCTCCAGGTTGCCGTGGTCGCTGGTGACGACCACCAGCTGCTCGCGCGGATCGACGGCGTCGAGCAGCTCGGCCAGGAACCGCTCGACGCGGGCGATCTCGTGGCGCGCCCAGGCCATGTCCTGCGCGTGCCCCGCCTTGTCGGTCAGGAACGTCTCGAAGAGGGCGAGGTCGACCTCCCCCGCGGCGGCCGCCAGGATCCGCGCTGCCTCGCCCAGCGAGCGCGCGGGGGCGTCGACGCCGAAGGCGCGCAGGACCTCGCCGGTGAAGTCGAAGGTCACGGCGCGCCCTGCCCGCGCGTCGTCGAGGGTGCGCAGCCTGCCGCCCCCCGCCAGCGCGGCCAGGGCGGTCGCCGAGGGACGGAAGCGGCGCGTGGGGGCCTGCTCGCCGCGCGCCATGCGGGAAAGCGCCGCCGCGCGGGACGGCTCGAAGGCGTTGAGCAGCGCCGCCCGCTTGCCGGCCGCCCGCGCCCGCGACAGGACGCTGGCGCGCAGCAGCAGCGCGCCGACCGCGGGCGTGGGGGTCCCCTCGCGATGGCCACCCGCCACCGCCACCGCGTCCTCGCCCGTGAAGAGGGCGCCCTGACCGGTCGCGCTCTGCGGCAGCCCGGGATGACCGAGCGTGGCGTCGATGGCCCGGAGCGCGACGCGCGGATCACCGTCGCCCGCGCCGGGCGCGCCCCCCAGCGGTGCCAGCACGCGCACCGGCGCGCCGTCGAACGGGTTGTGCGCGCCCGGCCTCCCGAGGCCGACGCCGTCGACGAACACCAGCAGCACCCTCACCGCCCGGCGCGTCCGAGGGGCTCAGGCCATCCGGCCGACGGCCCAGCCGATGAGGAACCCCGCCAGGAGCGCGCCCAGCACGAGCACCACCACGGCCCACGGCGGGACGCCGTTGACGACGCGCACCGGACCGCGCGCGATGATGGGCAGATCCTTCGACGGCAGCGTCTCGCCCAGCGACTGCGACCCCACCATCATCACCAGCGGCGTCGGGTCGGCCACGGGGGGCTGCGAGCCGGCGGGGCTGGCCAGCGTGCCGCCCGGCGCGCGCTGCGGGACGTTCACCTGCTCGGCCGCCGCCGTCGGCGGCGCGCTGCCGCGCCCGGCCAACGGCTCGGTCGACGGCACGGCGTTCGAGACGTGGGGGGCGAAGACCGAGGGCACCTCGGGCAGGCGGCTCAGCGGCAGCGCGGCGGCGGCGGTGATGCGTCCCACGCTGCCGTCGCCGCGCGCGGCGACGTGCGGCGCCGCTGCCGCGAGCGCGCGCGCCATCTCCAGCGCCGAGGAGAAGCGCTCGTCGCGGTTCTTGGCGAGCGCGCGGGCGATGAACGGCGCGAGCGACGCCAGCGCCGGATCGATGCGCTCGACGGGCTCGGGCTCGGTCGCGAGGACCGCGGCGAGGCGCGCGTACTCGGTGGGCGCCGGGAACGCCGTGCGCCCGGTGAGCATCTCGTAGAAGAGGACCCCGGCGCTCCACAGGTCGGCCCGCTGGTCGACGTCACGAGCGTTCTTGATCTGCTCGGGGCTCATGTACGCGGGCGTCCCCAGCAGCATGCCGGTCCGGGTGCGGCTGCCCATCCCGCCGGCGACGTCCATCACCTTGGCGATCCCGAAGTCGAGCACCTTGATCACGAACGTCCCGCCCGGATCGCGCGTGAGGAAGACGTTGTCCGGCTTCAGATCGCGGTGGACGATGCCCTGCGCGTGCGCGGCCGCGAGCCCGGCCAGGATCCCCTGCAGGATGGGAACGGCCTGGGCCAGCGGGACGCGCCCGCCGTTCTGCGTGTAAGCCCCCAGGGGGACCCCGTCGAGCAGCTCCATGACGATGTACGGCGAGCCGTCCTCGGCCGTGGCTGCCTCGAGCATGCGCACGATGTTGGGGTGGATGAGGCGCATGCAGGTGTGCGCCTCCTCCGTGAAGCGCGACAGGACGCCGGCCTCGGAGAGGTACTCCGGGCGGAGGATCTTGACGGCCATGCGCGCGCCGCCCTCGGCGGGCTCGGCCGCGTAGACCTCGCCCATCCCGCCTTCGCCGAGCTTCTGGACCAGGCGCCACCGCCGCGACAGCACGGCCCCGACCAGCGTGCGTGAGGTGGACTCGGCGGCCATCGGCAGGGCCATCGTACCCTCGACGGCGGCTGGTCGCCCGTCAAGCCCGGAGCTGGGCCCCGAAGCGCTTCTGCACCTCGGCCACGACCTGCGCGTGGCGCTGATCGACCTCGACGTCGGTCAGCGTCCGGTCGAGCGCGCGGTAGACGACGTGGAGCGCGAGGCTGGTGTGGCCGGCCGGGACGCTGCCGCCGACGAAGCGGTCGAAGATCGTCACCCCCTCCGCCATGTCCCCCGCCACCTCGCGCACCGCGTGCTCGACGTCGCCGGCGGGGATGCCGTCCCTGACCACGACGGCCAGGTCGCGCGTGCTCGCGGGGAAGCGCGGGAGGGGCGAGAAGCGCGGCGGCGCCACGCCGATGGCGTCGAGCGCGGCGAGGTCGAGCTCGACGACGACCGCGCCCTCGCCCAGATCGAAGGCGTCGAGCACGTCCGGGTGCAGCGGCCCCAGCGAGCCGACGCGCCGGGCCTCGACGTCGATCCAGGCCGCTCCGCGCGGGTGCAGGTGCTTGGGCCGCTCGTCGGCGGAGGCCAGGCGGACGCTGGCGGGGCGACGCAGCAGCCGCGTGACGACCCCCTCCGCGATCCCCTTGCCGTCCCACACGTCGACGCCCTCGGGCTTGCTCAGCCACCCCGGGCGGTGGCCGGCGAGCAGCGCGGCGAACGCCAGGCGCTCCTCGGGCGCCGGGCCGTCGGACGGCAGGAAGAGGGCGGCCACGGTGAAGAGCCGGACGTCGGGCTCGCCGTGACGGCGAGCGTGAGCCAGCGCCTGCAGCAGCCCCGGCAGAAGGCTGGTGCGCATGACGCTGCCCCTCTCGGTGAAGGGGTTGCGCAGCGTGACCACCGGCGCCGGCGCGCCGACCGCCTCGAGATCGCGCGGCGACGCGAAGGCGTAGGTGATGGCCTCGCTCAGCCCCACGGCCACCCCCGCGCTCCGTGCCCTGCGCGCGAGCCCCTCGCGCGGCCCCGCGTCACGCGACGCACGGATGGCCGGGAGGGTGGTGGGGATCCCGTCGAACCCGCGCACGCGCGCGACCTCCTCGACCAGATCGACCTCGCGCGACACGTCGGGCCGGAAGCTCGGCGCCTCCCACACGTCGAGCCCGGGCTGCGCCGAGCGCAGCGCGAAGCCGAGGCGGAACAGGGTGGCCTCCGCGTCGCCGTGGCTGACCTCCACGCCGAGCATCGCCTGGAGGCGCGCGTGCCGCAGGTGGACGGTGCGCCGCGCCAGCGGCAGCGCCACGAAGACGCGCGACTCCTTCACCGCCGTCGCCCCGGCGAGGGCGCCCACCAGCTCCGTCGCACGCGCCAGCACCGTCGCCGTGTCGCCCCAGTCGACGCCGCGCTCGAAGCGGTGGCTCGACTCGGTGTGCAGCCCGTGGCGCCGCGCCGCCCGCCGCACGCCCCGGGGCTCGAAGTAAGCGCACTCGAGGAGCACGCGCGTCGTCGTCGCGCTGATCTCGCTGTTGCCTCCGCCCATCACCCCGGCGAGAGCGACCGGCCCCTCGCCGTCGCAGATCACCAGGTCGTCCTCGGAGAGGGTGCGCTCGACGCCGTCGAGGGTCACCAGCTTCTCCGTCGCCGTCGCCCGGCGCACGACGATCTTGCGTCCTCGCACCTTGTCGAGGTCGAAGGCGTGCAGCGGATGGCCCAGCTCGAGCATCACCAGGTTGGTGACGTCGACCACGCTGGAGATGGGGCGCACGCCCAGCGACGCCAGCCGCCAGCGCACGTCGAGCGGCGACGGGCCCACCTTGGCGTCGACGAGCACGGCGGCGCCGTAGTGCGGGCAGCGCTCGGCGTCCTCGATGGTGACGGTGACGAAGCCGGCCAGGTCCTCCTCGCGCACGCTGGCCGGCGGCTCGGGGGCGCGGGGGACGAAGGGCACCTCGAACAGCGCGGCGGCCTCGCGCGCGAGGCCGAGGTGACCGAGGCCGTCCGGGCGGTTGGGGCTCAGGCCGATCTCGAAGATGGTGTCGCGCGCGCCGGGGAGCACCTGCACCAGCGGCGCGCCGGGCGACGCCGTACCGGCGGGCAGCAACAGGATCCCGTCGCCGTCGTCGCCGAGGCCGAGCTCCGCCTCGCTGCAGAGCATGCCCTCGCTGGGGACCCCGGCGATGGTCCGCTTCTCGATGGTCATCCCCTTGGCCGGCAGGTGCGCCCCCAGCGGGGCCAGCACCACCAGGCCGCCCGGCTCGGGCACGTTGGGGGCCCCGCACACGACCTCCTGCTGCGCCCCGCCGCGGTCGACCGTCACCAGGCGAAGGCCCGCGCGCGACGGGTGGGGGCGGGTCGAGACCACGCTCGCCACCAGGCACGCCTCGGCGCCGAGCCCGAAGGCGTGCGACGACTCCACCTCCAGACCCGCGGCGGTCAGGCGCGCGGCGATGGCGTCGGCGTCGTCGGGGAGCTGCGGGCAGAGCTCGCGGAGCCAGCGGACGGAGGCTTTCATCGGCGGGCGATGAAGTAGCTCACCCGCGCCGGGAGGTCGAGGTCGGGCAGGGCCTCGGGCAGGGCCTTGGGTGCGGCCCTAGGCGGCGTCCTTGGCGCCGAGGGCCTCCTGCGCCAGCTCGTCGAACGACATCCGGCTGGCCCGCTCCATCTCCTCGGGCGACGGGATGTTCTCCATGAAGCGCGGCTCCATCCCCGCCACGCGCGTGAGCACGCGCCCGAGGAGCGCTCGCCCCAGCGGGTGGTTGTAGGCGTTCTGCATGGCGATCATGAAGGCGCCGAAGGGGCGACGCGACACCCCGGGCTTGGCCGAGACCATCTGCACCCTCTTGAACGCCTCGCGGATGCGCCGCCCGCTGGGGTCGACGCGGTCCATCGGCGCGAAGAAGACGTCGCGAAAGAACGCCTTGCCGAGGTACAGCATGAGGGCGAGCGCCCGCGCTCCCCGTAGCCGCTCGCTCACCGAGGGGGTCGGGCGCGCGGCCAGCTTCGCCTCGTAGGCGTCGGTCGTGTAGTGCTCGACCATGAAGTAGTCGACCGCGATGTGGCGCGACTCGTCGCGGTTGATGAGACGCATCGCCTGATCGCTCATGCCGTCGTGCACGAAGTCGTTGATCGATCGCAGGAGGGCGATGTCGAGGATGAGCTCGCCGACGGTGATGTACGCGTTGGCGACGTCGTCGCTCAGGTACCGCACGGCGTCGACGAAGGCCGGCGTGAAGCGCTGCAGGTGCTCGCTCTGCTGGTACACGGTGTAGTGGTGCACGTCGTAGAAGTCGGCCAGCATCTGGGCGACCTGCGCGTGGCGCACCTCGTCCTGCACGAAGGTGGCGAAGATCGCCTTCAGCGTGGGGTCCTCGACGCGCCGCTCCTGCTCGCAGAAGAGCGCCCCCGCCAGGCGCTCGATCCCCGCCATGTCGGTGAAGAGCTGGACGATGGCCATCTCGTCCTCGCGCGTCATCGGGCGCGGTCGCTGGGTCCAATCGAGGTCGCTCGGCTGCCACTGCAGCTTGCGACACATGGCGAGCATGCGGGCGAGATCCATCGACATTCCCACTATTGCACGAGCACAAAACTTTCGCTCCCGCCGCGCGTCGAAGGGGCATGCCCTCCGGCGCCTACCGTGACGTGTCCGAATCCCTCCGCGCCTACCGCGACCGCGTCGCCGGCGATCTCGAGGAGGCGCGCCGCGCCGCCAGGGAGGCCACCGAGCGCGCGCAGAAGGTGGGCATCCTCGAGAAGGAGCTGGCCGAGACCGAGGCGCTCCTCGACAAGATGGGCGGCGGCCGCCGCGCGCTGCCGCTGCTGGAGGACGTGAAGATCGCCGCGCCCTGCAACGCCAGCTGGGACCAGATGGTGGGCGACGATCGCATCCGGTTCTGCGGGCAGTGCGAGAAGAACGTCTACAACCTCTCGGCCATGCCGCGCGACGAGGCGGAGTCGCTGCTGCTCGCCAAGGAGGGGAACATGTGCGTCCGCCTCTACAAGAGGGCGGACGGCACGGTGCTGACCGACGACTGCCCGGTGGGGGTGAAGCGCCGGCGACGGCGCCGCGCGGCCCTGGCGACCGTCGGCGGCGGGCTGCTCGCGGCGGCCGCCGCGCTGGGGGCGTCGGCCGGGCGGCCGCTGCAGGGGAGCGCCGTCGCCATCCCGGTGGAGATGGGCGAGCCCATCGCGACCGCCATGGGCTCGACGACGGCCGCGCCGCCGGAGACCACAGCGACGCCGCCGGCCGTGACCGGCCACCTGATGGGCGTGCGCGCGCCGGTGCGGGCGCCGTCGCACCCGCAGCAGACGATGGGCAAGCCCGCCCCCCAGCGCTAGAGCTGCGCGAGGAACCTCGGGTCGTTCTCGAAGAGCAGGCGCATGTCGGGGATGCCGTCGCGCACCATGGCCACGCGCTCGACACCCATGCCGAAGGCGAAGCCGGTCCACTTGTCGGGATCGATGCGGCAGCTCTCGAAGACCACGGGGTGGATCATCCCGCAGCCGAGGATCTCGATCCATCCGGTGCGCTTGCACACGCTGCACCCGGCGCGCGTGCCGTCGGGGCGCTTGCAGAAGGGGCAGCCCACGTCGACCTCCGCGCCCGGCTCGACGAACGGGAAGTAGCTCGGGCGCAGGCGCACCGGCGTGCCGGAGCCGAAGAAGCGCTCGGCGAACTCGGCCAGGACGCCCTTCAGGTGCGCCATGGTCACGTTGGTGTCGATGAGGAAGCACTCGACCTGGTGGAACATGGGCGAGTGGGTGGCGTCGTCGTCGCGGCGGTAGACGACGCCGGGGGCGATGTACGCCATGGGCGGCGCGTGGGTCGTCATCGCGCGGATCTGGATGTTGCTGGTGTGCGTGCGGAGCAGGAGGCCGCTGGTGGTCCAGAAGCTGTCCTGCATGTCGGTCGCCGGGTGATCGGGCGGGAAGCCGAGCTTGGTGAAGTTGTTCTCCTCGACCTCCACCTCCGGCCCGTCGTGCACGGCGAAGCCGAGGCTGACCAGGACGTCGACGATCTCGTCGCGTGCCCTGGAGATGGGGTGAGCGTGGCCGAGCGACGCCGGGGCGCGCCCGGGGAGCGTGAGGTCGAAGGGCGGCGCCGACAGCTCCGCGTCGCGCTGGGCGCGACCGAGCGCGCGCAGGCGCTCCTCGAAGGCGGCCTCGACGTCCCTCTTCACGGCGTTGACGAGCTCGCCGATGGCCTTGCGCGTGTCGGGCGGCACGGCGCCCATCTGCCGCAGGATGGCCGTCAGCTCCCCCTTCTTGCCGAGGATCTTGGCGTTCTCGTCGCGAAGCGCCTGCTCGGTCGAGGCCGCCTCGAAGCGCGCGCGGAAGGTGGCGCGCAGCGAGGACAGCGAGCGCTCGATGGTGGCGGCGGGGTCGGCCGTGGTCGTCATCGCGAGCGATGTCGATAGCACATGCGCGTCAGCGCGGTGAATCGTGGATACCGAGGTAGTTCCCGTCCGGATCGCGGACCCAGGCGGCCCGGTAGGGTCCCACCTCGGCGATGCCGTCGACCGTCCGCAGGGTCGGCAGATCGTACTCCTCGAAGACGACGCCGCGGGCGCGCAGCCCGGCCAGCGTCGCCGCGAGGTCCCCCACCTCGAACGCGCAGAGGGTGGTCGTTGCCGGGGTGACGGTCGCGCGCGCGACGAGCGCGAGCTGTCCCGAGCCGGCACGCAGGAAGAGATACGGCCCGGCTTCGCGCACCACCTCGAGACCGAGACGGCCCTCGTAGAACGCCCGCGCCCGCGCCATGTCGGAGACCATGATCGTCGGGTGAACCATCGCGCCGGAGAGCATCCCTCAGCCCGCCCTTCTCGTGCTGTCGAGCACGACCTCCAGCTTCTTCATCATCTCGGGGTAGTCCTCGACCGCGTAGACGTCGGCCGTCCAGACGCGCTCGTACGGGATCCCGGCCGCGCGGCAGGCCTCACGGACCGACTCTGCGTCGGGCGCCTCGAACTCGCAGACCATGCGCAGCTTGTCCCTCGACAGAGAGCTTCGCCGCCACGCGCCCCGGCGGACCTCCATGCAGGGGTCCAGCCTCTTGGTGAACTCGGCGTATCGCTCGTCGGTGAAGGGCTCCGTGAACACCTGCTCGACCATCACTCGTGCCATGCGTCACCTCTTCCTTCTTCTTGCCGGGCCCGCGTGGGAGTCGGCGTTTGTGCCGGCGTTGGAAAGCGTCGCCAGGCGCTCCACCGCCTCCCGCGCGCGCTTCGATACGCCATGGGGGTGGTCGATGAGGGCCCGCGCGGCCTCCAGGTGGGAGGCGGCCTTCTCCCGATCCCCGGCGCCCAGCGACGCGCGGCCGAGGGCGGCATGGGCCAGGACGATGGCGCTCGGCTTTCCGAGAGCCTCGGCCGCATCGAGCGCCTGGCGGGCCAGCCTCTCCGCCTCGGCAAAGGCCCGGTCCTCGCTGGCCATTTCCGAAGCGACCGTCAGCACGTACGCCAGCATCACCTTGGCGTCCGCCCGGGCGAGCCCCTCGACCCCGGCGGCGACCTTCGCCGCCCCCTCCGCCCCGCCCGCGCCCTGGATGGCCAGCCCGTCGAGCGCGTCGGCGATGGCCCCCTCGCTCCCCTCGCCCAGCTTCGCCGCCACCACCCGCAGCTCTTGCGCCCGCGCGCGCGTCGCGTCCCAGGCACCCGCCTCGAGATCGATCATCGCCAGCCGGACCAGCGCCATGCTCTCGCGCCACGAATCGGCCTGCGTGCGCGCCAGCGCCAGGCCGCGCTCGAGCGCACCCCTGGCGTGCGCGATCTCCCCCTCCATGTGGGCGAGGTAGCCGTCGCCCAGGGCGATGTCCGGGACCGGGAGGTGGTGGATGCGCGCGGTCTCCGCGACCTCGTCGAGCAGGGCACGCGCCTTGGGTAGCTCGCGTTCGATGATGGCCAGGCAGAAGGCCGTGTTGGCGATCAGCGGCACGCTCTCGGCAGGCGACGAGCCGCGGGAGGCCTCCGCCGAGCCGAGGGTGACCTCCCGGGCCCCCTCGAAGTCTCCGCGCGCGTGCCGGAGGAAGCCGAGCACGTTGAGCGCGGTCGCGGCGATCTCCGGCCGGCCTGACTCGCGAGCGAGCCGGAGGGCGTCCTCGGCGTTGGCCTCGATGGACTCCTGCCGCCCGACGTCCATCCCCGCCGACATCGCGCCGATCCTGAGCAGCTCCACGCGCACCGCGAGGCCCTCCATGCCGAGGTGTGCTGCCTGCGCGAGACCCCGGACGGCGAAGTCCCTGGCCTGACGCCGCGCGAGCATCCGGAGCGCGCGCTCGCCCGCGGCGACGCAGGCCCTCGCCACGAGCGCCGGATCGTCGGCGAGGCTCGCGTGATGAACGACGTCGCCCCAGGCGGCCCCGGGATCGGGCCCGGCGGCGAGCGCGCGCGCGATCGCCAGGTGGACCAGGCGCTGCCGGCCGCCCGAGAGCTGGCGGTACGCGGCCCTGCGCACGAGCTCGTGCGTGAACGCGTAGCTCGCCCGGGAGCTCGCGAGGAGACCCTCCCTCTCGAGATCGCCCAGGGCCCCGGCCGTGTGCGCGAGCGTCTCTCCCGTCACCGCCGCCAGGACCTCCGGCGCGAACTCGCGCCCCAGCGCCGCCGCCCACACGACCAGGTCGCGTGCGCGCGTGCCCAGGCGCGCGAGGCGCTCCTCGAGCAAGGCCTCGAGCGCCTGGGGCCCCTCGTGCGCACCGCCGGCGAGCGCCCGCGCCACCTCGATGGCGAAGAGCGGGTTGCCCCCGCTCTCGCGGAAGACACGCGCCCCGTCCACGGCCGGACCTATCGCAGCCCGCGCCAGCGCGCCCGTCTCCTCTTCGCCGAGCGGCGCGATGGGCAGCGTCACCAGGCGCCCGTCTCGCCGCAGGCCTCGTACGAACCGCAGCGCCGCGGGGTTGTCTTCGAGCTCTCCCTCGCGCGTGGCGCAGGCGATCCCCACCCGACCGTGGGCCGACACGCGCGCCACGTAGTGCAGCAGGCTGGCTGACGCCTCGTCGAGCCAGTGCAGATCGTCGATGGCGACGACCACGGGCACGCGCACGGACAGGTCGCGAAGGAGCCTCGCCACGCCGTCGAAGAGGCGCGCCTTCGACTCCGCGTCGTCCGGCGCCTCTCCGAGCTCCGGAAAGAGCGGCGCCAGGTCCCGGCGCAGGTCGGCGTCGAGGCCGGCCAGGGGCGACCCGCGCAGCATGTCGATCCAGATCCCGAACGGCCGCACCGATTCCGCCTCGAAGGCGCGCCCCGCGAGCAGGGTGCCGCCGACGTCGCGCGTGAGCGCGCCCAGCTCGCCGAGGAGGCGAGACTTGCCTATGCCCGGCTCGCCCGAGAGCAGCACCACGTCGCTCGCCCGGCCCTCGGCCGCGTGACGCACCAGATGCTCGAGGACCGCGCGCTCCGCGGCGCGCGCGACGAGCGTCGAGGCGAGACGCGCGTCGGGCCTCCTCGGCGCAGCGGTCGCGGCGGGGGGCGGCGGGGGAGGCGGAGCCGTCGATGGCGGTGTCGCCCTCGCGGGCGCCGTCTTGCCGATGTCCATCCGCGCGAGGTCGAGCGCCGCCGACCGCCGGCCTCCCAGCTCTCGCTCGAGGATCCGGCGGCAGGTCTCGACCTGCGCCTGGGCCTCGGCGTTCCTGCCCAGCCGCGCGAGGAGCTTGACCGCCGTCGCGTGCGCGGCGTCATTCAGCGGATCGATCGCCAGCCGCTGCCGCGCGTGGCGGAGCGCCTCCTCGGGAGAGGCCTCGAAGAGGCGCTCGACCAGCGCGTCGACCACCGCCAGACGCAGCGCGCGGACGCGCTCGCGCTCGGCGGTGCACCACTCGTGGAAGCGGTAGCAATCGGGCAGGTCGAGCCCCTCGAGGAAGTCGCCCCCCAGCATGGCGGCGGCGCGTCCGAGCGCCTCGGTGCTCGCCGACGTCACGTCGCGCCCCACGTGGACGGACGCCTCGAACAGATCCACGGTGGCCCCCAGGGCCTCGAAGCCCACGCGATCGCGATCCGCGACGAGACGGACTGCGCTCCCGTCGTCGACGAGAGGACGGAGCTTGGTCAGGCTCCATCGCAGCGCCGCGCGCGGGTCGTCGGGGCCGTCCCAGAGGAGATCGCAGAGCCGCTGGCGCGACTGCGGCGCCTTCGCGGCGACGAGATAACCGAGCAGCGCGCGCGTCTTCTTCGACGCGGGCAGCGGGACGGGCGACCCGCCCCGGACCAGGCCGATCTCGCCAAGGAGGCGCACGGAGAGGCCCCGATTCCCCACGATCGGCGGAGGTACCACGTTTCCACGCTCGTTCAAACGCGGGCTCCATCGCCCCGGGAGGAAGCTGCCTGCCGTGGTCGCAACGCACCACACCAACCGGCAGGAGGATGCCATGGCCGTCGACGAGAAGAAGCTGGGTGAGTTCATGGGGCGCTTCGTGGGGGATCTCGGGGCCGTGCTGCACGCGCCGCTCATCGTGCTGGGGGACAGGCTGGGGCTGTACCGCCAGCTCGCCAGGGGTCCGGCGACCGCCGCGGAGCTCGCGAGCAAGACGGGGACCTCCGAGCGCTACGTGGCCGAGTGGCTCGCCGCCAACGCCGCTTCCGGGTACGTCGAGTACGACGCGGCGGGCAAGAAGTACCGCATGACCGACGAGCAGGTGTTCACGCTCGCCGACGCCGACAGCCCCGCCTTCATTCCGGGCGCGTTCCTCATCGCGATGAGCATGTTCAAGGACGAGCACAAGGTGACGGAGATCTTCCGCACCGGGCAGGGCCTGGGCTGGCACGAGCACGACAAGTGCCTCTTCGAGGGCACCGAGAAGTTCTTCCGCCCGAGCTACGCGGGCAACCTCGTCGGCTCGTGGATCCCGGCGCTTGACGGCGTGAAGGCGAAGCTCGAGGCGGGCGGCCGCGTGGCGGACGTCGGCTGCGGCCACGGCGCCTCGACGATTCTGATGGCCAAGGCGTTCCCCCGCGCCACGTTCCACGCGTACGACTACCACCCGCAGTCGATCGAGGTCGCGAAGCGCGCGGCGGCGGTCGCGGGGGTGGGCGACCGGATCACGTTCGAGATCGCGACGGCGAAGACGTTCCCCGGCAAGGGCTACGATCTGGTCGCCTTCTTCGACTGCCTGCACGACATGGGCGATCCCGAGGGAGCAGCGCGGCACGTGCTCTCGACGCTCGCCCCGCAGGGCTCCTGGATGATCGTGGAGCCGTTCGCCCACGACGAGCTCGAGAAGAACCTCAACCCCGTCGGGCGGATCTACTACTCGGCGTCGACGATGATCTGCACGCCGGCGTCGAAGTCCCAGGAGGTCGGGCTCGCCCTCGGCGCCCAGGCGGGCGAGGGACGGCTGCGCAAGGTGGTGCAGGCGGCCGGCTTCAAGACGTTCCGGCGTGCGACCGAGACGCCGTTCAACCTCGTGCTCGAAGCGAAGCCGTGAAGCGGCTCCTCCTCCTCCTCGCGTCGTGGGGCCTGCTGGCGTGCGGATCGTCACCCGCCGCGCCGGCGGCCTCCGGCGCACCCGGGACGGACGCGACGCCCGCCGAGCCCTCCATCGTCGTCACGGCGGCGATGGGGAGCCCGCACCTCGGCGAC
>DATBQU010000446.1:0-8692 GCA_036560665.1 Polyangiaceae bacterium
CAGGAGAAACCAGAGCGCGATGAGAACGGGGGGTACACCGACCAGGAACGCGATTCCGTACTTCATGGGACACGAGCCTCCACTTCTTCTACTTGCCCATCACCTTCCGCAACCGTCGAGCGCGTACGTCGAGCCGGCCACGGCGCTCATGGTCATGAACCGCCTGCGGGTGCGCGCGCTGCCATGACGCCGGGGCTCCCAGCGAGGTGAGGCGTGACCATCGTGCACGCGCGTGGCCCGACGCCACGGATCCGCGCGAGGGCTACTTCCGTCCCGCTCCCTTCTTCGCCTTCTTCGCCGGCACCTTCTTGCCAGCCTGCCGTGCCTCGGACAGGCCGATGGCGATGGCCTGCTTGCGGCTCGTCACCCTCTTGCCGGAGCTTCCCGAGCGCAGCGTGCCGTGCTTGCGCTCGTGCATCGCCTTCTCGACCTTCTTGCCTGCTGCCCGGCTGTACTTGCGCGTCTTCTTGGTTGCCATGCACGCTCCCCAGGCAAGAGCAGGACCGACGGATGGCACCGCGGTTGCTCGCGGGGCGCCGCATGAACCACTCTGCCCGCCTCCTCGTGCTTCCCTCGCTGCTCACCGTCGCCCTCGCTGGTTGCGGCACCGATCACCCCGCCAACTCTACGGACAATCCGCCCGCGGTGCCGACCAGCGCGGTGAGCACGGGCGCGCCCGCCGGCTCTCCCGACGCGCTGGGGGGCTCGATGGAAGGCATGCCCACCACGGCGGGCGCGGCGGAGCCGCCGCCGCCCGCTCCCGCCGCGACAGCGGACACGGCGCCGCCGGCGGACGTGCTCGCGCCGCTGAGCGACGACCAGATCATGCGCGTCGTTCACGGCGCCAACGCCGGCGAGATCGAGCAGGCGAAGCTCGCTCAGTCCAGAGCGAAGGACGCGCGCGTGAAGAGGCTCGCGGCGATGATGGTCAAGGATCACACGGAAGCGGACGCCAAGGCCATGTCGGTGGAGAAGATGGTCTCGCTGACGCCGGCGCCGAGCCCGACCAGCACGGCGCTCGAGAGCGACGCGCTGACCGCCACCCGCGTGCTGCGGTCGCAGACGGGCGCCGAGTTCGACCGGGGCTACGTCGACACCCAGGTGAAGGAGCACCAGGCGGTGCTCGACACCCTCGATCAGAAGCTCATCCCTGCCGCCAGGAACCCCGAGGTGAAGGCCTACCTGGCCGAGGTCCGATCGAAGGTGGCGATGCACCTGCAGCACGCGCAGGAGCTGCAGAGCGCGCTGCAGAAGTGACGGCGCCCGGCGTCAGTGCACCAGCACGACGTCGACGCGACGATCGTTGGCCCAGCCCGCCTCGTTGTACCCGGTGGCGTCGAGCGACCCGCGCGAGGTCAGCTCCATCGAGGCCGGATCGAGCCCGTGCAGCTCGAGGTAGTCGGCCACGGCCTTCGCGCGGCGCGCCCCCAGGTCGAAGTTGTACTGGGGCTCGCCCCGCGGATCGGCGCGCCCCACGAGGCGGATCTGGCGGCCCTGCAGCGGGCCCGTCATCAGGCACTCGGCGATGGCGTCGAGCGCGCTGCGGTCGACGGCGGTGAGCTCGCTGTCGTCGAAGCCGAACTCCGGCGGGTTGTCCAGCATCAGCCGGCACGCCTGCACGATGTCCCGCGAGACCGAGATCGACGGGCCGACGTAGGTGACGTCCGGCCCCGGCGCCTGCCCTTGCCGCTCGGTGACGCCGACGTCCAGGTTGAAGGCGTGCGTGTCGCGCACCGCCGTCATCGGCGGCTTCTCTCCGCCGACGTCGAAGCGACCCATCAGGCCGGCGAAGACGAAGGTGCTCGTCCGCGCGTCGCTGACCGCGGAGCCGTTCTGGGCCAGGAACACGTCGATGTCGGCGCCGATGACGGGCGCGATGGCGAACTCCGGCGTGGTGCGCAGATCGACGCCCAGCATGAGGCGGCCCGCCTGCAGACCCTGCGTGACCACGGTGGTGCCCGACACGTCGTACTGCTCCCAGAGCCAGCGATACCCGGTGCCGAGCTGCACCCAGGGGTCGAGGCGGTTGGCCGGCGCGAGGTGGTACGCGGCCTGGATGCCCGCGGTGACGCCGCGCGCCGCCGAGGCCCGCTGGGGGTCGAACTGCTGGTACTCGCCGGCGAGGCCGATCATCCAGCGCGGGTCGATGCGGTAGCCGAGCCCGAGGTCGGCGGCGATGCCCTCCCGCATCACGCTCGGCATGCCCACGCCCCGGTAGAGCGAGCCGAACCCTTGCGTGTAGCCGGTGCCGACGGTGAGCTCGACCGCGTTGCGCGGCGGCGGCACGTACTGCTTGAAGTAGGGGGCCGAGGTCTCCTGCGCCGAAGCGCTGCCCGAGCCTGCGGCGATGATGGCGACCACGACGGCGGGAATGGCGATCTTCGAGCTCATGGCTGTCTCCTTCTCGGCTGCAACCACCGAGAAAGGCGAGCATCGGGCGTGCCGCGCGCACCCTCTGCGACAGCAGAGCTCCCGGTCGCACGAAAACGAGGCTCGACGCGCGCCTGGCCGCGTCCGCCGCGACGTCAGCGGGTGGCGTTCCGCCTCACGTGCTCGTTCATGCCGAGCTGTTCGGCGAGGAACGAATAGACGTCCGCGGCCTGGTCGATGCGCTCGTCGAGCGGGCTGTCCAGCCCGTGGCCGGTCTTGCCGCTCGTGCGAAGGAGCACGGGCAGGCCGGAGCCGGTGGCGGCCTGCCGCGACGGGTCGAGCGCCCGGGTGAGCACGATGAGCCTCGGGTGCTGCTTCGGCGGGACCAGCTCGAGGGCGAACAGTGCTAAATTCGAGTCATGCGGTCGGCCGCGCTCCTCCGATGATGGACTGCGACGCCGCCGTCACGCGGTGACGATTGAGCCGCGTCCCCTCGCTGATCGTCGCGCTGTCCCTGCTCCCGTGTGCGTGCGTCCTGGGGCCGCCGCCCAACGTCGCGCGGAACGTCGCCGAGGGGGAGTACTGCGCGTCGCAGAACGCGCTCGACACCACGCCGGCGTCCCATCCGCCGCCCGAGGAGGCGAGCGCTCCGGCCCGGGTCGCCGTGGAGCGCGGCTACACCCCGCGCAGCCTGGACACGGCGCGCGCCATCGGCGCGGTCGTCCAGGTCGAGCGGCTGGCGGAGGCGCGAGCGCGCGACGCACCCGAGTCCGAGATCGTCGACCTGCGGGGGCAGCTGAACGACGCCATCGCGCTGGCGACGCTCGATCTGTCGAGCACCGTGGCCAACATCTCGTGCGAAGAAGGGCGCGCGGGACAGATCGCCACCGATCTGCGCGACGCCGAGCGCGTGCAGACGCGGAACCTCACCGCCTACTCGCTGGCCGTCACCGCCGCCGCGGCGATCGGCGGCGGCGCGCTGGCCTTCGCCAACAGGAGCGACCCCACGCCGGCCGCCGGGGTGGGCATCGCCGGCGGCGTCGCCGGAGGGAGCTTCGGCCTGGCGACGCTCGCGGTGCACCGCTCGACCACCTACCTGCACCGCCGCAACGTCGCAGGTCAGATCTGGTACGGCGGCGCGCACCCGGACTTTCCGGACCTGGTCTGGGCGTACGTGACGCGCCCGGAGTTCACCGGCAGTCGCCACCGCTCCATCCGCGAGGCTCTGGTGAAGGAGTGGATGGAGTCCGGCCGGCTCGGCGACGACCCCGCCCATCCGTCCCCCGAGCGCGTCGCCCTCTACTTCGGCCAGGGCGGGACGTACGACGCCGACGGTCTCGACGATCGCGCCGACATGCTGAGCGAGGTGCGCGAGGCCGTGGATCTGATGAACCACGACCTGCAACACCTCGCCAGCGAGGCGCAGCACCGCTAGAACGCAGCTACGGCACCGGCCGCACGACGCGGACGCTGTCGGTCGAGCCGCAGTAGTCCAGATCCTTGCCGACGATGTCCACCATCTGGGGGTTCTGGAGGTACTTGGTGCCGACGTCGCCGATGGCGAGCTTCAGCGCCGCGCACTCGCTCCGCAGGTCCGCGCCGGGCTCGGCGGCGCGCCTCTTCTCGATGCGCTGGATGGCGAAGAGCGCGCACGCGAGCGGAACGTCGAGGTTGCACGTCTTGTCGATGCGGGTGACCAGCCGCCACACCAGCGGATCGCGCTCGCCGGCGAGAGCCTTCGGGACGTCGCGCAGGCCTGCGCAGCGGAAGCCGAGATCGGTGGCGAAGGCCTCGCTCATCACGGTTCCCCGCAGTCCGTCGAGGGCCGCGAGGCCGTCCACGCCGCGGTCGTAGTCGGCCCTGCTGCGGGAGCTGGCGAACGTCGGCTCGCGGCCGGGCTCGCTCGACGCCGCCGCCGCAGGATGCGGCGCTGCGTGCGACGGGTGCCTCGCCGTCGTGGACGGCTCGCAGGCGACCGCCACCCACGAGAGCGCGACGAGTCCGAACGGCAGGAGCTTCACCGGGGGAGATATAGCAGCGCCCGCGCGACGACGCGTGAGTGGCATCGGAGCTATTCTGGCCGGAGCCATGAAGCGCCTGACCCGTTCGCGCGTCGTGCGCGTCGCCGTCCTCCTGGCGCTCCTGGCGCTCCCCTACGCGCTGCTCCGCATCCCCGCGGCCCGAGCCTGGGTGACGGGGTTCGTCTCCTTCGTACGCGCCGGCGGGCCGCTGGGGGGCGTGGCGCTAGCCGGCTTCTACGTGGGGTGGGCGCTGCTGGCCACGCCGTTCTGGATCATGGGCGCCGTCGCCGGCTACGCCTACGGGTTCCCGCTCGGCGTCGCCGTGGCGGTGCCGGCGACGACGCTGGCGATGTGCGTGTCGTTCGTCGTCGGCCGCGCCGCCCTGGCGCGATTCTTCGCGCCGAGCGAGGGTGACTCTCGGCGCGTCACGGCCATCCGTCGGGCGATCGAGGCCAGCGGGTTCAAGATCACGGCGCTGCTGCGCATGACGCCGCTCCTGCCGCAGAACGCGATGACCTACCTGCTGGCCTCGACGCCGCTGCGGCTGCGGGACTTCGCGGCGGGGACGGCCTGCGGCATCGTCCCCTTCACCCTCTTCTATTGCTACGTCGGCTCGCTGGTCGACGACGCCGCGGCCCTCGTGGCCGGCGACTCGCCCGACCTCGGCGCGGCGCGCTGGGTGGCGCTCGGCGGCGGCCTGGTCGGCGGGGGCATCGCCCTCTTCGTGATCGCTCGCCTCGCGCGCCGCGCCCTCGCGCGCGCGATCGACCCTGCTCGAGGCTAGGATGGCGATCTCCCGGCGGCGCAAGATGATCGCGGCGTTCGTCGCCGGGACGAGCGATCTGGCGCAGATGATCTTCTTCCCCGCCTTCGTGGAAGGAGCGGCGTCGCCCTTCGAGGTCGCGCTCGACGTCGTGACGGCGCTCACCATCCTGCTCGTCGTCGGCTTCAAGTGGCGGCTCGCCATCGCCCTCGCGCTGGAGCTCGTCCCGGGCGTCGATCTGTTCCCGACGTGGACGGCGGTCGTCTTGAGCCTTCCCTCGGAGCCGTCGCCCCCTCCGGCCCTCCCACCGGGGCAGCCCGCCCCGCCGCGCGACGCAGCGCCTTGACGGAACGGAGTCGAGGGGCATCCTTTCGGCACGATGCGCGCGTCACGACGGGAGGCGGCGGGGCTCGTCGGCGCGATCGTCGCGCACGCCGTGGCGGTCGCGTGGGTGACGCGGGTCCCGGTGCACGACGCCACGGTGGTCCTCTCGCCGAGCTCCCCGCCCGAGCTCGACGTCGACCTCGAGCCGGAACCATCCGGGCGGCCTCTCGCCCCGACCCCGGGCGCGGTCGAACCTTCCGCGCCGAGGACCCTGGTGGCGACGCGCGCGACCGCTCCCGCGCCGCGAGAGCACTCCGCACCGGAAGAGGGGGCATCCGCGGCCGGGCCCCCGCCGCAAGCCCCGCTCGACCTGAACGCGCCGCTGGCCCTGTCGGCCGACGCCATCGGTCTCGGCGGACGCAACGTGTTCCTCGGCGCGGTCCCCGACGGGCCGGTCACGGCGCCCGCCGCGTCCGACGCGCCGGAGACCAACGTGGCGCCCGGCGCCCAGCAGTCGCTCCGGGACGCTCTGCACGAGCACGATCACGCCATCGGCCTCGACGTCGGAGGTCCCGTCATCGCCGTGGCGGAAGCGCTCACGCGACCGAGCGACACGCCCCTGAACTCGCGCGCCGTGTTCGAGGTGACCGCGGACGCGAACGGCGAGGTCACCGGGGTGACCCTGATCGACGTGAGCGAGGGCCGCGGCGAGTGGGAGCGCGTCGCCACGAGCCTCCGGAGCGCGCTTCGATCGCGCACGCTGCACGTTCCCGCGGGCACCGGCGGCGTGACGATGACCATCGAGGTGACCTCGCGCTGGCAGCTGCCGAGCGGACACGACCCGGACACCGAGGTGAGCATCCTCGGCATCCCCGTGAAGAAGGTGCCGAAGACGTCGAAGCGGCCGCAGAAGGTGGAGATCCTCAAGCCGGAGCTGAAGATCGTCGAGGCGCCGCCGCCCCCGGACGCCAGCCCGGCGGTGAAGCTGCCGCAGTACCAGGTCCAGGTGGTGAAGCTCCTGGGCATCGACGTCGACCCCACCGACCTCGCGCCGCGCCCGCTGCGCGTCGTGCACGCGCGCGTGGTGCGCGAGAAGCTGCTGTAGCTCGGCCCGAGCCAAGCCACGGGGCTCGGCCCACGTCCCACCCTCGCGCCCATGTCTCCCGAGCTCCGCTGGCTCCTCGTCGCCGCGCCCATCGCCGTGACGCTCGCCGGGGCCACCGCCTTCGGCATCGCACGTCACCGGCATCCTCCCTCGCCTCCTTCCGTTCCCGCCGCAGGGCCGGTCTTCACCCTCTGTCGCGACCACGCCTGCGCCCTGTCCCGTGCGCGGGACTTCGAGGCCGTCGCCAGGAAGGAGCGGAGCGACCGCCTCGATTTCGCCCTCGCCCTGACCGGGGCCTTCGAGCGAGACGACTGCGACGCAGCGACGGAGCTCGGCGAAGCGATCACGCGCGCGCACGCGGCGACCACCGACGAGGTGCTCGCCCTCGGGTACTGCAACCTGCAGCCTCGACGCGTTCCCAGCCCGCCGGGCGCACCGCCCGCGGACGCCGTGGCGCGTCTCGAGCGCACCGGCTGCGAGGGGGAGTGCCCGGAGTACACGGTGACCATCTCCGCCGATGGCACGGTCGACTTCGACGGGAGGTCCTGGGTCGACGCGAAGGGCGCGCGCACCTGGCGCATCGGCAACGCCGCGACGGCGGAGCTCTTCGCCGTCTTCGACCGCATGGCGTTCTGGTCGATCCCGCCGACCTACGAGGCCGGCGTGATCGACTTGCCCGGCGCCACCCTGACGCTGACGCGCGGCGGCGTCACGCAGACGGTCCGCGACGAGGCGGTGTGCGCATCGACGCCTTCGATGCGCTGGGGCACCTGCTACCTCGCGCTGCGGGTCGACGAGCTCGCCCGTACGGCGACGTCGGTGCACGGCCTCCTCCCGAAGTGACTTGCTCTCCGGCCGGGCTTTCGGCAGCGTCGCGCTCATGCGCCGCTCGCTCCTCGCCTCGATCGTGCTCCTGCTCCTCGCCGCCGGCTGCGGAGCGGACGCCAGACCGGCCGCGGTCCCGCCGCCCGCGGGCAGCGCACCCCCCGCCGCCGGCGCCCATCCGTCGTGGATCGACAGGAGCGACGAGAACGCGCGGGTCCTGCTCGCGGTGGAGACGGAGTTCTCGCCCGAACGGGCGTCGACGCTCGGAGTGGAGGTCGCGGACGAGCGCACGGTCGATCTCGGCGAGGGGTTTCGCGGACGCCTGGTGGCGACGCTGCGCGACGCCTCCATCAAGCTCCTCGCGCGGCGCGCCACGGAGGCCGAGCCTCTGGTCGCCCAGGACCTCGCCATTCTCCTGCACGACGCCGACCTCCAGATCCGCGAGATCGAGCTGACGGACAAGACCCTGGTGCCTCACTGGGACGTGGCGCGAACGGTCTTCAACGGCGTCCACGCCCTGCTCGACGACCAGGTCGCCCCGGCGCGCCGTGCGCACGCGCTCGCCCGCCTGCGCCGTTACGCGGGCCTCGAGCAAGGCTCGACGCCGCTCGCCGACCTGGCGAAGGCGGACGTCGTCGCCCATCTGGCGCGTCCCGGGCTGCTGGCGCCGGCGCGCATCGACGTGGAGAAGTCGCTGTCGACGACGACGACGCTGCGCGACGGCATCGAGAAGCTCTTCGTGAAGTACCAGATCGCGGGCTACGAGGAGCCACTGCGCGCGCTGTCGCGGCAGCTCGCCGCCTACGACGACTTCCTGCGCACCGACGTCCTGCCGCGCGCGCGCGGCGACTTCGCGCTGCCGCCCGAAGTGTACGCGCTGCGCCTGGAGCGCTTCGGGGTCGACCTGCCACAGGACCGGCTGGTGGCCCAGGCGCACGAGGAGTTCGGCGCCCTCCAGGCCGAGATGCAGCGGGTCGCCGCCCAGGTAGCGAAGGCGCGCCATCTGCCCAGCGCCGACTACCACGACGTCATCCGCGAGCTGAAGAGAGAGCAGCTGGTCGGCGAGGCGATCCTGCCGCACTACCGCCAGCGCCTGGCGGACATCGAGGCCATCATCCGGCGCGAGCGCCTGGTCACGCTGCCCGCGCGTCCTGCGCGCATCCGCCTGGGGACCGACGCCGAGAACGCGCAGCAGCCGGCCCCGCACATGACGCCGCCGCGCCTGCTGGGCAACACCGGCGAGCAGGGAGAGTTCGTGCTGCCGCTGAGCGTCGCCGCGCCGAC
>DATBQU010000447.1:0-10986 GCA_036560665.1 Polyangiaceae bacterium
CGAGCTGCCGCCCGGCACGGGGATGAAGCTCACCTCGCAGACCCAGATCCTCCTTCAGCTCCACCTGCTGAACGCGACGAACGCGCCCATCACCGATTCGACGGGCGTCACCATGCAGCTGGCCAGCGACCCCAGCGCGCCGTTCACGCCGGCGGGCGTCTACGGGCTCGACAACCGGAAGATCGACGTGCCGCCCAACTCCGCGGGCTACCAGGTGTCGATGCCGTGCACGCCGGGCAAGACGATGAACGTGTTCGCGCTGTTCGGCCACATGCACCGGATCGGCACGCACATCAACGTGACCCGCAACGGGGGCGAGGTGCTCTTCGACTCGGGCTGGAACTTCGACGTCCAGCCCACGACGACCAAGCAGCTGACCATCAACCCCACGGACCAGCTGACGCTGACGTGCACGTACGCCAACACGAGCAGCGCGCACGTCACCTACGGCGAGAGCACGCTCAACGAGATGTGCGCGTTCATCTTCTACTACACGACCTTCGACGGCCTCGACGGCTGCATCCAGCAGTAGCGAGGGCACGCAGCTCCCCTGTCGTGCGGCGGCGCCACGACGCCGCGCAGAGAGGGATTCGTCGCCGAGGCCCTCGCCCTTCAGGGCGAGGCCGAGCCGCTCGAACGCCGTCTCTCTCCGCAAGTCAGAGCGGAGCGAAGACGCAGCGGAGAGAGAGGGATTCGAACCCTCGGTACCCTTACGGGTACACATGATTTCCAATCATGCACCTTCGGCCACTCGGTCATCTCTCCCGGCGACCAGGCGGCCTGGAAGGCCGCCCGGACGGACGCCCTCTTAGCACGCCCGCTTGACAATGCGCTGCAGTCCAAGCAGGTTGCGCGGCGGAGAGCTGACCGAGTGGCCGAAGGTGCCTGATTCGAAATCAGGTGTACCCGTGAGGGTACCGTGGGTTCGAATCCCACGCTCTCCGCCGCTCCTTTCGCTGGCGCTCAGTCGCGGCGGAGAGCGTGGGTTCTAGCGGCTAGGTCTCGCCCTCGGGCGAGCCCTGAGGCGACGAATCCCTTCCCCGAGGCGATGAACGAACGAGTTGTGGGCTCAGTTCTCGTCGTCGGATTCGTGCTCGTCGGTGGGGCGGCCCCAGCGGACGAGGGCGGCTGCCGTGGTCGCGTCGAGAATGGCGGGCTCGCGGGGGTAGGGGGCGGGGCGAGCGGGCGCGAGGGTGTCGACGGCCCAGCGGTGCAGGGGCTCGAGGGCGAGCGGCGTCGTGGCGCGGACGTCGGCGACGCAGGTGGGGTCGAGGGACAGGTCGCACATGCGCGTCTCCCGGTCGCGCGCGCCGACGAGGACCAGCGAGCCCCAGCGGACGGAGAAGCGGCCGGCGCGCGTGGCCGCGAGGGGGCGCTGGGAGGGTACGAGCGCGCCCCCGGCGACGCGCGACAGATCGACGCCCTGGAAGGCCGTCGGCGGGGTGAGCCCGAGCGCGCCGAGGACGGTGCGGGCGACGTCCACCGGGCTGGTGGGCGCATCGACGCGGCGGCCGGCGAGCGTCTCGGCGCGAGGCCAGCGCACGACCAGGGGCGTCGCCAGGAGAGGCTCGTCGAGCGTCTCCACGTCGACGAACGGCAGCGGGGGACCCTCGGTCGCCGCGACGTCTCCCGTGACCACGACGGCGGTGTCGTTCTCCCGTCCCGCGGCGCGTAGCGCGACGATCAGGCGGCCGAGGGCGGCGTCGTGCGCGTCCAGCGCGTGGTCGTAGAGTGCCCACGCCCGCGCGCGGTCGTCGTCCTTGAACCGCCCCCCGTGCTTGCGCGCCTTGGCGAGGGCCTCGGCGGCCCGGCGCGGCTCGACGATGCCCAGGTAGCCTTCGGGGGGCATCGCCTTGAGCTCCTCGGGGGTCGCGTCCCACGGTGGATGGCCGCCCCGGGCATGGATGACGACGAGGAAGCGGTCTGCCTCGTGGGCGTCGATCCAGGCCGCCGCGTCGTCGAAGACCTGCGTGGCCGGCGTCTCCTCCACCGGGTCGTGGCTCACGAACGCGTCCCAGCCGCGGGCGAACCCGAAGGCGGCGCCGGTGGTGGGGTTCGCCGTGAACATCGCGGTCGACACGCCGCCCTGACGGCAGGCGTCCTCGATGGTGGTCGGTCCGCCGGGCAGCCGCGCATCCGGATCGTCCAGGCCGTGGGCTCGCGGGGGCAGGCCGGTCAGCATCGACGCCAGCACGGCGTTCGCGAGCGAGCTCGAGGCGCGGTTGCCGGCGAAGGTCGTTCCCGAGGCCGCGAGGCGCGCCAGCTCCGGGGCGGCGTGGGGGCCGCCCCACGGTGCGAGCGACCGGGCCGAGGTGCTCCCGAGCACGACCAGCACCACCCCGCGGACGACGGGCGGAGCCACCGCGGCGGTCGCTCCCGTGACGACCACGCGCGGCTCGCCGATCAGCACGCGCGTCCCCTTGCCGGCACGCTTGACCACGAGCTCGAGCGACGCGAGCGCGCCGTCTCCGTCCAGGCCGGTCACCGGGACCGACCAGGGCGCCCACCCGAGACCGCCGCCCGTGACGTGGGCCGTCCCGAGGACGACGGGCGGCCGGCGGTCACGAAGGAGCTGCGCCTCGACGTCCGCGTCGCCGCCGCCGGCGGTCGCCAGCGATGCCTCGAGGGTGGCGTCGGCCGGGAGCCAGCCCGAGCAGCGCACGAACCCGGGGGCGCGGAGCGACAGCGCGCGCATCGAGCGCCCGCCGACGGCGGCGTCGAGCAGGACGTCCGCGCGCGTGGGCGCCGCGTACGGCTCGCCGGGGTCGCCGACGCCGACGTGGACCCAGTCGATCTCGGCGAGCGGCTCGTCCCCGCTGCGCGGGCCGCCGATGAAGTGCAGGCCGAGCTCGTGTCCCCCCGGGGGCAGCGTCATCGGTACCGCGGCGCGTGCGAGGACGACGCGCGCCTCGCCCTTGCCGAGCGCCCAGGTGCCGACGGAGCGGCCGTCGATGGAGACGGCCACGCCCCGCGCGGTCACGCCGCGTACGTGCGCCTCGACGTAGGCGTTGGCGTCGGGTGCGTCGCTCGCCACCGCGGGCCAGTAGAAGGAAGCGCTGACGACGCGCGAACGCACGCGCAACCAGGTCGCGCCCGCGTGCTCGACCAGCTCGTCGCTGCCGCGGGCGACGGACCCGGGGTGCATGTCGCCTCGCATGGAGAGGTCGCCGAAGTCGAGCAGGACGCCGCGATGGCCGAGGACGCACGCGTCGAGATCGTGCACGACGTCGAGGACGACCGGGCGCGCCGGGGCCGTCGAGGCATCGTCGGCCTCGGCCGTCGCCGCAGCCGCGGCGGCGGGCGCCGGCGCGTCGGACGCCCGCCGGCACGTGCAACCCGGAGCCAGCAGGAGCGCGAGGACGGGCAGCGCCGCGAGACGCCTCACGGCAACAGCGCGGACCTGACGCGCGTCGTCTTGCCGGGGCTCACCTCGACCACCTGCTTCGCGTCGCGGCCACCGTCCTGCTCGAGGCGGACCTCGTGGTACCCCGGCGCCGCCACGGCGGTGACCGCGCCGACGCCGGCGATCACCCCGTCGATGCGCACGCGTGCGCCCGCAGGGGCCGCGACGTCGATGAGCCCGAAGCCCGGCGGGACCTCCGCGCCGGGGGGCAGATCGCTCGCCGTGCCGTTCGACGCGGAGGGGGCGGCGGAAGCGGATGGGCCGGGCGCCGCGGCCGCGGTCGAAGGGTCCAGCGGAGCCGGGGTGAGGGCGCGCGCCGTGGACTGCGTGCCGTCGTCCCGTGACGTGCCGCCCGTGAGATGAACGGCGGCGCCCACCGCGGTGCCGAGGACCGCGAACGCGAGCACGAAGGCCCAAGGCGAGCGCTTCGCGGCGGGAGGCGCGGTCGCGAGCGCGGGCTGCGGCGCCGGTCGAAGCGGGACGGTGGGCTCCAACCTCGGAACCGGCGGGGGCGCCGCGATCGGCTCCTCGGTCGCGGCGAACGGCGAGAGATAGGGTGCGTCGACCTGCGTGTCGTGCTGAGGCTCCGCGGGGACGAGAGACGGCGGGGGCGGCTCGATCGGCGCCGCGACGGCCTCCTCGCTGGAGATCGCCCCGGGCACCACCGCGTCCGGCGGGATGGACGGCAGGAGCGCACGCTCGTCGACCGACGCCGGCGGCTCGTCGTCGGCGGGTGGGTTGGAGGAGCGCGGGCGGAGATCGCCGGGCTCGACGATGGGCGGCGGCTTCGAGGTGGGCCCTCGGGGCGCCGCCGGGCCAGGCGAGCGGTCGCTGATCTCGCGCATGACCGCGTCCTCGAGCGAAGAGGGCGGTCCTTCGGGGCTCTCGCCGGTTGGCGGAGGCGGAGGCGGCTCGCTCAGGGCCAGCGTCTCGAAGGGCTTTGTCGCCGCCGGCCGCGGCGGGGGTCTCGGCTCCTCGGCGCGCGCTCGCATCATGGCCGGCGGCGCCGGCACGCTCGGCCGCGCGTTGGGCGGCACCGACTTCGCCGCCTTCGGCGCGCCGCGGAGCACCGCCAGCGCGGCCTCGACCGCGGGCGTCAGGAAGTCGGCGCCGTTGGCCCCCTCGACGACGCGGATCGCGCCCCGCGCGGCCAGGTCCGACACGACGTCCTCGAACAGGCTGGGAGACACCTCGCCCCCCAGCAGCATCTGCCGTGGCGAGGCGCCGTGCGCGAGGCGCTTGATGAGCGCCCGCGCCGGTTCGGGCGTGGCGCGGAGGTACTCTTCCATCGCTGAATCGTCGAGCGCGATGCGCTCGACGTTCATGGTCCGCGCGCCGGTCGTGGCCTGCAGCGCGCCGCGCGCCGCGGCGATGGGGCGCGCGAGCTGCTCGAAGAGCGTCCCCGTCAGCTCGTTGCGGATGGGCTCCACGCTGGGCGACACGACGAAGCGACCCGCGCCGACCCCCAGCAGGCTGGCCATCGCGCGCTCGCCGCTCTGGTAGCTCCCGTCGCTCGCCGTGCGCGTGGCCTTGCGCGGCGCGCCGGCGCGCACCTCGATCTCGTAGAGGTAGGTGGCGTCGCGGACCCCGACGCGCGCGTCCTTGCGCACCGCGCCGACCAGCTCGAGCAGCAAGCGCGGGGTCAGGCCGTCGAGACGACCACGCACCTCGCCCTCGCCGCGCAGTCGCATCTCGATGCGCGCGCGCGGTCGCAGCACCTCGCGCACGCGGGCGAGGATCGATCGCGAGTCGCTCTCCTTCTTCATGTAGGCCGCGGCGCTCGCGCCGAGCTCCCGCACGCGCTGCAGGAGGTCCTCCTTCCACGAGAGCAGGATCACCGGCGTGTCCCGCAGCGCGACGTCGCGGCGCAGGGCCCGGCAGAGCGCGAAGCCGTCCATCCCAGGCATCAAGATGTCGCTCACGACCAGCTCGGGCTGGACCCGGAAGGCGAGGTCGAGCGCGGTGTTCCCGTCCAGCGCCTCGTGAACCTCGCAACCGGCCGTCCGCAGCAGATCGGAGATGAACCACGTGACGCCCGGGTCGTCGTCGGCGACGACGACGCGCCGTCCGCTGAGGCGCACGTCGGCCGCGGCGCCACGACCACGTCCCGGCGCGCGGTCGGAGGCCGCCACGTCGTGGTGCAGCCACGGCGCCAAGGCGATGGCTCCCTCGGGTGCGTCGCCGCCGAAGCGCACCGCCCCGCCCGTCTTCTGCGTCACGATCTCCTGCACCCGCGCGATGGCGCCCCAGAGGGCGCCGAGCACCTCGGTGCCCTCGCCGAGCGGCACGCGGCACGAGAGCGCCGGGCGGTCCACGCTGTCGACCAGCGCGCGCTTCAGCTCGTCGGCGAGCCGCTGGGCGAGCTGCTCCAGCGTCGGCTCGCCGAGCGTCACGCGCATGGTGCGCCCCTCACGGGCGTCGAGGATCTCGTCGCAGGTGCGGCGCAGCACGTCGGGCGCGACGGGCTTGGTGAGCGCCTTGGCCACGCCGAGCGCGACGAAGCGCGCCGCCTCGTCGGTGGTGCGGAAGGTACCCACCACCACGATGGGGACCGGCTCGGTCAGCGGATCATCGAGCAGCGCCTCGACCAGTTGCGCCGCTTGGTCGACGTCGGCGTCGACGAGCAGCACGTCGGGCGCGTACGCGCGCGCCAGATCGAGCGCGGTCTGTGCCTCCTCCGTCCGTTCGCACTCGAAGGCTCGCGCGCGCAGCGCGGCGTCCTCGGTGAGCGCGTCCGCCAGATCCTCGCCGCCCACCACGAGCACCGAGATGGGCATCATCCCGGGTGCCTCTTCCCCCTCCTGGGTCGGGCCGGGGGCGGCTTCGCGCGGGGGCACCTCGCCCCAGGCGAGGGCCGGCAGGTCGTCCACCACCTGGGCGATGAAGACCACGTCCTGCTCGCGCAGGGCGCCGGCCTGCGCGCCACGGTCGAGCACGGCGAGCACCTCCTGGAGCGCGCGCGACATCGCGTCGAAGCGCAGCAGCCTGGCCCCGGCCCCGAGGGCGTGCAGACGCCGGCGCAGCTCGTCGCGCGCGGACCTCGAAGAGGGGTCCTCCTCGAGCGCCGCCAGCAGCTCGCGGGCGTCGTTGACCTTGCGGCCGAGGGACGCGACGAAGTCGGCCCGAGCGCCTCCGAGCCGCCCCCCCTCGTTGCCCCTGGCGTCGGACGAACTGCTCGACATGCCTCCCCGGCCGTACCACGAGCGGAGCGCCCGAGGCCAGTTCGGCAGCTCTGCTATTTTGCGCCTCATGGCGGTCTCCTTCCGCTCGGCCCGTGCAGACGACGTCGAGCGCCTCATCGACATCCACGCCGGCGCGTTCCCCGACCCCCGCGACCGCGAAGCGCGCTCGCGCAACTTCGGGCACAACCGCCTGGGGACGCTCGACGACCTCTGGCTCCTCCGGGAAGGCGACACGACGCTGGCGCACGCGTTCCTCTTTCCGCTGGAGGCGTGGTTCGGCGGCGTGAGCGTGCGCGTCGGCGGTGTGGCCACGGTGGGGGTCGCCGCCGAAGCTCGCGGGCGTGGCCTCGGCTCGCGGCTGGTCGAGCACCTTCATGAGGTGGCACGCCGACGCGGCGACGCGCTCACGTTGCTCTATCCGTTCCGGCAAGGGTTCTACGGGCGACTCGGCTACGCCCCGACGAGCGCCTACCGCCGCCTGCGGTTCCATCCGGCAGCGGTTCCGTGGAAGCCCGTGCTCCGTTCGCGCCCGGCGACCGGGGGCGACCGCGCGGCGCTCGGCGCATGCTGGGCGGCTGCCGGCGCACGACACACGGGGGTGCTCGCACGCACGGAGCGCGCCTGGGACGCGCGGCTGCTCGACGAGAGGCGCACGTGGATCGTGGTGGAGGGCGATGCAGGCGTGGAGGGCTACGTGGTGTGGACGGTCGCGCAGACGGAGCCCCACGCCGAGACGAGGCTCTTCGTGCGGGAGCTCGTCGCGCGCACCGTCGCGGCCGAGCGCTCGCTCTGGGCCGTCGTGGGCGCGCAGCGAGACCAGATCAGCGAGGTGCGCGCGGACGTCGCCGCGGACGATCCCCTCGATCGCGCCCTGGTCGACGCGGACCGCGCTCGCTTCGGCGACGCCGAGGTCGAGCACACCATCGGCGAGGTAGCGAGCGGACCCATGGTGCGGGTGGTCGACGCGGCACGAGCGCTGGAAGCGCGCGGATGGCTTGCCGAGGGCTCTCTCCGCCTCGAGCTGGATGGGGCGACCGTCGAGCTGTCGGTCGCCGCGGGTCGCGCCACGGTGTCGGCAGCCGAAGGCCAGGTCGACGTCAAGCTGGACGCCCGCGCCCTCGCCGCCGTGGCGTTCGGAGCCCTGCCCCCGTCCCAGGCAGAACGCCTGGGCTGGCTCTCCGCACGCGACGCCCGCGCGCTCGCGCGCGCCGACGCCCTCTTTGCCCTGCCGCCCTACTTCTCGCCCGACCCCTTTTGAAGAGGAGTCGACGGACTCCTTGCTACATTGCTGCGCGCCGCCATGTCCACGTCCGCCCCGCCCCCGCCGGACGACACTCCCTCCGCCTCGCGGGCCGGCCGAGCAACCGACGACGGTGGCTCCGCCGTGGTGCGCTTCGGGACCGCGGTGGGACTCTCCGCGATCGCGGCGATGGCGTGCGTGGTCCCGGCGACCATGCGCGTGGCCTCGGACGTCGCCGGTGGGACTGGCATGGCGCGCGTCTGGGTCGCCCTCGCGGCGGCGGCGCTGGGGCCCATGGTGGCCTCGGTCGTCGTGCTGCGCGGCGCCCGTGAAGGGCTGCGAGCCTTCGGTGGCCCGGGAGCCGGGCTGCGTGCGTTCGGCGTCGGTCTCTGGCTGGCGTCTCTTCTGGTGGCCTTCACCCTCTTCGGTAGCGTGCTACGCGCCACGACTCACCATCACGGGCTCGCGGGCGTCACCTTCGCCTTCGGCGCGCTCGCCATCGCAGGCGTCTCCGGGCTCGCTTGCGCCCGCCTGGTCGCCATCGCCCGCGGCGCCACCGAGCGCGTCCGTCGCGCCATGGTCTTCGTCCTGGGGACGCTCGCGATCGCGTCCCTGACCTGGGTGGGACTGCGCTTCGTCCGCGCCGCTTCGCACGATGCCGCGTCATACGCCGCGGCCGGGACGGTGGTCGACGTCCTCGCGTTCGCGCTGGCCGCGCTCTTCGCGTCGCGCCGCTCCCTGGTCTCGCGACGCGCGATCGCGCTCTTCGGGCCCCCCGTGGCCGTCGTGGTGGCGGCCGTCGGGGTGACGACGCTGCGTGAGGCACCGGTGCGGGACGCAATCGGCGAACGCGCCCCCGCCTTCGCGCCCGTGGTCGATCTGCTCTCCGGCCGCTGAGCCTCGGACGGCTCGGCGTCGGTGCTGTGCTAGAGCGATGCCGAGCCGGAAGCGGACATCCAAGAGGGAGAAGACGATCATGCGGCGCATCGCTCTTGCGGTTGGACTCGTGCTCGGATCGCTGGCGTCTTGCCCTGGCGCGCAGGCGGCCGAGGCGGGGCCCCCTCCGGCGGCGTCGAGCACGCTGGCCCCGCTCCCCGCGCCCCCGCCGCCCGCCGTTGCCGCAACGGGGCTTGCCGTCATCGCGCTAGCAGGCGCCGCCGACGCCGCCTGGCCGCTGGCCCAGTCGGTCTACGCCACACCCTCCCTGCGGCCGGCGGCGCTCGAGGAGGCCCGCGCGCGCGTCCTCTGCGGCGAGCCTCCCGCGGCCGGCTCTCCTAGCGAGCTGCGTGACCTGGCCGAGACCGTCGCGGCCATTCACGGCGACGACGCGCCGTCGCGCGCGATCCTCGGGGAGCTCGCGCATCGCCTGAGCGTGCGCGGCATCGTGGTCGTGCGCGTCGACGGCGGACGTCCCTCCGCCCGCGTCTTCCTGGCGGACTCAGGGACGTTCGACGCGGCGACGTACGCGTCGGACGACGCCGTGGCACCGGCGTGGGCAGCCGCCACCCGCTCCCTGGCGCGCACCTTCGGCAACGAACCGGCGACAGTCGCGCCGTCGCCCGCCCATGCCCCTCCGCTGGCCACCCACGAGGAGCCGCTCGTGGACAACGCGCCCCCCAAGAAGCGCGCCTTCTACGAGTCCGGCTGGTTCTGGGGAGCCATCGGCGCGGCGGCGTTCGCCGGCGGGGCGGTGTTCTTCGCCACCCGGGACAACGGCGCCTCGACGATCCATCTTCAAGCACAGGTCCCCCACTGATGGCCCGCCCCATCGCCCGCCTGCTGGCCTTGCTCGCCGCGTTCTTCGCGCTGGCGGGGTTGCCGGGGGTGGCGACGGCTCAGCCGGAGGATGGGGTGGGCGCGATGCCGCCGCGCGACGTCAGCATGATGGTGCAGCCCGCAGCGGCCCGGCTGCCGCCCCTGCCTGGCGACTTCCAGCGCATCGACGACGGGTGGCTCGTGCTCGAGTTCCCTGCGAGTGTGCGCGACCGCGTGGAGCCGCTCGCGCGCGAAGCGGAGGAGTTCCGCGCGCGCCTGGCGGGGGACCTCGGGCAGCCCGTGCTCGATCACGCCGTCGTGCGCGTTGCACGGACGCCCGAGCAGATGGCCGAGCTCGCGCCCGATGGCGCGCCGCCACCGAGCTACGCGGCCGGTGTGGCGTATCCGTCGCTCCATCTCGCCCTCCTCGCGCTGCAGGCGCCCGAGACCTGGGAGGCGCCCGATCTCGTCGAGCTGCTCGAGCACGAGCTCACCCACCTGGCGCTCGACGAAGCCGTCGCGGGGCACCACGTTCCGCGCTGGTTCAACGAGGGGCTCGCCATCCACGAGAGCGGTGAGCTGCCGTACGGTCGAACGAAGACGCTCTGGGACGCGACGCTCGGCAAGCGCCTTCTTCCGCTGGCCGACCTCGACCGCGGGTTCCCGGCGGACGGCTACTCGGTCAACGTCGCGTACGCCGAGTCGGCCGACTTCGTGCGCTTCCTGATGCGCGACGACGACCGCGCCCGCTTCGGCTCTCTCATCGAGCGGGTGCGCGCGGGCAACGCCTTCGAGCGCGCGCTGGACGACGCCTACGGCACCGATCTGCGCAAGCTGGAGTACGAGTGGCGCGAGGAAGTGAGCCATCGCTTCGGGATTGTCCCGATGCTGACGGGAGGGGGCGCCCTGTGGGTGCTCGTGTCAGGCCTCGCCGTCGCGGCGTGGGTGAAGCGCCGTCGCCGCGCGAAGGCGAAGCTCGCGCAGTGGGCGCGCGAGGAGGCCGAGATCGACGCGGTGATGGCCGCCGCGCGAGAGCGAGCAGTCTCCGCGCAGGCGGTGGCGAGCGACGCGGACGACATGCCTCCGCACGTGTCGCCCGGTGTGCCCATCGTCGAGCACGAGGGCCGCTGGTACACGGTGCACTAGCGGTGACTCGAGCTACTGGGTCACCGTCGGACAGCCGGCCACGACCTGAACGGAGAGCACGTCGCCGGCCAGGATTTTCTGGCAGCTCGCCCCGAGGATGAACACGATCGTGCCGTTGAGCGTCCAGCCGTCGGGCCCCGCTTGCGGCAGAGGTTGTCCGTCGAGGTAGACGTTGAGCAAACCGGGATCGGGCGGAACGTGGTCGAGGGTGAGCGTGCAGGTGCCGGTGATCTTGGCCGCGATCTTGGACATGGCCGTGT
>DATBQU010000448.1:0-5870 GCA_036560665.1 Polyangiaceae bacterium
GACGATGGCCTTCGGGTAGTGCCGCGGCGCGAACGCGCTCGTGGAGTAGTAGAGGTTGGGCCACTTGAGCATCAGCTTCACGGCCAGATCGGTCCACGGCTCGCAGCCGTGTCGCGTCACCACGCGCAGCTCCGGGAAGAACCAGCACACCTCGTCGAGCAGCGCGACGTCCTGCACCGCCATCGGCACGCGCGGCCCGGGCACGCCCGCGCAGATGCAGATGGGGATGCCGAGCTCCACGCACTTGGCGTAGAGGGGGTAGAACTTCTTGTCGTTGATCGGCACCTGCGGGCAGAGGCCCGCCGGAAAAGCCGTGGCGGCCTTGATGCCCAGCTCGTCGTGGGCGCGCACCAGGTCGCGCACGCCCTCCATGCCCAGGTTGGGGTTCACCTCGAAGCTCCCGAAGAAGCGGTCGGGGTGCTCCCTCAGCGCGCGCCGCGCGTCGTCCGCGCCGATGCCCACGCCAATCATGGCGCGCTCGATCCCGTACCTGTCCATCTCGTCCAGCGTGATCCCGACGTAGTCCGACGACTTCCGCGTGGTGGGGACGTCCTTGAACATGTACTGGGCGGGGAAGGAGAAGCTCTCGCGGCTCTCCCGGTCGAGGAGCAGCGGCTTCAGGAACTCGTACTTCTTGCTGAAGTCGTCGCTCGGGATCTGGAGCATCAGATCGACGACGCCCACGCCGGCCGGCATTCCCATGCTGGAGCCTCCACGGCTCCCATCCTACGCCTTGCGCGCCAGAGTGAAACATGTTCTATTCCGGGCCATGAGCGCCGCGCGGCCCGGCCTGACTGCGCCGTACGTCCTCGAGTACACCTACCGCCGCAGCCTGGGGCCGGTGCTCGGTCGCTTCTTCGCCGGCCTGGTCGACGGGCGCATCCTCGGCGCGCGCACCGCGGCCGGGCGCGTGCTGGTCCCGCCCGCCGAGTACGATCCGGACACGAGCGAGCCCGTCGTCGAGCTGGTCGACGTGGGCACCGCCGGCGCCGTGGTCACCTGGTGCTGGGTCGCCGTTCCGCGCCCGCGGCACCCGCTGCCCCGTCCCTTCGCGTGGGCGCTGGTGAAGCTCGACGGCGCGGACACGGCGATCCTCCACGCCGTCGACGCCGTCGCTCCCGGGAGGATGACCACCGGCATGCGGGTGCAGGTCCGCTGGCGGGGCGAGCGCACGGGGCAGATGGGCGACATCGTCTGCTTCGAGCCGGAGGCGGCGAGGTGACCGATCCCATCAAGCGCATCAAGGCGCCCGTCCGCTTCGAGTTCACCATCGGCGCGGGGCAGACGCTGTCGCGCTTCCTCGCAGGCCTGGTCGAGGGGCGCATCCTGGGGCGGCGCTGCCCCGGTTGCGCCAAGGTCTACGTGCCGCCGCGGGGAGCCTGCCCCACCTGCGCGCTGCCCGCCGGCGACGAGGTCGCCGTGTCCGACGCGGGGACGGTGACCACCTTCTGCATCGTGAACGTCCCCTTCGAGGGGCAGACGATGAAGCTGCCCTACGTCTACGCCAGCGTCCTGCTCGACGGCGCGGACATCCCGCTCCTGCACCTGGTGAACGCGCCGGCCGAGGAGGCGCGCATGGGAATGCGGGTGAGGGCGGAGTGGGCTCCGCCCGCCGAGCGACGCCCCACGCTGGAGAGCATCCGCTGGTTCTCGCCCACCGGTGAGCCGGACGCGCCGTTCGACGCGTTCAAGGAGCACCTGTGATGCGCGACGTCGCCGTGGTGTCCTTCGCCAGCCGCGTCGAGCCGCGCAGCGACCTCGACGATGTGGAGATGCTCGCGCCCACCATCGCGCGGGCGCTCGCCGCGGCGAAGCTCGATCGCCGCGACGTCGGGATCACCGTCTCCGGCAGCTGCGACTACCTGGGAGGGCGGCCCTTCTCCTTCGTGACCGCCCTCGACGCGGTGGGGGCGTGGCCTCCCATCCGCGAGTCGCACGTGGAGATGGACGGCGCGTGGGCGCTCTACGAGGCCTGGGTGGCGCTCCAGCACGGCGACATCGACGTCGCGCTGGTCTACGCGTTCGGGCGGGCCTCGCAAGGCGATCTCGACGTGGTGCTCTCGGCGCAGCTCGATCCGTACTGCCTGGCGCCGCTCGGGCTCGAGGCGTCCAGCCTGGCCGCCCTGCAGGCGCGCGCGATGCTCGACGCGGGCCGCTGCACCGAGCGCGACATGGCCGCCGTCGCCGCGCGCTCCCGCGGCGGGGACGTCGAGGCACTGCTGCGGGAGCCGTACGTGACGATGCCTCTGCGCGCCCACGACTGCGCGCCGAGCGCGGACGGGGTGGCCGCCGTGGTCCTCGTCGCCGGAGAGCGAGCGCGCGCGTGCTGCGAGCGCCCGGCCTTCATCCGCGGCCTCGACCACCGCATCGAGCCGCACGCCCTCGGAGCGCGCGATCTCACGCGGGCCCGCTCGGTCGAGCTGGCGGGCGTGAAGGCCGGGGTAGGGACCTGCCGGGTCGACGTCGCGGAGATCGACGCTCCCTTCTCCCACCAGGAGATCCTGGTGCGGGACGCGCTCGGCCTCGACGCCTCGGTCGCGATCAACCCCTCCGGGGGGACGCTGGCGTCGTGGCCCTTCGTCGTGTCGGGTCTGCTGCGCATCGGGGAGGCCGCGCGCCGGGTGCACGCCGGCCAGGCCTCGCGCGCGGTCGCCCACGCGACCTCGGGACCCTGCCTGCAGCAGAACCTCGTCTGCGTCCTGGAGGGTGCGTGAAGGCGGCGCGATGCGCCGTGGTCGGCGTCGGTCAGACCAAGCACGCCGCCCGACGCGAGGACGTGTCCATCCCCGGCCTGGTGCGCGAGGCGGCGTTGCGCGCCCTGGAGGACGCCGCGCTGACGTGGGCCGACATCGACGCGGTCGTGATCGGCAAGGCGCCGGACATGTTCGAGGGCGTCATGATGCCCGAGCTCTTCCTCGCCGACGCGCTCGGCGCCGCGGGCAAGCCCATGATGCGCGTGCACACCGCGGGCAGCGTGGGCGGCTCCACCGCCATCGTCGCCGCGCATCTCGTCCAGGCAGGCGTGCACCAGCGCGTCCTCACGGTGGCCTTCGAGAAGCAGTCGGAGAGCGACGCCATGTGGGCGCTCTCGCCCCGCTACCCCTTCCAGCCGCCGCTGGTGGCGGGCGCGGGCGGCTTCTTCGCGCCGCTCGTGCGCGCGTACATCCGCCGCTCGGGAGCGCCCCCGGACGTCGGCGTCCAGGTCGCCGTGAAGGACCGCAGGAACGCCCTGCGCAACCCCTACGCGCACCTGCACATGCCGGACATCTCGCCGGAGACGGTGAAGGCGTCGCCAATGCTCTGGGACCCCATCCGCTACCTCGAGACGTGTCCGTCCTCCGACGGCGCGTGCGCCATGGTGCTCGCCAGCGAAGAGGCGGCGATGACCGCGCCGCGCGCCCCGGCGTGGGTGCTCGGCACCGCGACGCGCAGCGAGCCCACGCACTTCGCCGGCCGCAACCAGGTCGACCCGCGCGCGGGGCGCGACTGCGCGGCCGACCTGTACCGGCAGGCGGGGATCACCGATCCCCGCAAGCAGCTCGACGTCGCGGAGATCTACGTCCCCTTCAGCTGGTTCGAGCCGATGTGGCTGGAGAACCTGGGCTTCGCGGCGGACGACCAGGGCTGGCGCATGACGGTGGAGGGCGCCACCACCATGGAGGGCGACATGCCCATCAACCCCTCCGGCGGCGTGCTGTCGTCCAATCCCATCGGCGCCTCGGGCATGCTGCGCTTCGCCGAGGCCGCTCTCCAGGTGCGCGGGATGGCCGGTGAGCACCAGATCGACGGCGCCCGCCTCGCCCTCGGTCACGCCTACGGCGGCGCGTCGCAGTTCTTCGCCATGTGGATCGTCGGACGCGACCGTCCGTGACGCGTGAGGGGCCCATGCAATTCAACATCGCGGATCTCTTCGAGAGCGTGGTCGACGTCGTACCGGGACGGCCTGCCATCGTCGCCGGCGACACGGCGCTGACGTTCGCCGAGCTCGACGCCCGCGCGAACCGCCTGGCCAACGCGCTCGCCCAGCGCGGCGTCCGCGCCGGCGATCACGTCGGCCTGTACCTGTACAACGGCGTCGAGTTCGTCGAGGCCATGCTGGCGGCGTTCAAGATCCGCGCGGTCCCCATCAACATCAACTACCGCTACGTCGAGGAAGAGCTGGCCTACCTCTTCGCCAACGCCGACCTGGTGGCCCTCTTCGTGCAGAGCGAGCTGGCGCCGCGCGCGCTCGCCGTGAAGGACCGCGTGCCCTCGCTGCGGACGATGGTGCAGGTGGGCGACGGCGGCGACTACGAGTCGCTCCTCGCCGGCGCCTCGCCCGAGCGGCGCTTCGGACCGCGCTCGGGGCGCGACCACTACATCATCTACACCGGGGGGACGACCGGGATGCCGCGCGGGGTCATCTGGCGCCACGAGGACGTCTTCTTCGCGGGGCTCCAGGGGGGCAACCCCGGCGGGCCGCACCTCGAGAAGCCGGAGGAGCTCGCGCCGCTCGTGGCCGGCAAGGAGGACGCGCTCACCTTCCTGCCCGCGGCCCCGTTCATCCACGGCGCCGCGCAGTGGGCGGCGCTCATCGGCCTCTTCGGCGGCGGCAAGGTGGTGCTCTCTCCCGGTCGCAGCTTCGACGCCCGGCAGGTCTGCGGGCTGGTGGCCAGCGAGCGCGTCAACACGCTGCTGATGGTCGGCGACGCCATGGCGCGTCCGATGGTGGAGGCACTGCGCGAGCCCGGCGCTTCGTACGACATGTCCTCGCTGTTCGTCCTGGCCTCCGCGGGCGCCATCCTCTCGGACTCCGTGAAGGACGACCTCCAGGCGCTCCTCCCCCACGTGATGGTGCTCAACAACTTCGGCGCGACCGAGACCGGGCACCAGGGGATGGCGGGCATCGGCGACGCGACCGGCGGGCGCCCCAAGTTCGCCATGGACGAGAGCAACACCGTCCTGGGGGACGACCTTCGGCCCATCCAGCCCGGCTCCGGCGTGGTGGGCAAGCTGGCGCGGCGCGGGCGCCTGCCGGTGGGCTACTACAAGGACCCGGAGAAGACGGCGGCCACCTTCGTCACCATCGACGGCGAGCGCTGGGTCATGCCCGGCGACCTGGCGACGATCGAGGAGGACGGGCTCATCACCGTCTTCGGTCGCGGCGCGGTCTGCATCAACACCGGCGGCGAGAAGGTCTTCCCCGAGGAGGTCGAGGCCGCCCTCAAGGCGCACGCGGGCGTGATGGACGCCGTCGTGGTCGGCGTGCCCGACGAGAAGTGGGGCCAGCGCGTCGCGGCCGTGATCCAGCCGCGCCCCGGCGCCGACATCACCCTGGCGGGGCTCGAGGCACACTGCCGCACGCGCCTCGCCGGCTACAAGATCCCGCGGCACCTCGCGCTGGTCGAGCAGATGGTGCGCCACCCCAGCGGCAAGCCGGACTACCGCTGGGCGGCGGAGACGGCCCGGGTGGGGCACGGCTGAAGAGGAGCGAATGTTCATCGACTACACCGACGGCGAGAAGGCGCTCGTGCGCGATCTTCGCGCGTACTTCGAGCGCCTGGTCACTGCCGAGCTCCTCGACGAGGTCTCCGGCTCGGAGGGCGGCGGGCCCCTCTACACGAACGCGCTGCGCACCATGGGCGCCGACGGGTGGCTCGGCATCGGGTGGCCGAAGGAGTTCGGCGGCCAGGGCCGGCCTGCCATCGAGCAGTTCATCTTCTTCGACGAGGTGCAGCGCGCCGGCTTCCCCATCCCGTTCCTCACGCTCTGCACGGTGGGACCCACGCTGATGAAATACGGGACCGACGAGCAGAAGGCGAGGCTTCTCCCGGCCATCCTGCGCGGCGAGATGCACTTCGCCATCGGCTACAGCGAGCCCTCGGCGGGGA
>DATBQU010000449.1:0-4959 GCA_036560665.1 Polyangiaceae bacterium
ATCGACCTGCGCGACGACGTCCGCTTCCACTCCGGCGCCCCCCTTCGTGCCCGCGACGTCGTCGCCACGCTGCGGGCGTTCGCGTCGCCCGCGGTGGCCTCGCGGCATGCGGGGGTCGTCGCGGCCATCGCCGAGGCCCGGGAGGAGGGCGAGCACGCGGTCGTCGTCCGGCTGGCGTACCCGCACGCCACGCTGCTGACCGACCTCGAGCTGCCCATCCTTCGCGCGGACCAGGCCGCGTCGCCTCCGGCGCCGGGCGGCTCCCTCGACGGCCTGGGCCCGTACACGGTGGCCCGCGCGGGACGCGGCGACCTGCTGCTGGAGCCGGCCGAGGCGGGCGCCCTGCCCCGCCCCGCGCACGCGATCGAGCTTCGAACGGTGCACGACGAGAACGCCCGCGCGCTGCGCCTCGAGGCGGGGCGGGCCGACGTCGAGGTCAACCTCGTCTCGCCGACGCTCCTGCCCGCCCTGGCCGCGCAGCCCGGCCTGGCGGTCGCGTCGCGCCCCGGGTCGAACCTCACCTACGTCGTGGTCGAGGAGGAGCACGCGCCGCTCGGCGACGCGCGCGTGCGCCAGGGGTTGTCGCTGGCCATCGACCGCGCCATGCTCTGCGCCACGCTCTTCGACGGGCGGGCGCGCCCGGCGGGGGCGCTGGTGGCCCCCGCGCACTGGGCCCACGCCGACGTGCCCCCGCTGCCGTTCGACGCGGGCGCGGCGAGGGCCCTGCTCGCCGCCCGCGGGATGGCGGGCGCCCACCTCACGCTCCTCACCTCCACCGAGCGGCTTCGCGGCGACGTGGCGCGCGTCGTGGCGCAGGAGCTGGGCGACGCCGGCCTGGACGTGGACGTCGTGCCGCTCGAGATCGGCACGATGATCGCGCGCCTCGAGGGCGGCGACTTCGATCTCGCCATCCTGCAGCTCCCGGAGATGACCGAGCCCAACGTGCTCCGCCATTTCCTCCACGGCGCGAGCGTGCCCCCCGCCGGCGCCAACCGCGGCCGCGTCCACGACCCCGAGCTCGACGCGCTGCTCGACGAGGGCGACCGCGCACCCGACGTCGACACGCGCAAGGCCGTCTATGCCCGCCTCGAGGCCCGCGCCCGCGACCAGCTGCACTGGCTCCCCCTCTGGTACGAGGACCAGGTCGTCGTCACCAGCCTCCGTGCCCGCGCGTTCCTCCCCAGCGCCGAGGGCCGCTGGCTCGCCCTGGCCGCCCTGCCCTAGGCGTCCCGGCGCACTTCGGCGCGACAGTACGTGCAGCTGGCGCGGGAGGCGCCGGCGGGCAGCTCGACGGCGGCGCCGCATTCGGGGCAGGGGATGGAGGCGCCGCCGATCTCGGCGATGGCGCCGCACGACTCGCACAGCGCGCGTCGCGCCCCCGAGGCGATGGTCATCGTCGCGCCGCAGCGGCTGCACGGTCGCGGCTCGGTCGGCACCGGCTCGGCCTCGACGTACTCGCCGGCCAGGCCCGTCTCGCCGAGCAGGCGGTCGCCGTCCTCCTTCGACAGGTGCGGCAGCCACTGCTGCGCGAAGGCCGACGACTCCATCCGCGCCAGCAGCTCCGCCGACGGGTGGTCGGGGTGGCTGCCCAGCAGCCCCTTCGACGCCGCCCACGACGCCGACGCCTGCGCATGGTTGTACGTCGCCGCGAAGAGCTTCCAGAAGGTGTCGCTGCGCGCCGTCCCGCCCTCCTGCGCGCCCACCCAGCGCAGCTTGCGCAGGGCGTCGGCGATCTGCGCCGCCCGGCCGAAGAGCTCCGGCTCGAACGCCTCCAGCGTCTTCTGCGCCGCCGAGAACCCGATGATGGCGGCGCGGTAGAAGCGGTCCTTCACCCGCGGCGAGTACGCGGCGGGGCAGGCCTCGACGTGCCGGTCGAAGAGCTGCCGCTGCCCCGCGTTGTAGCCGCCGCGGTCGCCGCGCAGCTTCGCCTCCTCCATCTTGGGGTGCAGGTACACCCGCAGCGCCTCGTAGTGCGGCCCGGGATCGCGCGACCCCATGGTGCGCGTCGCCACGGCGAAGTCCCAGTCGGTCAGCGCGCCGCACCAGTCGCAGTACACGTACGCCGTCGACGGGGCGAGCACCTTGGGCCCCCCGCACAGGTGACAGCGGACGCGCTTGATGCGCATGGATGGCAGGGTAGCGCTAGAGCACGCGCTCGCGCCGCTCGAGGTCGTAGGCCAGCGGATGCCCGTGGTAGTACGTCGTCACGAAGGCGCAGAGCCACTTGCCCTCGAGCGAGATGCACTCGAGCTGCGGCACCGGGTACTCCGTCACCTTCTGCCCCGTCGCCGGATCGACGTGCCAGATGGCGGTCGGGTTGTTCGGCTTGTACTGCCGGTCGTCGCGCCGCGCGCTCGGCACGAGGATGGTCGTCCAGTTGGCCAGCATCACGTTGTCGGTGCTGGTGCCGCCCAGGCCCTCGGGGATCCACCACAGCCCCTGCAGGGTGCTCATGTCGTAGCCGACCAGGATGATCTTCTTGGTCCCCTCCTTCTTCATGTAGGCCGCCACCAGCACGTTGGACGCGACCGCCAGCCCGCGGAAGGCGAAGCCCTGCTGCGGGGGCGGGATGACCCCGAGCGGCCGCCCGCCCCCCATGGGCAGGATGAAGAGCCGCCCCTCCTCGCGCTCGCCGACCACCACGCGGTTGCCGGGGATCACCGCCGCGCTCTTGCGGTCGCAGGGGAACGTCTGGATCGGCAGCATGCGGGGATCGCCGTCGGCGTCGAGCCACTCGATCCACGTCTGGTGGCGCACGTCGTAGCTCATGGGGTCGAGCACGATGAGCTTGGTCCCCACGCCGCCGCTCGGCCTGTACGAGCCGTGGATCACCGCCAGGACGCCCGGCCCCTGCGCGAAGGCGGGGCGACTCACCAGCCTGTCCGAGTAGACGCAGCGGTTGCGGAAGAGATCGAAGAGGTCGAAGCGGCTGTCACCGCCCTCGTCGTCGTAGGTCACGCAGACGAGCCCCGGCAGATCGAGCGCGTGCCACTCCAGCTTGCCCGGCCGCCAGAACACCACCCGCCCCGTCTTGGCCTCGACCACGTGCAGCGTGTCGTCCTTGCACTCGAAGAGGGCGAACGGCCCGCGCGACGTGATGGAGCGCGCGTTGTCCACGCCGTCGAAGGGATCGTCGCTCACGCGGTCGGGCGGGGTGATGCACCACAGCTGCTGCCCGGTGCGCGGGTCGAGCCCCCGCACCTTGGTGCGGTCGTCCGTCGCGCACACCAGCACGCCGTCGCACAGGGCGAGGGTGTCGCTCATCTCGCCGTTGAGCGCCCTCCACATGACCGCGCCCGTGGCGCCGTTCACCGCCACCAGCTCGTGGTCGTCGTCCTCGCGGTTGCCCCCCGCCGACTCGATGCCGATGAAGTCGACCATCCCGTCGCCGTCGATGTCGAGCCACGCCAGCGTCTCGTGGCAGTCGTCGTGCCGGCCGATGACGAGGTGCCCCTCCACGTCGGTCTTGTTGTAAGTGAAGCCTCCGTCGCCCTGGACCACCGTGCGCGCCATGGCGGCGAGCCTAGACGAGCCGCCTCAGGTCTTCCACGACTCGTGGTAGCCGGCGTCCTCGATGTTCGCGGCCTGCGCGGTGGGCGTCAGCGGCTCGTAGGTGTCGCACATCACGGCCAGCTCGTCGGTCCGCGTCGTCCCCACGCTGGCCTCGTAGGCGCCGGGGTGCGGCCCGTGGGCGACGCCCGCCGGGTGCAGCGAGATGGCGCCCGGCCCCACCCCCCGGCGGCTGGTGAAGTTGCCGCGCAGGTAGAGGATGATCTCGTCGCAGTCGACGCTCGAGTGCGGGTACGGGCAGGGGATGGCCTGGGGGTGGTAGTCCACCAGGCGCGGCACGAAGGAGCACACCAGGAACCCCCGCCCCTCGAAGGTGGCGTGCACCGTCGGCGGCAGGTGCACCAGCCCCGTCTTGGGCTGGAACTTCTCGATGGCGAAGGCGAAGGGGTAGACGAACCCGTCCCAGCCCACGACGTCCATCGGCGGCTGCTCCAGCGCGAAGCGCGTGAAGCCCCCCTGCTTCTTCACCAGCAGCTCGCGCGGCCCCTCCTGCACCCTGTCCGGCGTGGCGATGGGCCCGCGCGGGTGCACGAAGTCGCGGTGGGTGTAGGGCGCGTCCATCTTGAGCTGCCCCACCGGGTTGCGGAACGCCTCGGGGACGAAGACGCCGCCGTGCGCCTCGAAGCCCATCAGGCGCATGGGGTGCTCGACGTGCCAGCGGTGGATCATCGACCGGGGGACCCACACGTAGTCGCCCGCCTTCACCTCGAGCCACCCGCACGGCGACTCGAGCCGCCCGCCGCCCTCGTGCACGAACCACAGCTCGTCGCCGTCGCCGTTGGCGAAGTAGACGTCGTCGGTCACGTCCGGGCGGGCCAGCAGGACCGTCACGTCCTTGTTGAAGAGCACCGGCACGCGCCGGTCGACCAGCATCCCGCCCGCCGGGACGCGATCGGACAGGTACAGCCGACGCCGCAGCGGCCGCTGCGCGTCCGGATCGGGCTGCGGCGCCGCCCACCCGCGGTCGGTCCGCTCCACCTCGCGGTGCGGCGTCACGGGGTGGCGGTGATAGAAGTACGTGAACGGCCCGCTGAAGCCGCCGCGGGTGAACATCTCCTCGTAGAGCATCTTGCCGTCCGGCCCGCGGCAGAGGGTGTGCGGCTTGTCGGGCAGCAGGCCCGCGCTCTGCCGGTCGATCATCGGGGGCTTGCGCTCTGGGCCCGCTCGATGCTCTCGAAGAGCGCGCGGAAGTTGCCGTAGCCGAAGCCCTCGTCGCCGCAGCGCTGGATGATCTCGTAGAAGAACGGCCCCGCGCGCTCGTCGCCGTAGAGCGCCTTGGCCTCGCGCAGGAAGATCTGGAGCATGTAGCGGTCCTGCGAGCCGTCGAGCAGGATCTGGTGCTTCTCGAGCAGGCCCAGCTCCTCCTTCACGTTCTTGATGCCCAGCGCG
>DATBQU010000450.1:0-17369 GCA_036560665.1 Polyangiaceae bacterium
ACCCGGAGACGGTCTCCACCGACTACGACACCTCCGACCGCCTGTACTTCGAGCCGCTGACGCTGGAGGACGTGCTCAACATCGTCGACGAGGAGCAGCCGGAGGGGGTCATCGTCCAGTTCGGCGGGCAGACCCCGCTCAAGCTGGCGGTCCCGCTCGAGGAGCGCGGCGTGCGGCTGTTCGGGACCAGCGCCGACGCCATCGATCGCGCCGAGGATCGCGGGCGCTTCGACGAGCTTCTCACCAAGCTCGCCCTCAAGCGCCCCCGCAGCGGCATCGCCAGCTCGCCCTCCGAAGCCATCGCCATCGCCGAGCGCCTCGGCTTTCCGGTCCTGGTGCGGCCGAGCTACGTGCTCGGCGGGCGCGCGATGATGATCGTCTATTCGCGCGCCGAGCTGGAGGTCTTCGTCACGCGCGCCTTCGAGGCCGCACACGAGGCCGGGACGCAGACCATCCTGGTCGACGAGTTCCTCAAGGACGCCATCGAAGTCGACGTCGACTGCGTCTCGGACGGCCGGCGCTGCGTCATCGGCGGCGTGATGCAGCACATCGAGGAGGCCGGGGTGCACTCCGGCGACAGCTCCAGCGTCCTCCCGCCCCACTCGCTCTCGCCCGAGATCGTCCTGAGCATCGAGGAGCAGTCGCGGATGCTCGCCCTCGAGCTCGGGGTGGTGGGCCTGATGAACGTGCAGTTCGCGGTCAAAGGAGGCGAGGTCTACATCCTCGAGGTGAACCCGCGCGCCAGCCGCACCGTGCCCTTCGTGTCCAAGGCGACGGGACGGCCGCTGGCGAAGATCGCCGCCATGCTCATGGTGGGAAAGACGCTGGACGAGCTCGGCATCGAGGACGCGCCGGTCCCGCGCCATACCAGCGTGAAGGAGAGCGTCTTCCCGTTCGCCAAGTTCCCGGGGGCCGACACCATCCTCGGCCCCGAGATGCGCTCGACGGGCGAGGTGATGGGGATCGCCGAGACCTTCGCGCGGGCCTTCGGCAAGGCCATGCTGGCGAGCGGGATCGAGCTGACCCTGCCCGACGCCAGCGCCCAGCGTAGGCGCGCGTTCATCAGCGTGAAGGACGAGGACAAGCCGGCCGCCATCCACATCGGACGCAGGCTGCGGGCGCTCGGCTTCGACGTGCTCGCCACGGTGGGCACGGCCGCCGCGCTCACGCGCGCGCGCGTCCCGGTGGACATCGTCCAGAAGGTCAATCAGGGGTCGCCGCACGTCGTCGACGCGATCCGCAGCGGGACGATCGCCATCGTGGTCAACACCACCATGGGCGCCAAGGAGGTGCGCGACAGCTACTCGCTCCGCCGCCAGACGCTGCTCGCGAACATTCCGTACTTCACCACCATCGCTGCGGCGCTCGCGGCGTGCGACGCGCTGGAGGCCGCCCAGGGCGAGCCGCAGGCGCGCGTGCGCTCCCTTCAGGAGTGGTCCCCGGCATAGTCGAGGCGGTCGAGCTCGGCGGCGGCCACGTCGACGTCCTCCTCGAGCGCCACCCGGATGTGGGCGAGGGCCCGCTCGTCGTGCTCGCTCTCGAGCACCTGGGCGATGCGGGTCCTGGCTTCCGCGGGCGCGATGCGCGCCAGGACGCGGGCCGCGGCGGCGCGGATGGGAGCCGGGGCGTCGGGGCTCTCGAGCGCGGTCCACAGATCGTCGGTGTCGAGGTCGGAGCGCCGGTAACCCCCTCCGCCGGCGAGCGACGCGGCGGCCGTGTCGAGGCGGGCGAGCCAGGCGCTCCTCGCCTCCTCGCGCGGTGCGAGGACGGCCAGCGAGGGGGGAAGGCCCGGCGGCGGCGGCCCCTCGCCGCGGGTACGCTGCACGGCCGAGACGATCTGCGCGCCCACGTGCTCGCGTTCCTCCGGCGTCATCTCCTGGGTCGGGATGACGAGCTGTCCCGCGCGCGTCTGGAGCCGGAGGCAAACCTCGCCGGGGCGGATGTCCACCACGTCGGCATAAGCCGCCGAAGACCGGGCCCCTTGCCGATCGAAGAGCGTCATCGCGTGCGACCCCAGGGTCACGCGCGCGCCGGGGCGCTGCGCCGCCAGCGACGCGATCGCGACCGCGATGGTGGCCGGCACCAGGGGCAGCGCGATGGCCAGGCACATCTCCGCCCGCCCGAACGCGGCGACGATGGCCATGGCCAGCCAGCCGAAGGAGAGCAAGGCCGAGGCGACGGCTCTGCCGAGCGACGAGACGGGGTCGGTGCGCGTCGTGGGCCACGCGATCTCGCCGCAGCCGAAGTGCCCGATGCCGAGGGCACGCCGGACCCTGGTCAGGTCGTCCTCGCTCTGCAGCTCGAGGACGATCGGGCGCTCGGGCGCGTCGCTCCGCACCAGGGCCAGCGCGACGCCCTTCGCCGTGCGCGCGCTCGACGCAGCCCGGACGTTCCGGGCGCGAATGCGCTGGCTGAGCAATCCTGCGCGCGGCACGTCCACGTGCCCCGCGCCGAGCCGCAGGACGACCTCGCGCGACGCGTGAAGGACCTGCAGGAGGCGGGACGCGACCAGGAGCGCGACCCCCGCCAGCGCCACCGACGCGCGCAGGGCCGCTCCCGCGGGCGTCAGGAGGCCCACGAGCATCACCAGCACGGCCAGCGCCGGTACGACCCGGCGTGTCCAGCGCGGTCCCAGCGGGTCGTGCACGCGGGCGCGCATCGTGGGGTCATCATGCGCCCGGCCCCGCCCGCCGCAACCTTTGCGCTATGCTCTGCGCACGCCATGCGCCCGCCGAAGTACGCGCTCGAGCCGCTGGCCCGGCTTCGCCAGCACGGGGTGGACGAGGCGGTGCGCGGTCTGGCCACGGCGGTCGCCCGGCGCGACGAGGCCGAGCGACGGCGCCGGGGGGCCGAGCAGCGACGGGAGCTCCACGAGAGCGCGACGGCGCTCGTGCGAGAAGACGAGCGGGAGGCGCTCGCGCGCGGCGAGCTGCGCGCCGCGGACCTGGCGCGGGCGGACGCCTGGGAGCGACGCGCGTCTGCGGAGGGCACGGCGATGGCGGCGGAGTGCGACCGCGCGCGGACGTCGGAGGCGACGGCGCTCGAGCAGGAGCAGCGGGCCCGAACGCAGGTCGCGACGCGCGAGGCGGACGCCCAGGTCGTGGCCAGGGACCGGGCGCGCTGGGACGAGGGGCTGCGCAAGCGAACGGAGGCCCGGGAAGAAGAAGCCATGGCCGAGGCGTACCGCCCCAAGCGATGAGAGCGCGAGCCGTCGTCGGTGCCGTGGCGGTGTTGGTGTGCGCATGCCGGGGGGGAAGCGCGACCGAGACGCGCTCCCCGGCGGAGCCGGTGGCCGCGCCGAGCACACCGGCGCCGGGCAGCGGCACGGAGGGATCGGGCGACGGGGACGCCGCCAGGGTCGCGGCTCTCGACGAGGGCATGCCCAGGCTGGCCGTCGTGCTCCAGGATCCGCGCCTCGCGACCGCGCGCGAGCGCGACCGTGCACACGACTCCTCGGGGGCCGCGCGCGAGGTCGACGCCGCGCGGTCGAGCGCGACGCTCGACTCCTCGCAGACCTGCGCCTGGGCATACGTCGCGGGGCGGCTGCATCTGGCGGCCGGCGAGGCGGCCGATGCCGCCGCCGCCTTCGAACGCGCGATGGCCACCGACGACGCGGGAGCGCCGTGCGTGCTCGCTCCGTACGCCGCTCTCCGGAGCGCGCAGGCGCTCTACCGAGTGGGACGCTACGACGACGCGATCGCTCGCGCGCGGGCCGCGGGCGACGAGCTGGCGGCGCGCGACGAGGCCAGGCTGACGCTGGCCGACGCCCAGGCCGCCAGGGGTGATCGCGCCTCGGCGGTGACGATCTGGCGCGCGCTGCTCGGAGCGACGCCCCACGGCGTGCGCTGGGTCGACGTCTCGCTTCAGCTCGCGACGGCGCTGCTCGACGGCGTGGACGGTCCCGCCGAAGCGCACGCCCAGGAGGCGCTCGATCTGGCGACGCGCGTGCTCGTCGAGTCGCCGCTGACGGCCGAGAAGGACGACGTGCTGGGCTTGCGGACGCGCGCGGCGACGTCCCTCAGGCGACGCTCCGCTCCTGCGCTCACGCCCGACGAGCGCGCGCGCCAGGCGCAGGCGTGGCTCGACGCCTCGCAGCCCAAGCGCGCCACCGAGACGGCGGAAGCGCTGCTCAAGGCGCTGCCGAAGGCGGACAAGAAAGAACGCGGCGCCGCCTGCAAGGCGGCCGTCGTGCGCGCGCAGGCTGCGCCCCGGGGCAAGCCCGACGGCGCCGCCGACGCGTGGGGCGACGCCATCGAGCGCTGCGACGGCGAGGACGCCCTGGTGACGGCCCTCTACTACGGCGGCAAGGCGAGCGCGTCGGCCCACCGCAACGCGGAGGCGATGTCGCGCTTCGAGCGGGTGGAGAAGCTCTTTCCCAGGCATCGCCTGGCCGACGACGCTCGCTTCCACGAGGCGCTGGTGGTCTTCGAGCAGGGGGACGAGGCGAGATACCTCGCGCTCCTGGCCTCCGTCCCGGACGTCTACGCAGACGGGGACATGAAGGGTGAGGCGCTCTTCCGCGTGGCCCTGACCCGCCTCGGCAAGCACGACCTCGACGGCGCGCGGTCGGTGCTCGATCGCCTGGTCGGGCTCGACTCCGACGACCACGGGTGGGGCTCGGCCGGCCGCGCCGCGTACTACCGCGCGCGCGTCGCGCAGCTCGCGGGCGACGTGGCCGACGCCACGACCCGCTACGCCGCCATCGTGTCGGACCAGCCCTTCGCCTTCTACATGCTGCTGGCGTACGCGCGCCTCCGCGCCCTCGACGACGCCGCCGCGCGAAGCGCCGTGGCCGCCGCCGTGGCCCGCGAGCCCGCGGCGCCGTTCCTGACCCAGGAGCACCCCGAGCTGGCGTCTCCGGTCTTCCAGCGCTTCACGCGCCTGCTCGAGGTGGGCGAGATCGACGCGGCTCGCCGCGAGGCAGGCGCTGGCGGGCTGGTCTCGGAGGGGGCCGATCCGGAGGTGCTCTGGACGGTCGCCTGGCTCTACGATCGCGCGGGCGCCCCCGAGCTGGGCCACTCGTTCGCGCGCGCGCGTCTGGTCGACCATCGCGCCCACTGGCCCGCGGGGCGCTGGCGTCTTCCCTGGCAGGTGGCCTTCCCCCGTCCCTGGGACGACGTCGTCGGGACCGAGAGCGCCTCGGCGGGGATCCCCTCGCCACTCACCTGGGCCATCATGCGCGAGGAGTCGGCCTTCAACCCCGACGCGCACAGCGGGGCGAGCGCCATCGGGCTGATGCAGCTGCTGGCGAGCACGGCGCGGCTGACGGCGCGAGGGACTTCGCTGGTGGTCGACGACGCATCGCTGCGCCGGCCCGAGGTGTCGATCGCCCTCGGCGCGCGCCTGCTCGGCTCGATGCGCGCCTCGTTCCCGGCGAATCCGTCCCTGGCCATCGCGGCGTACAACGCCGGGTCGGGAGCGGTGCGCCGGTGGCTCGGCGAGCGAGGGGGCGACGACTTCGACGTCTTCGTCGAGCGCATCCCGTACGACGAGACGCGCAACTACCTCAAGCGCGTCCTCGCGAGCGAGGCGGCGTACGCCTATCTCTACGCGCCGAAGGCCCTCGACGAGCTCCTCGCCCTCCCGCAGCGCGCCTCCGGCCAGGAGACGACCGCGACTCCCTGATGCGCCCTTCATCCGCGGCCGAGGAGCTTGGGTCGCGGGTGGGGCAGCATCCCCAGGTCGAGCATCGAGCTCGCGCGGCGGCGCGCCACCACCACGTGATCGAGCAGGGGCGTGGCGATGGCGGCCGCCCCCTCCGCGACCGCGCGCGTGAACGCCACGTCCTCGTCGCTGGGCGCCGGGTCACCGCTGGGGTGGTTGTGGACGAGGACGAACGCGCTGGCCGCCTCGCGCAGCGCGAGCCGCAGCGGGTCCCTCGGCGCGACGTGAAGACCGTGGATGCCGCCGGAGGCGACGCGCCGCGCGGCGCGCAGCCCGTGCCGTCCGTCGAGCGCGAGCACCCACAGCTCTTCGTGATCGAGCGTCGCCAGCCTCGGCCGCGCCCACGCCTCCACCGCCGCGCGGTCGGGCAGCCGCGGGGAGGCGTCGAGCGAGGCCGCGAACGCCGCCCTGCGCCCGAGCTCGACCGCCGCGGCGAGCCGCGCCCCCTTGGCCGCGCCGATGCCGGAGCGATCGACGAGCTCGCCGATGCCCGCCCGTGCCAGGCCGCCCACGCCCCCGTGCTCCTCGAGCAACGTCGCGGCGAGGACGCTGACGGGCAAGCCCGTGCATCCCGTGCCGAGCACGATGGCGACGAGCTCGGCGTCGCCGAGGCACTCGACGCCCACCTCCGCCGCGCGCTCCCGCGGACCGACCCACGTCCCGCTCGTCGTCATGCCCCCTCGCCAGTCCACGTCCCGTGCCAGGCACGCCGCGACGGTACCTGCGGAGGAGCGAGTGTCGAGAGGGCCGTCCTGGACGTTCCCGGGGGTGTCCCGGGACACCGTTCCGCGGCTACTGGCAGATCCCGACCGTCGGATCCGGGAACAGCGGCAGGCCGCCCTTGCACGTCTGCTTCTGCGTGGCCGAGCACTCGGCGGACGTCGCCGTGTGGCAGAGCTGGAAGCATCGCCGCTGACCGGGGGTGCCGAGGCACACCAGTCCCGCGCCGCAGTGGTCGGTGTCGCAGTCGTCGCCGGCCTTCACGGCGCCGACGGCCACGCAGCCGGTGGCGCCGTCCTCGCGCACCACGGCGCAGGTCTCGGTCGTCGACGTGCAGGGGCTGCCCTGCGCGCCCGGGAGCAGCTCGCAGCCCGCGAGAGGCTGGATGGGCATGCACACCGGGACCTTGGTCATCGACGACTCCGCCATGGGCTGGATGTCGCAGAACTCCTTGAGGCCGCACTCGGTGTTGCCCGCGCAGCAGTAGTGCGTGCAGGTGCCGGTCCCGACGCACTCCAGGGCCGGCGCGCAGTCCGTCGACAGCTTGCAGGCGCTGCCGGCGGTGCCAGACCCGGCCGGGGTGCAGACGCTTTGCACGCCCAGCCCGTTGGCCGCGCCCGCCGCGGGCACCACGTGGCACGCCAGCGCCACGCCGTCGTAGCCGCCCGTCGCGCTGTACGGGCCACCGTCGGGCGCCAGCTTGCACTCCTTCGCCGTCGAGGTCGCCGGATCGTCCGGGTAGCAGCCGGTCGAGCGCGAGGCGTTGCACAGCGGGCTGCCCTGGTAGGTGGGTGACGCGGCCACGTCGGCGAAACCGCCGTTGCCGTCGCCGTCCACGCTCGCGTCGAGGCCGTACGGGTTCGTCACCGTCGGCACCGTGTCGCCCCCCGCGATGTCGGCGCGCACGCTGCAGCCGGCCGCCGTGGCGGCGGGGATCGCCAGCGAGAGGGCGACGAGGAGGGCGGTGCGAGGGCTCATCGAGAGGGGGGAGGGGGCTCCAGCCCACCGATCACTTCACGGTGCGTGCCGGATTCATTCTGGCCAGAGATGGTCGATATCGCTACAAATTGTGGGGTACCCGCCAGCGGTCGAGCTCCCGGCCCCTGGCGCTGGTGTCATGTCCCCGATGTAGGTGCGCCGCGACCCGACCTCGACCGTCCCGTCGCCCTCGCCTCAGGGCGTCTCGGTCTCCCGCACCACCGAGTTGCCCGCGGCGTCGAAGGCGCGCACGGCCACGATGTGGGGCCCCGGCGTGGGGGGCAACAGCGGCGTCAGGTCGGCGTCGACCGACTCGTCGGCCGTGTCGAGGATGCCGTCGACGGGCGCGATCGGGCGCCACTCGAGCCGCCCGTCGATGGCCACCTCGATCCGCGCGATCGGCCCGAGGCCGTCCACCACCTCGCCGCGCAGGCGGCGCGCCTGCACGCCCAGGGTCTTCCAGACCGGCGGCGTGTTGTCGACCAGCACCGGCGGCGTCTCCAGGGCGAAATGCGTCGTGTCGGCCGGCGGGTTCGAGATCTCGTCGCTGGCGTCGACGCGCACCCGGTACTTGCCTTCGGGCAGCGCCGCCGTGTCCCAGTCGACCTCCGCCTTGGTGAGCACCTCGTCCGGGCGCGTCGCGTCCAGCCAGCGCGCCCCGCCCTCGCGACGGAACTGCACGCGGTAGCGGAGCTCGTCGCTGTCGGGGTTGTCGACCTTCCACGTGACGTGCACCACGCTGTCGTGCTTCGGCGGCTCGCCGCCGCTCGGCGCCAGCGCGTCCTTCGACTCCTTGGCCTCGTGCGTCCCCTTCTGGCGCGCGGCCACCTCGGTGACGACGGCGCGCAGGTTCTCGGTCACGAAGGGGAGCGTCACGTCGGCGATGGTCGCCCCCCCGTCCCGGAGGCGCGCGCGCACCTGCACGAAGCGCCCGGTGGGGCTCGTCGTCGGCGCGCCGAGGGCCACCGGGTTGCTCCAGGCGCTCCACGTCGCGTCGGGCGTGAGCGTGTCGCCCGTTCGCGTCGACACCTCGAGCGACCCGGTGCCGTTCCACGTCAGGTGGCCGAAGCGGGCGCGCAGCCCGGCGTCGAGCGCCTTGCTGGTCCACACCGCGTCCGGTCCGCCCACGGACAGGACGCGGTGGAAGGCCCCCGGATCGCTGCCCACGACGAAGCGCGTCTTGCCGGCCACGGCGAGCGCGCCGATCTGCCGCTCGTCGGTGTCGGCCACCAGCGAGACCTGGTGCGCGTCGTCGACGGTGTACACGCGCCCCTCGGCGCCGGTGCCGACGTAGGGCGCGCCGCGGTCGTCGAGCGCGAGCGAGAGGTAGTGGAAGTCGTCGTGGTGCATCACGCGCTCGGGGCGGCCCTGCGCGTCGAACCGGTAGAGGGCCCCCTTGCCGGGCTTGGTGCGCGCCGGTGACGTAGGCCCCGGGGGCGTCCTGCCTCCACCCGAGCCTCGCTTGGACGACGAGGTCGACTCCGAGGTCTCGCTCGACGAGCCGCTGGCGGTCTCGTTGGCCACCGCCCACACCGTGTGGTTGGGGCCGATGGCGAGGGCGTGCACGTCCTCGCCCGGGAAGTCGTAGAGCACCGTGGCGCGGCCCGCGGCGGTGATGCGGTAGAGCAGGCCCTTGCCGCTGGTGCCCGCGTAGACGGCGCCGTCGTCGCCCACCGCCAGGGAGACCACGAACGGCTCGTCGGTCTTGAAGTACGTGCTCGACGCGCCGCTGGGCTCGACGCGCAGGACGCGGCCCTGCGAGCCCGTCCCGGCGAAGAGCGCCGTCCCCGCCTTGTCGACCGCCAGGGCGAAGACGCTGTCCACGTCGTCGAGCGTGGCGAACACGTCGGCCTTGCCCTGCGACACCTTGTAGATCTTGTTGCTCGTGGTCGCGGCGTAGACCGTCCCCGCCCGGTCGACCGCCAGCGCGTTGACCGCGTTCTCCTTGGTGTCGGCGAACACGGCGGCGTGGTCGTTCGCGATGCGCACCACCTTGCCGCCCGCCGCGGGACCGGTCCCCACCAGGACGCTGCCGTCGGCGAGCGCCACCGCGCAGGTCGCGGTCGTACCCGTGCCCTCGGGCAGCGGGACGTTGCCGAGCGTCCACCCCGCGCGCACGACGCCGTCGGAGCCGACGCTGACGCCCTTGAGATCCCCGCCGGACAGCTTCTCGAGCGAGTCGAGCTCGAAGGTGCGGGTCCCGACGGCGCCGGCATCGGACGACGCGACGACCGACCCCGCCAGCGTCGCCGCGACGACCAGGAGTGCACGAAAGCGCATTCCTGCTTATTACACCGCTTCGCGCGATACGTCAGTTCCCAGCGCCTGAGCCGCCGCGGCTGCGCCCTGCCGCGCCGAGACGCCGCGCATCAGCAGGATGCACGCCACGGCGGCGACGGCGATGAGCGCGCTCCCCATCAGGCCGATGCCGCCGGAGGTCGACGGATCGTCGATGCGGGCGGAGATGTTGGAGATGATGTTGCCGACGATCCAGGTGCCCCACCAGACGCCGAGGAGCGAGGTGGACGACGCCATCGTCCAGCTGTAGCTGTCGGCCTGGGGGTCGCTCGCGCGCCACAGCTCCGAGACCGCCTTGAAGGGGCGGACGAAGTTGGCGAACGGCACGTAGAACCACCCCACGCAGCCCCCGGGCGAGAACTGCATCCCCAGGCGCCCGAGGCCGCGCAGGTTCTTCGCCGCGCGGTGGATCCAGATGCCGAAGAAGATGGCGGCCAGGACCAGCGAGCCGAGGAAGGCCACGGCGACGAAGAAGACCAGCAGCGCCGCGCCCACGTCGGCCGACTCGCCCTCCATCCGGTCGCCCACCGACAGCTGCACCGCGTCGAGCGCCAGGCCGAAGACGGCGGCCGCGGCGATGCAGAGGGCCGCCAGCACGGTGCGCCACCCGAGCGGCACGTAGCGCTCCTGGCTCCAGGCCGGGCCGTAAGCGGGGTACGGGCCGGCCTGCTGGGCCTGGGGGGCGAGGTAGGGGTTGTAGGCGCTCATCGAAGCCTCCGGGGGGTCCAAGAGAGGCCTACGAGGGCCGCGCGCGCGATCTTCCCGCGGTCGCGCTCAGAGCAGCGACTGACCGAGCAGGGCCTGCCCGGGCTTGAGCACGCCGCCGGCCGACTCGTGCTCTTCGCGCCACATCTGGACGCGCTCGCTCGCCTCCAGCTTCTCGATCGGCACCATGCCGGCCTTGACGAGGAACGCGCGACCCGAGGGGACCTTGTCCCACGGGCGGGCCAGCAGCACCGGCAGCGACACCGCGCGGGCCTCCTCGAGCACCGCCTCGAACAGCCGCTTGCCGACGCCGAGGCGCTGCATGTCGGGAGCGACGGCCACGTCCTCGAGGATCGCGACCCCCGGCGACTCGTCGCGCCACGCGGCGAAGCCCGCCACCACGCCGTCCGCCTCGGCGGCCACCACGTTGTGCATCTTGGTGAGGGCCGCCATCCCGGCCAGGCCTCGCACCGGCCAGTCCGCCGCGGGGACGCCGGCCCGATGCGCGGCTTCCTTGCACGCGCGATCGATGGCGACGACGGCGTCGATCTGCGCTTCCTGGAGGCGGGTGACGCGGACGCGCTGCGGCGGGGGCTTGCTCATGGCCACGAGGGTCGCGCGCGGGCGGAGCGAGCGTCAAGGGACGCCCCGCAGGCGGGCGCGCAGGGCCTGGAGCGGCACGTCGAGCCCCCGGTGCAGGGCGTAGGCGAGCGGCAGCGCCAGCGCGAGACCGCCGACGAAGACCAGCGGCGCGTCGTCGGCGTGCGCGGGGGCCAGGCGCTTCACGGCCGTGATGGCGGTGACGTGCACGAGGTAGAGCGCGTAGCTGACGGTGCCCACCCAGCGCACGGGCGGCGCCTCCAGCAGGACGCGCAGCCCGTGGTCCGGGCGCACGCAGCACGCGCCGACGAGCAGCGTCATGGCCAGGGCGATGGCGACCAGCGGAGCGCCGGCCCAGGCCACCAGCGCCGCCAGGATGGCCAGGGCGATCGGCGCCGACGCGCGGAGGCCCAGCAGCGGCCGGAGCGCGGCGAACGAGCGCGGGGCGTCGAGCGCGCACCCCAGGAGCGCCCCCAGGCAGATGGGCGACGCGATGCTGGCCGCCACGCGCTGCGCCAGCGGCGGCCAGCTCGTCCCCAGCAGCCCCCACTCCACCCCCTGGTCGAGCGCCAGCAGCGCGAGCGCGGCCGCCGGCATCGCCCAGCGCGGGGCGCGCGTCAGCCAGGGCCACAGCGCGTAGAACTGCTCCTCCGTCGCCAGCGACCACCCGAAGGCGAAGACGATGGGATAGGCGACGCCGAAGTCGACGAACCAGTTGGACGTGTACGTCGCCCAGAACGGCAGGCTGCGCAGGAAGTGCTCGCGCGACGGACCGCCCGGCATCCACAGCCAGGCGCGCAGCGCGTAGAGCCCGAGGACCAGGTAGTACGCGGGGAAGATGCGCAGCGCCCGCCGCGCGTAGAAGCGCGAGACCGAGACGCCGCCGCGCGCCCGACGCTCGCGAAGCAGCAGCGTCGTGATGAGAAACCCGCTGATGGCGAAGAAGAGATCGACGCCGAGCGGCCCTCGCCCCGGGATCCCCTGGAGCGGCCGCGGCGTGCTGTGGTGCCAGACCACGGGCAGCACCGCCAGGCAGCGCAGGCCGTCGAGCGACGGGAAGCGCGCCCGCCGGAGGAAGTCTTCGTGCGTGGGGAGGGCGTGCACGCGTCGGGCAGGAGGGTGCCACCGGGCGCGGAGCGCTCCAATCGTCTAATTTGGGCCGCCGATGGCCCCCCCGGCTCCGCACCCCCGCGTCAGGCGCGCGGTCGAGCTCCTCGTGGCCGGGGCCGGCCTCGGGCTGCTGCTCTGCGCCTGGCGGGCCGATCGCCACTGGTTCGAGCTGCACCTGACGGCCTGGCACTGCGCCCAGGAGCCGTCGCAGCTGGCGGACGCCACGCGGCTGCGCGTCCTCCTCGCCGTCGCCGGCGTGGTGGTGCTCCTGCTCGCCCGGCCGGCGGGGCGCAAGGCGGGCACGCGCCCGGCCCGCGAGCTGCTCGGCTGGGTCGCGCGCATCGGCCTCGCCGTCGTCCTGGCGCTGGCGGTCTCGGAGTGCGCGCTGCGCAGGGTCACGCCGAAGAAGGACGAGCCGCTCCACTTCGAGGCCGATCCCGAGCCCGATCCGCGCTACGGCTGGCGCCCCATCCCTTCGCACGTGAGCGAGGTCGTCGTCGGCTCGCGCACGGTTCGCTTCGCCATCGACGCCGCCGGCGACCGCGTGCGCTCGCTGGACGAGCCGGTGGACCCCGCGCGCCCGACCATCCTGCTCGGCGGCGAGTCGGTCGCCGCCGGCTTCGGCCTGCCCTACGAGGAGACCGCCGCGGCGTCGGTCGCCGAGCGCCTCGGCGTGCAGGTCGCCGACGTCGCCGTGTCCGCCGTGGCCGACGACATGGCGACCCTGCGCCTGGTCGACAACCTGCCGCGCTTCGAGCACCTGCTGGCCGCGGTCACCGTGGTCGTACCCGTCACCTACGACCGCAACGTCTGGACCGACCGCCCCCACGTGCAGCCCAACGACGACGGCACCTTCACCCTGCTGCCCCGCGGCAGGCCGCCGCTGCGCCTGGTCACTCTCTTCGAGAACATCACCGGCTACCGCACCGACGAGGGGCTCCGCCGTGCGCGCGCCATGCTGGTGGCGTCGGCGCGCGCCTCCCGGGCCAGGGGCGTCTTCCCGCTGTTCGTCCTGGTGAGCTGGCCGGCCTGCTTGCCCGACGAGACCGGCGCGCCGTCCATCGATCGCACCACGTTCGAGGGCCTCGACCTCGCGCACGTCCGCGTCGATCTGGAGACGGCCCGCTTCGACGCGCTCACCTACCACCCCGACGCCCTCGGGCAGCGACGGATCGCCGACGCCATCGTCGCCGGGCTCGCCGCGCACGGCATCCCGGCGCACTGAAACGCCGCCGCCTGTGCCATCATCGTCCCCCGATTCGCCGCCATGTCCTTCGACGCGCTCAAGGATCTGCTCGTGCTGCTCCAGCTCACCGAGCAGCTCACCGACGGTCGCGCCCTGGAGGACGCGCTGCGCGCCGTGACCGACGCCACGCTCTCCATCCTGCCCGGCGACCACGCCTCGATCCGCCTGCTCGACGCTTCGCGCACGCACCTGCTGGCCAGCGCGCGCTCCGGCACCGGCCACGAGACGCCCTCGGTGCAGCTTCGCGCCGACGAGGGCCTCTCCGGCTGGGTGCTCGCCCACGGCGAGCCGGCGCGGGTGGTCGACGTGCGCAAGGACCCGCGCTTCGTGGTGGCGCCCGGCCAGGGCTTCCCCATCCGGTCCATCGTGGTCGAGCCGCTCATCTCCGAGGGGGCGCCCATGGGCGTGCTGGCGGTGTCGTCGCCGGAGGTCAACGCCTTCTCGCCCACCGACGAGCTCCTGGCGCGCCTGCTGGCCAACTGCACCGTCGCCCCCATCCAGCGCGCGCGCCTCGAGCGCCTGGCGGTGACCGACGATCTGACGCTGGCCTTCAACGGGCGCTACCTCGCGTCGCGCCTGGTGGAGGAGATGGAGCGCGCGCGGCGCAGCGAGCGGCCGCTGAGCCTCCTGCTCATGGATCTCGATCACTTCAAGCTGGTCAACGACTCGCACGGCCACGCCGTGGGCGACCAGGTGCTGCGCGCGTTCGTCGACCGCGTCCGCGCCGCGACCCGGCGGGTGGACATCCTGGTGCGGCGCGGGGGCGAGGAGTTCGTGCTGGTCATGCCCTCGACCAACGACGCCCACGCCCGGCTCATCGCCGACCGCATCCGCGTCCACGCGTCCGAGCAGCCCATCGCCGTGGGGCCCGCCCGCGTGAAGCAGACCGTCTCCATCGGCGTCGCCACCTGGAACGGGCGCGAGTCGGCCGAGGTCCTCCAGCGGCGCGCCGACGACGCGATGTACGACGCCAAGCAGCGCGGGCGCAACCGCGTCGAGGTCTCGGTGTCGCGCGCGCGCCGGAAGAAAGCGGCCCCGGCCGCGCCTTCGAGGGCGCGACGCGCCGTCCCCGCCAAGCATCGGAGCGCTCGGTAATCCCCCTCGGAGGTCGCCGCCAATGATCGCCTTCTTCGGAACGGGTCTGCTCGGTTCGGGCTTCGTGCGCGCCTTCCGCCGGCGCGGCGAGGAGGTGCGGGTGTGGAACCGCACGGCGTCGAAGGCCCGCCCGCTCGAGGCCGACGGCGCGAAGGTCTTCGACGATCCCGCGGAGGCGGCGCGCGGCGCGGCGCGCATCCACCTCACGCTGTCGGACGACGCCGCGGTCGACGACGTGCTCGAGCGCGCGCGCCCCGGCTTCGGCCCCGGCGTCGTCGTCGTCGACCACACCACCACGTCGCCGAGCGGGACGGCGGCGCGCGCGGCGCGCTGGACCGAGCGCGGCGTCCCCTTCCAGCACGCCCCCGTGTTCATGGGCCCGCAGAACGCCCAGGAGGCGACGGGGATCATGCTGGCCTCGGGCGACCGCGCGCGCTTCGACGCCCTGTCGCCGGAGCTCGGCAAGATGACCGGCAAGCTCCTCTACCTCGGGCCGGAGCCCGAGCGCGCCGCGTCGTTCAAGCTCTTCGGCAACATGTTCCTGATGTTCATGACCACCGGCGTGACCGAGGTGCTGACGCTGGCCAGGGCGGTGGGCATCCCGGCGGCGGAGGCGGCGTCGCTCTTCGACGCCTTCAACCCCGCGCAGACCCTCGGCGCCCGCGTGAAGCGCATCCTCGAGGGCGACTTCGCGCACCCGTCGTGGGAGCTCGCCATGGCGCGCAAGGACGCGCGCCTGATGATCGAGGAGGCCGCGCGCCGCGGCTCCGCGCTGCCGGTGATGCCGGCCATCGCCAGGGAGATGGACCGCTGGATCGAGCGCGGGCACGCGCACGACGACTGGACGGTGATGGCGAAGGACGCGATCTGAAGCGCGTCCTGGGCGTCCTGTTGCGTCTCGCGCGTCCTGGTGCGCCGCGCACGCGGCTGCCCCTAGGGTAGGAGCGTCGATCGACGCCGCTCGGTGCCGACCCGGAAGCACTTCGGCGGGGTCTTCCGCTTCTTCGACGCCATGAAGGAGCCCCCGGACGGGCTGCTCTGCTTCTCGGAGGGGATCGAGAAGTACTTGGAGGGGTTCATCTGCTTCTCGGAGGCGTTCGAGAAGTACTTGGACGGGTTCATCTGCTTCTTGGAGGCGTTCGAGAAGTACTTGGAAGGGTTCATCTGCTTCTCGGAGGCGTTCGAGAAGAAAATGAACCTGTCGGCGCGGAATCCGACCCCCTCGCCGGACTGTACAGGTGAGGGAACGACGACACGGCGCGCGTCGTCGAGCACCCACCGCCTCCGTCGTCGTGGGCGCACACGCTCCGACCTTTCTTCGACGCCTGCCGATTTCACCCCGCTTTTTGACTCGAAAAACACATGAGAGGGGCAAGGGGGGGCTTTCTCGACTTCTCTTCGACCCGATCGACTCTCGCGAAAGGAACGTCCATGACCAGCACCAAGAACAACAGGCCGTCCGTCACGACGCGTTTCACCAGCGTCCAGACGGGCATCGACAAGCACGTCACGGGGGGCGCGACGCTCGGCGGCGTCTCGTACACCTCGCTGGCGCTCAAGGCGGTGTTCGCCCTGGCGATCGCCGCCATCAACGCCGCAGCGGCCCTCAACAAGCAGTGGAAGGACGCGGTGCTCGCTGCTCACGCCGAGGAGCTGAAGGCCAACGCGCTGTACGCGCTGCTTCGCAACTACGTCATCGCGCAGTTCGGCAAGCAGGCAAACGCGGTCCTCGAGGACTTCGGGATGAGCGCCCCCAAGCCCAGGGGGCCGATGACGGCCGCGGCGAAGGCCGCCGCGGCGGCCAAGCGTGAGGCGACCCGCAAGGTGCGCAACACGCTGGGCAGCGTGCAGAAGAAGGACGTGAAGGGGACGATCGAGGTGCCCGTCGTCGCGGTCACCACGGTCACTCCCGTCGTTCCTTCGCATCCGGTGACCACGGCCCCGGCGTCGCCCGCGCCGGAGCCCGCGTCGCCTCCGAAGCCCGTCGCCTGACGGTCCCCGAGGAGCGGGGGGCGGCCTGCCGTCGGGGCCGCCTCCCGCGACCGCGGGAGCCCTCAGAAGCTCCGGCCGCAGACGACGCCGGTGACCTGAGGCTTCAGGCTGGTGTTGTACTCGAGGTGCAGCACGCAGGCGGGATCGTTGATCGCCGTTCCGGCGTAGCTGCCGAGCAGCGTCGCGCCGGTGGACGAGTAGTTGAGCGACGTGTTGTTCGACGTGTCGAACGAGCCGACCTCGGCGATCGTCCCGTTCACGGTGAGCTGCGTCCCGTTGGCGCTGACCTGGCACGAGGTCATCGCGTACTGGAGGTTCACCGACGTCAGGTTGTGCGTGGTGTCTACGCTGTCGGAGCCGGTGATGACGGCCGTGCCTCCGAGCGGGCAGGGGGTGTTGACGTTCTGCACCCCGGACGGCTTGCCCGCGATGCTCTGGTTGTAGAGGGCGTCGACGAGATCGATGACGGCGAACCCGGCCGCGGAGTCGAGGCAGGTCTGGTCGCAGGTGCCCACGCTCCCGCCGTCGCCTCCCCCGCCGCCGTCGTCACCCGGCGACGAGGTGTGGCTCGACGAGCAAGCGCCGCCCAGGACCATGACCACGACCGCACCGACGCCCGCGAGCCTCCGCATGAGCACCTTCTAGCCCCCTACCCGACAGGGTACGGGGGGCAAGCGCCCGCCGCAAACGACGCGGGCCCGCCCCTAGTGCACCACCGGCGACGCGCAGCAGCGGAAGCCGGTGGAGTAGTCGTGGTAGGTGAACTCGTGCGCGACCGTCCGGTACGTGCAGCCGTCGCCGTTCTTGTGCGTGTCCAGGTAGTAGCCGCCCTGGAAGGTGCCATTCGGATCGTTGGTCCACTCGTGCAGGTTGCCGACCATGTCGAACACGCCGTAGTCGTTCGTGCACTGGTCGTGCGACCCCGTGGGCATGAGGGTGGAGTCCAGCTGATTGAGCCGCG
>DATBQU010000451.1:0-4780 GCA_036560665.1 Polyangiaceae bacterium
GGGGCGGGGCCGACATGGGGCCACGGGATGGTGGACGTGCACGCAAGGGATGGGGGGCATGCCCTGGTGGCGGCCGCGACACCGCCGGTGGCGGGGCCGAGGTGGGCACAAGGGATGGCCCGCCTCGCGCGACGGACGAGAGGATGGAACTGCAGAGACGCAGAGGACGCAGAGAGGGAGTTTGGATGTTCCCCCCCTCTTCCCTCTCTGCGTCTCTGCGGTTTCTCCCCTACGCCACGAGCCCCTCGCCGCGCAGCCACTCGTACGACTCGCGCAGCATGTCCTCCAGCGGCACGGCCTCGTAGCCGAGCTCCTGGATGGCCTTGTCGCTCTTGAAAATGTGCGGCGGGCGGGCGGTGGCGGAGGCGATCTCGGGGGTGACCCTGGGCGCGCGCTTGGTCACGTACGAGCCCCACTGCGAGACGCGGCCGAGGGCGCGGATGATCCATCCGGGCATGGTGCCGGTGGGGACCTTCTTGCCGGTGAGGCGGCCGATGATGGTGACCATCTCGAGGAAGGTGGCGTCGACGCCGCCGAGGAGGTACCGCTCGCCGACGCGGCCGCGGTCGACCGCCGCGATGTGCGCGCGGGCCACCTGCGTGGCGTGCGCCCACGAGCCGGCGCCGGGGGGGACGCCGGGGAGCTTGCCCGCCGCCACCATGCGGATCATGCGCGCCCAGCCGCCGGTGTCGTACTTCCCGACGATGTGGCCGGGGTTCATGATCACGCCCTCGAGGCCCGCCTTCACGCCCCTGTCCACCTCGAGCTCGCCGGCGTACTTGGTGCGCTCGTAGTTGATGCGCGACGCGGGGGCGTGCGAGGTGGCGGTCTCGTCGAAGGGCACGTGCTCCTGGTCGCCGAAGGCGGCGACGCTGGAGGTGTGGACGAAGCGGCGCGCCTTCTTGGCGAGCGCGGTCTCCACCATGTTGCGCGTGCCGTCGACGTTGTCGCGCGTCTGCTCGGCGTCGCCGCCGGACCACAGGCTGGTGTTGCCGGCCACGTGGAAGACGGCGTCGCAGCCGTCGGGCATGGCGCGGGCGAGCGACTTGGCGTCGGTGATGGAGCCGACCACGAGCTCGACGCCCGGGTAGGCCCGCAGGTGCTTGACCTCCGACGACGGGCGGCGGAGCGCGACGACGCGCCACCCCAGCGAGGTGAGCTGCTCGATGATGTGGCGACCGAGGAACCCGGTGCCCCCCGTGACGAAGGCCGTGCGCGGCACGGTGACCGAGCTTAGCGTATCCGCCCATGCGATTGCTCATCGCCGACGAGCTGCCCGCGCACTATCTGGCCGAGCTGGCTTCCCTGGGGTTCGAGGTGGTGTACGAGCCGAAGTGCGGCGCCGAGGAGCTGCCGGCGCGCATCGGGGACGCGAGCGTGCTCGTGGTGCGGAGCACGAAGGTGACGCGGGCGACCGTGGAGCGGGGGACGCGCCTGGCGCTCATCGTGCGTGCGGGGGCGGGCTACGACACCATCGACGTCGCCGCCGCCAGCGAGCGCGGGATCTTCGTCAGCAACTGTCCGGGCAAGAACAGCGTCGCCGTGGCGGAGCTGGCCATGGGGCTCATCGTGGCGCTCGACCGGCGCATCGTGGAGGCGACGGTGGACCTGCGGGAGGGGCGCTGGAACAAGAAGGAGTACAGCCGGGCCGACGGCCTGAAGGGCAAGACGCTGGGGCTGGCGGGCCTGGGGCGGGTGGGCAGCGCGGTGGCCAAGCGCGCGCGGGCGTTCGAGATGCACGTGCTGGCGTGGTCCATCCCCTTCGACGAGGAGACGGCGGGGGCCCACGGCATCGAGCGGTGCGCGTCGCTGCACGAGCTGGTGGAGCGGGCGGACGTGGTCAGCGTGCACCTGCCGCAGACGGTGGAGACGGCGCGCCTCTTCAACGCCGACGTGTTCGCGCGGATGAGGCCGCGCGCCATCTTCGTCAACACCAGCCGGGGCGGGATCGTGGACGAGGCGGCGCTGGCGGTGGCGATGAAGGAGCGGGGGCTGCGGGTGGGGCTCGACGTCTTCGAGCCCGAGCCGTCGGCGGGGGTGGCGGAGTTCCGCCCGGCGGTGGCGGCCGCGGGGGCGGGGACGTTCGCGGGGACGCACCACATCGGCGCCAGCACCGAGCAGGCGCAGAACGCCATCGCGGCGGAGACGGTGCGCATCTGCCGCGAGTACGCGCTGACGGGGCGGGTGCCCAACGTGGTCAACGTGGAGGAGCACGCGCCGGTGGAGTGCCAGCTGGTGGTGCGGCACCACGACAAGGTCGGCGTCCTGGCGTCAGTGCTGGGCATCCTGCGCAACCACGGCGCGAACGTGGAGGAGATGAGCAACACCATCTTCCAGGGCGCCAGGACGGCGGTGGCCACCATCCGCCTGTCGAGGACGCCGACGGCGGAGGCCATCGCCGAGATCGCGGCGCTGGAGGGCTCGGTCATCGCCGTGGAGGCCAAGTCGGTCGTGTGATGCCCGCCCTCGAGCGTCTGCTGGCCGAGCTCGACGCGCGCAACGGGGACAACGTCTCGCGGACCGAGAGCTACCTCGAGCTCTACGCCCACACGCGCCAGCACCCGCCGGAGCTGCCGTGGCTGCTGATGGCGCACCTGGTGTCGCGCAACGGCGGGATGATGATGACCGACGTGGCCCTGGCGCTCGAGCGCGGCGAGGGCCTCTTCACGCGCGGGGCGCAGGAGGAGATGTTCCTCATGCTCGAGCGCGCCAACTTCCTCATCTTCCACGACGCCTGGCACCACGTGCTCATGCACCTGCTCGGCCGCGCCCGCGAGCTGGCGCCGCCGCGCACGCCGCGCTTCGCCTGCGAGGCGTGGGCGCGCCACGAGCGGGAGCCCGACGAGCGGCAGCTGGTGCGCGATCTCGTGACCAACGAGCAGAACCTGATCGAGCGGCGGGTGGTGCGGCACCCGCGCTTCACGCGGGCGATGGCGGTGGTGGGCTTCGTCGAGTCGATCGGGCGCGAGCGGCCGCTGATGCTGCCGGTGGTGGACGACCGCATCACGGTGGGTCGCTTCGGGTCGCTCGAGCGGCGCATCGCCGCGGGGTGGCGCATCTTCGACGAGGTGCTGGCCGAGCGCGGCAAGCGCGACGCCATCTTCCGGTGGGCGAGCGAGCACCCGCACACCGGGTCGCGTTCGGTCCACGGAGGACGGGCGACGCCCACGCTGCGGGACGCCTGGCCGCTGGCGCGGGTTCGGGCGCTCGAGCCGGGGATCCACGCCCCGCCGGAGGAGGAGGATCCCCCGTAGATCGTTGCCATGCTCACGATCGGGTGAGTCACCACGCCTGCCGCGGGCTGATCGACGCGATCGTGACCCTGATCGGGTGGATCGTAGGAGCCGGTGTGGGACAGGGCGCAACGCGGCGGAATCACTGCGCGCGTCGACGTGCTCGGGGCTGGTCCGGCGCTCGCAGGAGGGGCGCCCGGAGGTTCTGTCATGCGGGCTCTCGTGATCGCGTCGTTGTTGGCAGCAGCAGCTCTGGTCGTGGGCGGGTGCGCGAGCGGGGACGGCTCGAGCGGGCCCGGCACCGACGGCTCGTCGAGCGGCGGAAGCGGCAGCGGCGGAGGCAGCGGGAGCAGCAGCAGCGGGGGAAGCAGCGGCGGCAGCAGCGGCAGCAGCAGCGGAGGGAGCAGCGGCAGCGGCAGTAGCAGTGGAGGCAGCAGCAGTGGAGGCAGCAGCGGCGGCGGCAGCAGCGGAGGGAGCAGCGGCGGCGGCAGCAGCGGAGGGAGCAGCGGCGGCGGCAGCGGAAGCAGCAGCGGCGGCACCAACCCGGGCGTCCCGAACATCGGCGGATGCCAGGTGTTCCCGGCCGACAACCCCTGGAACACGCGCATCGACGACACGAACGCCTACCCGGTGCACCCGAGCTCGGCGACGTACATCGCGAGCATGAGCGCGACCACCCACCTTCATCCCGACTGGGGCGACTGGTCGACCAACCACTACGGCATTCCGTGGCAGGTGGTGCCCGCCGGTCAGGCGATGGTGCCGATGACGTTCGACACGGCGAGCGAGAGCGATCCCGGCCCGTATCCGTTTCCGGCCAACGCGCTGGTGGAGGGGGGCGCGAACTCCGGCGGCGACATGCACGTGCTCGTCGTGGAGAGCGGCTCCTGCGCGCTCTACGAGACGTGGAGCACGACCTACACCGGGCCGGGCTGGCACGCGGGCTCGGGGGCGAAGTTCGATCTGAGCGCCAACACGCTGCGCCCCGACGGGTGGACCTCGGCCGACGCGGCGGGGCTGCCGATCCTGCCCGGGCTGGTCCGCGTGTCGGAGGTCACCGCGGGGGCGATCAATCACGCGCTGCGCTTCACGGTGGCCAGCACGCAGCAGGGCTTCATCCACCCGGCCACGCACGCGGCCGGCAGCGCGAACACGTCGCTGCCGCCGATGGGCCTGCGCCTGCGCCTCAAGTCGACGTTCGACACGTCGCCCTTCAGCGGGGCGACGCTGGTCATCCTGACGGCGATGAAGCAGTACGGCCTCATCCTCGCCGACAACGGCAGCAACTGGTACGTGAGCGGCGACAGCGACGACAAGTGGATCCCGCTCATCGACCAGATCGTCAGCGACTTCGGGAAGGTGACGGGCAACGACTTCGAGGCGGTGCAGACGGGGCCGATCCTGCAGTAGGGGCCTTCACTCGTTGCTCGCCGCCAGCGGGGCGGCCATCGGTGCCTCGGTGCCCTCCGGCCCGAAGCCCATGTTGATGATGGTGCTCCACGGCACGAGGCTCCCGTCCTCGGCGTGGTTGACGACGCCGATCTGGA
>DATBQU010000452.1:0-4767 GCA_036560665.1 Polyangiaceae bacterium
GGCATCAAGTTCGATCCGCACTCGGTGTCGAGGGCGGAGCTCCAGCGCGTCACCCGCCGCTTCACGCACGCGCTCGGCGAGAACATCGGCCCCGAGTACGACATCCCCGCGCCCGACGTCGGCACCAACAGCCAGACCATGGCCTGGATGATGGACACGTACTCGAACATGGTCGGCTCCAACCAGAAGCAGATGGTGAAGGGCGTCGTCACCGGCAAGCCCGTGGCGAGCGGCGGCACCCTGGGGCGCACCAAGGCCACCGGTCAGGGCCTGGTGTTCTGCATCCTCGAGTGGGCCAAGGAGCGATCGTTCACGCTCGAGGGCTCCACCATGAGCGTGCAGGGCTTCGGCAACGTCGGCTCCAACACGGCGGTCATCCTGTCGAAGCTCGGCGTGTCGACGGTCTCGGTGGGAGACCACACCGGGTACATGTACAACCCCGAGGGGTTCAACGCGCACAAGCTCCAGGACTACGTCGAGGCGCACGGCAGCATCGCGGGCTACCCGGGCGGCAAGCCCATCACGCGCGAGGAGTTCTTCGGCACCAAGGCGGACATCTTCGCCCCCTGCGCGCTCGAGAACCAGATCGGCGAGGCCGAGGCCAGGCTCCTCGACGTGAGGCTCGTGGGCGAGGGCGCCAACGGCCCGTGCAACCCCGCTGGCGAGCGCGTGCTGCTCGACAAGGGGATCGACATCCTGCCCGACGTCCTGGCCAACTCCGGCGGCGTCACCGTCAGCTACTACGAGTGGGTGCAGAACAAGCGCTCCGAGATGTGGACGGAGGAGGAGGTCGACGCGCGCCTCGAGGTGGCGATGAAGCGCGCCTACCGCGAGGTGAGCGACTTCACTCGCCAGAAGAAGTGCGACATGCGCGTCGCCGCGTACGCCATCGCCCTGCAGCGCATCGAGGCGGTCTACAAGGAACGCGAGATCTTCCCGTGAGCGCGGGCTGAGGTACCCTCGCCGTCGATGCCCTACGTCCGCACCCGGCTGGGTCGCTGGTTCTACGAGGAGCGCGGGCACGCCAGGAAGGCGAGCGACGCCGCCGTCGTGATGTGGCCCAGCCTGCTCTTCGACGGGGGGATGTGGCGCAACCAGGTCGAGCCGCTCTCGGCGCTGGGGCGGGTGGTGGTCTTCGACGGGCCGGGGCACGGCAAGAGCGAGGTCCCTCCGCCGTTCACGCTGGAGGACAACGCCGATGCGATGCTCGACGCGTTCGGCGAGCTCCGCGTCGACCGCGCCGTCGTGGTGGGCCTCTCCTGGGGCGGGATGCTCGGGATGCGCATGGCGCTGCAGCACCCCTCGCGCGTGAGGGCGCTGGCGCTGTTCGACACCAGCGCCGAGGCGGAGGACCGGGCGCGCGCCGTCAAGTACCGGCTCTTCGTCTCGGTGGCGCGTCGCTTCGGCATGCCCCCTTCGCTCCTCGACACGCAGATCGCCCCCATCATGTTCTGCGAGCGCACCCGGCGCGAGCGGCCGGAGCTGGTCGAACGCTTCGTCCGCGCCGTCAACGGCTTCCCTCGCGAGGGGACGGCGCGCGCCGCGCTGGCGGTCGTCGTCCACCGCAAGGACATCCTCGCGCGGCTCGACGCCATCACCGTTCCCACCCTCGTCGCCTGCGGCCGCGACGATCGCGCCACCGAGCCGGTGCACTCCGAACGGCTGGCAGCGCGCATCGCGGGGGCGCGCCTGGAGTGGATCGATCGCGCGGGGCACGTCAGCGCGCTGGAGCAGCCGGAGGCGGTCAACGAGGTGCTGGTGCCGTTCGTTCGCGACAACCTGAGCTGAGCGAGCGCCGAGCCAGGCCGACGGAGCTAGGGGCAGCAGACGGTCTGCGCGTTCTGGAGCGAGACGCTCCCCGTCGGCGAGGGCGGGCCGGTGACCGCGCATGCGACGTTGGCCGGCGTCGAGACGAACTGGTTCGAGTTGTACATGTGGTTCGGGTCGGACCCCGTCGCTCGGCAGGTACCGTCGGCGGTCAGCGTGATCCCCGAAAGCCCGGTGCAATCGGTCGAGTCCCAGAACGTCCATGCGCCGGTGCAGCTCGCGGTGGGGTCTCCGCACGCGCACGCGCTGCAGGCGCGGCTGTCCTGGATGTGGCCGGCGCTGTGGAGCTGCTGGAAGCCCGCCGGGCAGGTGGTGGCCCCCCCGTGCTCGACGCATGCCGTGAACGGCGAGGGCCCGTAGGCGCAGACGTTGGTCCCGGCGCATCCGCCGCCGAACGTCGTCTCGCCGCTGCACACTTGCCCCTGCGTCGCGCCCGTCGTCGGGACGGTCGTCGAGCCGGCGGGAGCGCACTTGCCGCCGCTCAGCGCTGGGGGCGTCGCCTGCTCGTTCGCCTGGACGCCGCGCGTGTCGCTCTTGTTGCAGGCGCCGTCGTTCGCGTTGACGTTGTTGGGGCCGTTGGTGCAGCCGGTCACGCCCGAGCTCTCCGCCAGGTTGCCATGCGTGCACGACGGAGCCTGCGAGGCGCTGCACGTGCAACCGCAGGTGGCGGGCGACGTGAGGTCGGTCGGATTGACGTCGACGTCGCTGCTGCTGCCGAGCCCCGCCGGACAGCCGGGCCGGGCCGTGGCGTCGAACGCGACGTAGCCCCAGCCGGCGGGGAAGGCCGGCATGCAAACGAACCCCTGGGCCGTGCAGCCCGGGTCCGCGCAGTCGATCAGGCCGTTGCAGTCGTCGTCCACGCCGTCGAGGCAGTTCTCCTGACCCTTGGGCACGCACCCGTCGATGAGCCCCGTCTCCTTGACCACCACGTCCGTCGGCGCATCCACCGCGGTCGCGTCGTTGCCCGAGGCGTCCGCCGCATGCTCGGTCGGCGTGTCGCTTCCCTGCGCGCCGTCGCTGGTCGTCGTCACGTCGACGGATCCGTCGTCGCCGGGGCCCGCGTCGCTCGTGTCCGCGAGGCCGAAGGTGTCGATCCCGCAGGCCGCGAGCACCGCGGCCGCCGCGCACGCCAGGACGAGCCGAGCCGAGCCCACTCCCCGAAGCCTGCTGGTTTTCACCGCCCTTGTCGAGGTCGCTTCCGCCCGCGCCGCCTAGAGCGACCCGGACCAGGACACGCCGTAGATCGGCACGCTGCCCCCCCGCGTCGGGCTGGTGCCGATGACACCCGCCGACGGCGTGCCGTTCAGCCAGGCACGCGGGGCGGGCCGGCTCTGCCCCAGTGCGCCGCCTTCGCGCGTGAGCCACCAGGCCAGGCCCCCGCCAACGACGCCGCCTCCGAGCGTCGCCGACAACCAGATGCGCGTGTTCGACTCGTTCTGGTTCTGGAAGACGAGCGGGCTCGCCGCCGCCGCGCCGAGCAGCGCGCCGCCCCCCGCGCCCACGTCGATCAGCAGCACGCGCGAGGGCGAGACGTCGACCCGCGTGGCCAGGAAGCCCGCCCCGAGCAGCCCCACCGCCGTCCCGTAGCCCATGCCGGTGTACGGCGTGACCCCGGTCGTCGACCCGCGGTAGAGCCAGTCGATCGCGCCCCCCGTCAAGAGACCAAGCACGGCGCCCGAGTGCGCGAGCGTCGCGTCGCCCTCGTCCATCGTGGTCTGCGTCAAGGCCAGCGTCGCCAACCCCACGCCCAGGAGGCCGCCGCCGACGCCCCAGGCGTAGCGGTCCTCGACCGGCTGTACGTCGCGCCCCGCGGCGACGAGCACCCCCGACACCGCCGCCCAGGTGCCGCCCGCAGACAGGTACCAGGCGTCGCCGCTGGTGACGTCCCACTCGTCGGCCACCAGCAGCGCCCCGCCGACGCCGATCCCGGTGCCCACCGCCAGCAGCGGGTAAAGCACCCGCGGGTCGGGCGCCGAGCCGCTCGCCGCGGACTCCAGCGAGAACGCCGTGAACGCGCCGAAGAGCCCCGCGTTGACGGCCAGCACCGCCCGCCCCTGCGAGCGCAGCGGGCTCATGATCCCCTGCGTCGTCCCGCGCCCCGCCTGGTCGCGCTCGTGCTCGAGCGCCGCCTCCTGGGCGGCCCTGTTCGACAGCAGCTCGCGCAGCATGACCAGACCCCGCACGCCCACCGCCTCGCCCCGCACCGTCTCCACGCGCACGCGAAGCTCGCGCCCCCTGGGCGGCACCGCCACGATGCGGACCACGTAGTCCCCGCCGCCCGCGCTCTCGATGCGGGGGCTGACCACCCAGGTACCGCCCTCGGTGGTCCCTTGCGGCTCGGTGAGCGCGGAGCGCGCCGCGCGCTCGATGAGGTCCTCGTCGCGCGTGTGCCCTGCCGCCGGCCCGGTGTCGGCCAGGTAGAGCGTGAAGCCCAGGTCCTGCACGGCGTCTCGCAGCGTCGCGTCCAGCTCCTGCGCGCGCTCGGATAGCCCCTTCTCGCCGGGGGGCGGGCGGTGCAGCGGCGTCTCGCTCGGCGCGTCGCCCGCGGGAGTCAGCGTCGGCCAGATGACCACCGGCAGGCGCGCGTGGCCCGCGGCGTCGTCGGCGCCTGCGCCCCTCGACAGCAGCACGAGCGCCGTGAGCATCAGGAGAGCTGCCAGCGCGCGCATCATCCTGGCCCGGCGGACAGCCGCCTAGAACATCACGACGCCCATCACGTAGAGATCGACGATGGTGGTGTCGTCGATCGAGAACCTGTGACCCGGCAGATCGATGACATCCCGGTGGTCGGGGTTGGGCACGCCCTGCACCTGGCCGCCGCCTGCCTTGTTGACGCAAGGGCCGGCGTTGTTCTGGTCGGCCGTGATGTTGGGGTTGCAGGTGTCCGCCGCCGTCACCAGGTGCGACTGCGCGTAGGTGAACGCGCTGCCCACGGTGAAC
>DATBQU010000453.1:0-9790 GCA_036560665.1 Polyangiaceae bacterium
CGACGCGTCAGGCCGCGCATTCGTCGGCCCCGGCGTCGATCTGGTGGGAGACGAGGCGGTCGCGGCGTTCGCGCTGGCCGAGTCCATCGTGGCGTGGCTCGTGGCGCGCGAGCCAGTCCGAGTACGCTCGCTGTCGTTCGACGTCGGACGCCGTCGGCTCCTCGTCACCGTCGAAGAGCCACTGCGCACGCGCGTCGTGAAGATCGATCCCCGAGTCGACGCGGGCGCGTCGGCGGAGCTGCTCGCCCTCGCCGGGCCGCTGCTCCGCCGGCTGGGCGAGGTGGCCCGGGAGAAGCTGGCCGCACGCGCGGCGCGGGAGCACTAGCGCACCCCCGGGGGGACGACGGGAAGTGCGAAGGCGCAAAGCGGGATCGGCCGGCTCGGGGTCATGGGGGTTCTCCGCCGCGGGGCAATTGCAGCGGTGGTGCCAACTTCCAGTGTTGCCCAAGTGCCCTGAATCACTCGGCGCACGCCCCTTCCGTGAGACGGCAATGATCCAGTGGAGACATGCGCGTTCCCCACCCCTGCGCACAACGAGGCGCTCCTCACCGTGGGCGCTGGAACTGGACGCTGCTCCCCAGGTGTCCGAGGCGTCGCGCCTCGAGGCACGCCGCCGATCCGGGCTCCACCATCCGGCAGTCGTCGGGCCGGACGTCGTAGATGCTGCACGGGTAGCGATCCGGGACCGAGACGTCGAGGGCGCCGCAGCGCTCGCCGTCGTTGACGACGAAGCGCCACCCCGGCGGACGGTCGTCGAGCACCGTCAAGCGGCGCAGCAGCTCGGCGCCGTCGGGACGGGCCATCACCCGCGCCTCGTCGGCGTCGAGCAAGTGCACCGTGCTCGGGCCGTGGTGGCAACAGCGGCCGCAGGCGACGCAGTCGCCGCCCCCCGGATCGGGCGTGCCCTCGACGGGAGGCAACGACACGGCTCAGCCGCCGATCGGCCACGCGAGCCGCGTCAGGGCGGGAGCGCACCGGGCCAGCTCCTTGCGGACCGTCGCCGCCGTCGGCCGGTCGGCCGGGTGGCGCCGCAGCGTGGTGAAGAGGACCTCGGCCAGCGGCGCGAGCTCCGGCTTGCGCGCGAGCGCCTTCACGCCCGGGGGCGACCCGTCGTGCCCGACGTGCATCGCGATCTGCGTCATCTCCGAGTCGGCCTCGAAGAGGACCCGCCCCGTGAGCACCTCGAACGCGACGCAGCCGAAGGCGTAGACGTCGGCCTTCGCGGGCGACAGCTCCTCCTGGGCGTCGAGGGCGCCCCACACCTCCGGGGCCCCGTACGCGCCCGTCGCGCAGCCCGGGCGGATGTGACGTCCCGCCAGCCCGAAGTCCACCAGCACCGCCTGCTGGCCGCGGCGCATGACGATGTTGCCGGGCTTGAGATCGAGGTGCCCGACGCCCACGGCGTGCATGGCTTCGAGGCCGCCCAGCACGTCGTCCAGAACCCTCAGCGAGCCCGGGACGTCCAGCCCCCGCGTCTCGAGGACGCGCTCGAGGGTCACCCCCTCCACCAGCTCCATCACCAGGATCGGCTTGGGCTTGCTGCCCGCGTCGAAGGTGACGAAGCGGGCGAGGTTCGGGTGCTGCGGCACGGCCATGAGCGCGCTCGCCTCCTCCCGGAACATCTTCATGAACTCCGCCTCGGAGACGGCGCGCGCGGCGCTGGCGGAGTACTCGGGGACCTTGAGCGCCAGCTTCTCGGCCTCGGGATCCCCCTTGTCCTCGACGCGGGTGACCACGAACACCGATCCCACCGCCCCCGCGCTGAGCGCGCGCAGGACGTAGAAGCCGCCCAGGGTGCGGCGCGGGGGCAGCCACGTCGGCAGGGCCTCGGTCACGCGCATGCTGGTCCGGCTGGGGGGCTTGCTGCCGTCGAGGGGTAGCTCGGCCAGGCGCCACACCGCGGCGGACACGAGCTTGGCGATGGCCCTGGGGACGCCCACCACCAGATCGTCGAGCACCGCCGCGATGGTGTGCTCACCGAGCGACGGCTCGGCGCCGGTGAGGACACGCGACACCGCGACGCTGAGCGGGCGCGCGGCGACCGCCGGCAGGACCGAGTCGCGATCGGGGTCGAACCGGCTGCGCGCGCCGATGACCAGGTGCACCAGCGCCGTCAGCGCGCTCTCCAGCGACGTCACCGCCTCCGGCTCGCTGTCCTTGGTCGGCGCCAGGTCGCGCAGCGCCAGGGCGGCGCCGAGGGCCGAGAGCGCCGCCGACAGCCGGACCAGCACCGTGCGCAGCGCCTCGATGCGTCCCGACGCATCGCCGGAGATGTCGCGCGCCAGCTCCTCGAAGGCGGGCAGCGCCCCGGCCGCGTCGGCCGCGACGGCGCCGGCGAAGCGGGCGTAGCGCTCGAGGGCGTGCACCAGATCGGGATCCATCGCCGCCTCGGCGACCGTCGCCAGCTCGCCCGGATCGGACACGTGGCGCGTCACCACCAGCAGCGCGTCGACGGTCTCGCACGCTCCGACGCGGACGAGGGCGTCGAGCGCCCGGGCGAGCGACGCCACCACGGTACGGCGCACCGGCGAAGGCGGGTCGCGCTCGAAGCGGTCGAGCAGGGCGCGCGCGATCCGCAGCCAGCGTCGCCGCAACCGCGCCGCCCGCTGCGGGTCGGCGTCGTCGTCGCCCATGTCGCTGTCGACGAGGTGCAGCAGCGCGCGGAGGCGGCGCAGCGAGATGGTGGGGTGCGCGAGCGCCGCCGCCTTGGCCTCCAGAGGGGCCGACTCCCGCGCCAGGATCCACTCGGCGAGCCGATCGTGCAGCGGATCGAGCGCGTCCTCCGCCGTCCGCGCCGCGTCTCCGCCGCCGCCCAGCGACAGCAGATGGGCCAGCACGTCCCGCTCGAGCAGGCTGAGATCGACGTCGCGCAGCACCGCCAGCGACGTGCGTCGCGCGGCGGACCCGGCGCGACCTTCCGCGCCGTCGCCCTCGAGGGTGACCGCCTCGAGCGCGTAGAGCGAGCCCTGCGCGGCCGCGAGCGCGTCGCGTGCGAGCCCGTGGGCTTCCTTGGCCCCGGCGGTCGCGAAGGAGGCCAGCGCGGCGGCGATCTGGTCGCGCAGCGGCTCGTCGTCGCGCGCCACGCGCCCGAGGTCCCGCTCGACCTCCTGCGCCAGCGCCTCGGCGCCGTCGTCGCCCGCCTCCCCGGCCCGCGCGGACAGCAGGTCGAGCGCGCGCGCCGCCGCGCGCTCGGACAGCGGCGAGTCGCCGAGCTCGCCGCGCAGCTCGACGACGGCCTCGCCTATCTCCGGCTGCGCGCGCGCGAGGACCAGGTCGAGGATCTCCTCGGCCGCCTCGCGCTCGGCCTCGGCCGCCCGCGGCAAGCCCCAGAGGAACGCCGAGGCTGCGCCCGGATCGCGATCGAGCAGACCCTGCGAGAGGGCCCGCTGCACCAGCGCCAGCGCGACGTCGGGCGCCACGGCGGCGTTGGCGGCGATGGAGGCCGCCGCACGCCGCCACTCGGTGGGCGAGAGCGTCGGCGCGAGGGCGTCCTCCATCGCACGGCCGAGCTGCGGCACCCACGGCGCAAGCAGCCCGCGCGCCACCGCCACGTGCCGCCAGACCAGCGACTCGCGATCGGCCAGGAGGCGGTCCCACGCGGGGACGATGGCGTCGGCCCGGAACACGCGCAGGCTGTGATCGTCGCCGTACATCGCGCGCCGTGCCGCCTCGCGCGCGGCGCGCTCCAGCAGCCGGGCCGCCAGGCGGCGCGAGGGCAGCGAGCCCGTGGAGCGCTCGGCGATCCACTCGCGCGCCAGCTCCCGGCGCGAGGCGAGGGCCAGCGCCAGCGGACCATCCGCCACCCCCAGCCCGATGGGCAGCTCGGTCACGAGCGCCACGCGCGCGCGCATCGCCGGGCTCGCCAGCGCCTTGCCTGCCCCGAGCGCCATCCGCCGCGCGATGGCGACGAAGGTGGGGGCGTCCGCCGCGACGACCCGGGCCAGCACTCGCCTGCCGAGCTCGCGCTGCTCGACGCCGAGCGGCAGAGCCGACGCCAGCTCGTACAGCGCGGACCCCGCGGCGGCAGGGGCGAGCCAGTCGAGGTCGTCCACCAGCCCGGCGTGGAGCGCCGCGCGGACGCCGGCGAGGAGCGCCTCCGGGTGCAGCCCCTCGAGGGGCCCCGGACCGTCCTCCGCGGTCGCCCGGGCCAGGGCGGCCATCGACTGGCGCCACGAAGCTCGCCGTTCGACGACGTCGCTCAGCTTGTGCAGCTCGAGCAGGCTGCTCGCGTAGAAGGTGGCGTCGCGCAAGACGGTTTGCCCTTGAGGCTACAGGGTCCCACGCGCCAGAGTGAAATCAGGGGGGACGATTGCCGATTGGCTCTGCTGGAGCCTGCGGCAGGGCGTGCTAAAGGCACGCGCCCCCATGATCGTCCTCGACAAGGTCACCAAACGCTTCGGCCCGAAGATCCTCTTCGAGAACGTCACCCTGCAGTTCGACCCGGGCAAGCGCTACGGCGTGACCGGGGCCAACGGCGCGGGCAAGTCGACGCTCATGGAAATGCTCGCCCGGCAGGACGACTGGGACGCCGGGAGCATCGACATCCCCGGGGGCCTCAAGCTGGGGGTGCTCGAGCAGAACCACTTCATCTACGACGAGCAGCGGATCCTCGACACGGTGATGGCGGGGAAGGTCGAGCTGTGGGCGGCGATGGTGGAGAAGGAGAGGCTGCTGGCCGGTGAGGTCGACGACGCGGTCGGCGTCCGCCTGGGCGAGCTCGAGGGGACCATCGCCGAGCACGACGGGTACTCTGCCGAGAGCCAGGCCGCCGAGCTGCTGGTGGGCCTCGGCATCCCGGCCGAGAAGCACGGCGACCCGATGCGCAGCCTCCCCGCCGGCTACAAGCTGCGCGTCCTCATCGCCAAGGTGCTCTTCGGCAGACCCGACGTGATGCTCCTCGACGAGCCCACCAACCACCTCGACCTCGAGTCGATCCACTGGCTGATCCGCTTCCTGGTCGACGACTTCACCGGGACGCTGCTCGTCGTGTCGCACGACCGGCACTTCCTCAACTCGGTGGCGACGCACGTGGCCGACATCGACTACCGCACCATCACCATCTACACCGGCAACTACGCCGACTTCGTGGCGGCCAAGTACGAGAACCAGCAGCGGGCGACGGCCGTGGCCCAGAGCGCCAAGAAGAAGATCGGCGAGCTCCAGGACTTCGTGCAGCGGTTCGGCTCGCACGCGTCCAAGAGCAAGCAGGCGCAGAGCCGCCTCAAGCAGATCGAGAAGCTCGAGGAGGTGGTGGAGACCAAGGGCGCCAAGCGCTCGAGCCTGGTCCGGCCGTACGTCCGCTTCGACATGGAGAAGCCGAGCGGGCGCGACGTCCTGCGCGTCGAGGGCGCTCGCAAGGCGTTCGGCGACAAGGTGGTCCTCGACGGCGTGAGCCTGAACGCCAACCGCGGCGACCGCATCGCCGTCATCGGACGCAGCGGCATCGGCAAGTCGACCCTCCTCAAGATGATCGTCGGCGCCTCCAAGGGGCTCGACGCCGAGACCCGGCCGTACACGCTGACGCCCGACGCGGGCGAGCTGCGCTGGGGGCACGACGCCAGCGTCGGCTACTTCGCGCAGGACCACCACGAGGCGCTGGGGGAGACGGCGAAGGGCACCACGCCGTACCAGTGGCTCTACCGCTTCGACACGCGCCGCCCGCAGGAGGAGATCCGCGCCATCCTCGGCCGGCTCCTCTTCAGCGGCGACGCCGCGCTCAAGCCCACCGAGGGCCTGTCCGGGGGCGAGGCGGCGCGCCTGCTGCTCGGCAAGATCGTCCTCGGGCGCCACAACGTGCTGGTGCTCGACGAGCCGACCAACCACCTCGACATCGAGTCCATCGAGGGGCTGCTGGAGGGTCTGCTGGGCTTCGAGGGGACCATCTTCTTCGTCAGCCACGACCACCACTTCGTGGCGCGCCTGGCGACGCGGATCCTCGAGCTGCGCGACCGGCCCGCCGGCGACGACAGCGAGGGCTGCGAGGTGGTCGAGTACGGCGGGACGTACGAGGAGTATCTCGAGCGGGGCGAGGCGAAGCGCGCGAGCGCGTGAGGACCCGGCGCCCTAGGCGCCCTCCACGTGAACGCGCCCGCCGCCCTGCCGGCGGGCCTCGCGAACCGCGTTGCCCGCGCGCTTGACGATGTCGTCGGCGGTCTCCCCCGAGGGCGGCACCCACAGCGCGCCCCCCACCGAGAGCGTCACCCTCCGGCTGCGGCCGGGGCTGAAGGCCTCCTCCGCCATCGCCTTGAGGATCCGCTCGCCCACGATGCCCGCCGCGATCGCGTCGGCGCCCGGCAGCATCACGGCGAACTCGTCCTCCTCGAGCCGCGCGAGGACGTCGTACTCGCGCAGGCACTTCTTCAGGCGGGCCCCGATCTGCTCGAGGACCTCGTCTCCTACCGGCACGCCGAGCTCGTCGTTGATGGCGCTCATCCCGTCCACGTCGAGGCGCAGCACGGCGTAGCTGTCCCACGCCCGCGTGCTGCGACCGTGCTCGCGCTCGAGCTCCTCGCGGAAGCGTCGCTGGTTGAGCAGGCCGGTGACGGTGTCGAACGGTGTCAGCTCGGCGATGCGCGCCTGCAGCTGCCGGGTGGAGCGCTCCGCGGCCCGCTCGCGCGTCACGTCCCGCACGAAGACCACGCGGCCGGGCTGTTTGCCGTCGCGCGAGATGGGCACGCCGCGGCAGAGCACCGTGCGCGGCCTCGGCTTGCGCACGTCGACGTCCGCCGCGCCCTTGGGCACGCCGAGCGGCGCGTCCGCGGCCGCCGCTTGCAGGAACGTCTCCGGCTCCTCGCATGCCCGGGCGAACGCCTCGAGCACCTCGCCCCGCAGCTTGCCGACGTACGCCGCCGGCTCGACCCCGAACATCTCCCCCGCCCTGCGCCCGATCATCCGGCAGCGCCCCTCGGCGTCGAACACGATCAGCCCCTCGTCGGCCGCCTCGAGCACGGTGAGGAAAGCGGCCTGCAGGAAGCTGCTCCACTCGGGGTCCTCGGCAGGCATCGGGCTCAATCCTACTTCGGCCACTCGAAAATTGTCCTATCCTTCGCGGCCTGCCCGTGGCGACGCTATCCCGGTTCTCGCTCCGCCCTCGCCACCGCGTGCTCGTTCGTGCGCTCGGCGAGGCGCTCTTCCACCACGCGGGCGGGCCGCGACCCGAGCAGCTCGACACGCTGGTGGTCCGGTTCGAGGAGCACCTCGTGCCGGTGAGCCGCGCGCTGAGGCCGATGCTCCTCCTGGCTCTCGACTTCGTGCGGTGGCTGCCCGTGCTGCTGCTGGTCGCGGCGCGCCCCTTCGAGGACCTGAGCATCGACGGGCGCATCCGCCTGCTCGAGCGCATGGACCGCTCGCGCGTCATCCTGCTTCTGATGCCGCTGGTGGCGTTCAAGACGCTCCTGGCGATGATCTTCTTCGAGGACCCCGGCGAGCTGTTCGCGATGGGCTACCCCGGCGACGGCGAGAGGAAGCGGTGGCTGAAGATCGCCGCCTAGCCGTGCTGCGCGGCCGGGAGCAGCGCGCCCGGCTCGCCTTGAAGGCCGACGTCGTGATCGTCGGCTCCGGCGCGGGTGGGGCGGTGGTCGCGCGCGAGCTCGCCCGCACCGGCCGGAGCGTCGTCGTGCTCGAGGAGGGCGACTGGGTCACGCCCGGCGAATACGGCAAGCTGACGCCGACGGGGACGCTGCGGCGTTGCTGGCGGGAAGCAGGCCTGTCGGCGGCGGTGGGGCTGGGGGCGACGCCCTTCGTCAGCCTGCTGCAGGGCAAGTGCGTCGGCGGCTCGAGCGTCCTCACCGGCGGGGTCTGTTTCCGCATCCCCGACGAGGTGCTGCACGAGTGGTCGCACGACCTCGGACTGCGCACCATGACCCCCGAGGCGGTGGACCGGCACTTCCGGGTGGTCGAGGAGGTCGTGCACGTCGAGACGGTGCCCGACGGCATGCGGTCGCGCAGCACGGAGCTGTTCGTGGAGGGGGCGGCCAGGATGGGCATCCCCATGCAGTCGATCCGCCGCAACACGCACCACTGCCGTGGCGAGTCGCGCTGCAACTTCGGCTGCCCGCACGGCGCCAAGCTGAGCGTCGACATCTCCTTTCTGCCCGACGCGTGCGCGCACGGCGCCCTCATCGTGAGCGACGCGCTGGTCGAACGGGTCGACGTCACCTCGGGCGTCGCACGCGGCGTGCGCGGGCGCCTGCTCGGCGAGGACGGCGAGCCGGGCGTGCCCTTCGAGGTCCACGCCAAGGTGGTCGTCGTCGCCTGCGGCTCGCTGCACACGCCGCTGCTCCTTCGCGCCAGCGGGGTCGACTCGAAGCACGTGGGCCGGCACATGACCATCCACCCCGGCTTCCGCGTGGGCGCCGTCTTCGACGAGCGGGTCGAGGGCTGGGACGGAGCGCTGCAGAGCGTCTTCAGCGACCACTTCGCGGCCGAGGGCATCACGCTGGTCAGCGTCTATCCCCCCGTCAGCATCCTGTCCGCGGCGTTCCCCGGCGTGGCGGCGCACCACCGCGCGCACGTCCACAAGATGCCGAACCTGGCCGTCTTCGGCGGGATGATCCACGACGAGGGCGGAGGGCGCGTCCGACGCTGGCTGGGGCGCGAGCCCCTGGTGACCTACCGCATGGCGCCCAGGGACCGCCCGCGCCTGCTGCGCGGAATCGAGATCGTCGCGCGCATGGGCTTCGCGGCGGGCGCCCGGGAGATCGCCATGCCCATCTTCGGGATCGACACGCTCAAGAGCGAGCGCGAGCTCGACGAGCTGATGGCCCGCCCGCCGGCCATGCAGCGCATCGAGTGCACGGCGTACCACCCGCTCGGCACGGCGAAGATGAGCGTCGACGCGCGGGCTGGCGTGGTGCGCGAGAGCGGCGAGACGTGGCAGGTCGACAACCTGTTTGTCGCCGACGGCAGCGTGCTGCCGACCAGCATCGGGGTGAACTCGCAGCTGCCCATCATGGGCGTGGCGCACAAGATCGCCACCGGCATCCTCGACGACTGGAGCCGCCTGGCGCGGCGGACCGCGTAGAGACGCAGGAGCGTGACGATTCCGCGCGCAGACGAATTTGTTCCCGAGAGCGATGGCGCCTCCGTGCGTGCGGGAAAAATGGAGGCGCGGGAGTCTCTTCCGCGCCTGCGCCCCCAGACTTCAGTTGCACGAGGACCCCGCGTCGGGCGTATGCCCTCGGCCATGAACCGACGGACGATCGCGGGGTCATTGCCCTACCTGGGTCTCGCCGGCCTGGCGCTCGTCGCCCTCGGAGCCTGCACCGAGGGCTGGAGCGGCGGCGGAGCGAGCAGTCACGCGGAGGCGCGGGAGATCGAGTCCTCCTCGCTGGTGGACGTATCGAGGTCGATCATCCAGCGCGGGCCGCGCGTCGAGACCGCGTTCGCCGAGAGCTCGGCCGCGCTCCGGGACATCCCGGATCGCGGTGCCATGACCGAGGAAGAGGAGGAGAACGACCACCCCGTCAGGCGGCTTCGCCCGCTCGCGAGCAGCCCCGGTCCCAGCCCCTTCCGGCCCGATGCCTTCCTGCAAACCGCGCTGCCGTTCGCCAGCATGCCCGCCCTGATCGTGGGGTTCACCTCCCAGGGCTACACCAACGACGCGGCGACCATGGGCGGGACGCCGCCGGACACCAACGGCGCCGTGGGACCGAACCACTTCGTCCAGGCCGTCAACACGGCGATCGCCGTCTGGGACAAGTCCGGTCACGTGGTGAAGGCGTCGACCGCCATGATGGACCTGTGGAAGGGGTACGTCGGCACCAACGCCGGAAACGGGTGCGCGACGCAC
>DATBQU010000454.1:0-28886 GCA_036560665.1 Polyangiaceae bacterium
CTTCGCGTACTCGAGCTGCTCGGGCGCCATGTAGCCCATGCTGCCGATGAGGTGATGGGTGCTGGTGAGGCTGGTGCCCGCGCTGGCGATCTCGTTGAGGCGGGCGACGCCGAAGTCGATGAGCTTGACCAGCGGCTCGTCGCCGCTGCTGGCGTGGGCGGAGCGGACGAGGAAGATGTTGGCCGGCTTGATGTCGCGGTGGATGACGTTGGCGCGGTGGCAGTCGCGCACGCCGATGAGGAGCTGCTCGATCCAGTCGATCAGGCGGTCGGCGCTCAGGCGCCCCTCGCGGCGCAGGACGTCGGCCACCGTCTCGCCCTCCAGCCGCTCGAGGACGAGAAACGGCTGCTCGCTCTCCCAGCCGTAGCCGAGCAGGCGGCTGACGTGGGGGCTCTGGAGGCTGGCCAGGAGCACCGCCTCGCGCGCCATCCGCTCGCGGAGCTCGTGCGAGCCCCGGGAGGCCGCGTCGAGGAGCTTGATGGCGACGGGGCGGCCGGTGCGCTTGTGGATCCCCTCGAAAACGCGCGCCATCGACCCCGAGCCGAGGGGATCGTGAAGCTCGTAGTCGTCGAGCGAGACAGGGTCGAGTCGCGCGGATTTGACCAAGGGGACGCAAGAGGCAGGCTACCACCCGGGACCGCGGGCAGCAGCCGGGACGCTGCTGGAGGGGCGCCGGCGCGCGTGTTAGAGTGACGGCCAGCCCATCGACGACGTCGCGCGGCCCAGCGCGAGCCTCATGACACCTCCCGACGACCACCTTCCGGCGCCGCCCGACCTCCCCTCGTACACGGTAGAGGACGCCGCGCCCGATGCCGGCCCCGCCCGCGGGCACGCGCACCAGGCGCAGCCCGACGGGGCGCGCCGGCCTCCCCGCGCCGAGCGCGAGCGCGACGACGTGCTGGACCGGCACGCCGGCACGGGTCTGGTGCGGCACGACGTGACGCTGGACGACGACCGCATCGACGCCGACGCCGCCAAGGTGGTGCGCCGCCTCGAGCGCAGCGGGCACCAGGCGTACCTGGTCGGCGGCTGCGTGCGCGACCTCCTCCTCGGCGGCAAGCCGAAGGACTTCGACGTGGCCACGAGCGCCCGCCCCGAGGACTGCCGCGCCCTCTTCCGCAACTGCCGCATCATCGGCCGGCGCTTCCGCCTGGCGCACATCCTGTTCGGCGGCGGCAAGGTGGTCGAGGTGGCGACGTTCCGGCGCAACCCGGCCATGGAGGCCCCCGAGGAGGAGGCGAGCGAGGTCTTCGACGACCTGCTCATCCGCAGCGACAACGTCTTCGGCGAGGCCCACGAGGACGCGCTGCGGCGCGACTTCACCATGAACGCGCTGTTCTACGACCTCGACCGGCACCAGGTGCTCGACTGGTGCGGCGGCCTGGAGGACGTGCGGCGGCGCACCATCCACACCATCGGCGACCCGACCACGCGCTTCCGCGAGGATCCCATCCGCATCCTGCGGGCCGTGAAGTTCGCGGCGCGGCTCGATCTCGGCATCGCGCCCGACGTCTACGACGCGATGGTGGCGACGCGGGAAGACCTGGGCAAGGCGGCGCGGCCGCGCGTCTTCGAGGAGATCCTGCGCCTCCTGCGGGGAGGGGCGGCCCACCGCTCCATGTGGCTGCTGTGGGAGACGGGCGCGATGGCGGTGCTGCTGCCGGAGCTGGCGGCGTTCCTCGACGACGAGGAGGCGACCGACGGCGGCGTGCAGCGCTTCTTCCGCAAGATGGACGCGGTCGACGCGATGACGCGCGCGCGCGGGCGGGCGCTCGACGACGTGGTGCTGTGGACGGTGCTGCTGAAGGAGCCGCTCGACGAGGCCACCTCCGGCGAGCGGGACAAGATCCGCGCGGCGAGCGACTTCCTCGATCCGGTCATCGAGCGCGTGGCCGTGCCGCGGCGGATCGCCGACGGGGTGCGGCGCATCGTCGCCATCCTGCCGCGGCTGGCGGCGGGGCGCGCGGGGCGGTTCGGTCGCACCGAGCTCATGGGGCCGGCGCTCGACGTGCTCGAGGCCGAGCTGCTGTCGACGGGCAAGGGCGTCGAGGCGGTCCAGAAGATGCGGGCGGCGGAGGCGGCCGTGTCCGGCCGTCCGTCCTCGACGCGCCCGGCGGCGATGCACCGCGACGTGCGCGGGCACCGTCCACGGCGCGGCGCCGAGTAGGCCGCGCGGGCCACGGGAGCGTGGGAGCGAGGGGCCGAGCCTACGTGGCGAGGGCGCGCGCGAGCTCGCCCGCGCCGTGCACGGGCAGCGAGCAGGTGCGGCCGCGGCAGACGTAGGCGGCGGGCTCGGGCAGCGCCGGCTTGCCCTCGGCGAGGACGCGGCACGCCTCGAGCGCGAGCGGATCGGCCGGGTCGGCCCAGGCCACGACGCGATCGTGGAGGGGGGCGCGGAAGGCCTCGCGGGCGAGCGCGCGCGTGGCGTCGCTGGTGCGCGGGCCGACGAGGACGACGTCCACCGTGCCGCGCACCAGGCGGTCGGCCAGGCACACGGTGCCGCTCATGCCGAGCGGGTTGTCCGCGGCGGCCGCTGCCAGCGACTCGACGGCGCGCTCCGCGGGCGAGGCGTAGCGCGGGTCGACGAGGGCGCCCAGGCGCAGGAGGAGGCGGCAGGCCACCGACGCGCCGCTGGGGACGGCGTGATCGTAAGGGTCCTTGGCGCGCACCAGGATGGCCTCGCCGTCGTCGGGCGTGAAGAAGAAGCCCGCTCCGCCCTCGTCGCGGAAGTGCGCGAGGATGGCCTCGCCCGTCGCGCGCGCGAGCGCCACCCAGCGCGGGCTCCCGGTGGCCTCGTAGAGGTCGAGCGCGGCGTCGCCCACGAAGGCGTGGTCGTCGAGGAAGCCGGGACCCTTGGGCACGCCGTCCTTGGCGTGGCGCAGGACGCGGGCGCGCGTGCCGTCCTCGCGCACGACGAGGAGCCGCTCCACGAGCCCCATCGCCCGCTCGGCCGCGGAGAGCATGGCCGCGTCGCCCAGCGCCGCGCCGGCGTCGGCCAGCGCGCCGATCATGAGCCCGTTCCAGCTGGCGAGGATCTTCTCGTCGCGGAAGGGCCGGGGCCGCCGCTCGCGCGCCTCGAACATGACGCGCCGCGCCCGCTCCAGCGCGGCCTCCTCGGCGGCGTCGCGCGGCGCATCGACGAGCGACAGCACCGTGGCCCCGCTCTGCTCGAAGTTGCCGTGGTCGGTCACGCCCCACACGCGCCGGGCGGCGGCGGCCGCCTCGGCGTCGCCCGCGCACGCCTGGTCGATCTGCCGGGGCGTCCACACGAAGAAGCGGCCCTCCTCGCCCTCGCTGTCGGCGTCTTGCGTGGCGTAGAAGCCCCCGTCGGGCGAGGTCATCTCGCGCGCGACGTAGGCGGCGATGGCGCGGGCGGTCGCCGCGTAGCGCTCGTCGCGGGTGGCGCGCCAGCCGTCGACGTAGAGGCGCAGCAGGAGCGCGTTGTCGTAGAGCATCTTCTCGAAGTGCGGCACCAGCCACCGCTCGTCGGTGGAGTAGCGGTGGAACCCGCCGCCGAGGTGGTCCCAGATGCCGCCGGCGCGCATCGCGTCGAGCGCCTCGACCACGCGCCCCCGCTCGCCGCCGCGCAGGAGCACGTCGAGGCTCATCGTGTTGGGGAACTTGGGGCGGTGCCCGAAGCCGCCGTGCTCGTCGTCGAAGCGCGCGACGAGCTTGCGCGTCGCTCCCTCGAGGAGCGCCGGCGAGGGTGCGCCCGTCTCCGGCGCGGCGTGGTGGCCGGCGGCGACCTCGGTGATGGCCCGGGTGAGCTCCGCCGACTGCGCGTCGATCTCGTCGCGGCGCACGCGGTACGTCTCCCACACCGCCTGGAGCACCTTGGGGAAGCCCGGCATCCCGTGGCGATCGGCGGGCGGGAAGTAGGTGCCCCCGAAGAACGGCTTCTGCTCGGGCGTGAGGAAGACGGTGAGCGGCCAGCCGCCGCTGCGGCCCATGAGCTGGACCACGAGCTGGTAGACCTGATCGAGGTCGGGGCGCTCCTCGCGGTCGACCTTCACGCACACGAACCACTCGTTCATGAGCTTGGCGACGTCGTCGTCCTCGAAGCTCTCGCGCTCCATCACGTGGCACCAGTGGCAGGCGGAGTACCCGATGCTGAGCAGGATGGGCCGGTCCTCGCGCTTCGCCCGCTCCAGCGCCTCGGCGCCCCACGGGTACCAGTCCACCGGGTTGCCGGCGTGCTGCTGGAGATAGGGGGACGCCTCCCGGGCGAGTCGGTTGGGCATGCGCCTCGTCAATGGTCCTTCCGGGCCGGGGCTGCAAGGGCCAGGGGCGCTGCTAGGCTCGCGCTCGCCATGCGTCGCCTTTTCTTTCTTGTCGTCTCGTCCGTGCTCACGGTCGCCGCCTCCGCCGGCGCGCAGATCGAGGTCGGCACCCACCCCAACGAGCCGCGCTACTACGGCCCGCGCGACCCCGAGCCGCCGCGCTCGGCGTGGGACGTCTCGGGCCTGTCGGGCATCGAGTTCGAGGTGCGCGGCGGGTTCATGGCGCCCGACTCGTCGTCTCCGGTCCAGGCGCCGAACCTCTACGGCGCCGGGGTGGTGGGTGATCCCACGGGCGACATCCTGCGGGGGACCGAGCACCCCTACGGCTACGATCCGTTCGGCTTCACCGTCCTGCTGGGCGAGCGCTTCCTGCCGTGGCTGAGCGCGGGGGCCTTCTTCTCGTATGCGAGCTTCAACGTGAAGGACGGCACGGACACCGGCGACTACAAGGACACGACCTCGCAGCTGCAGCGCCAGATGTGGACGCTGGGCGCGTACGGCCGCTACTTGACCATGCTCGACTCGCGCCTGCACCCCTGGGTGGAGCTGGGGGTCGGCTACGCGAGCGACACGGCGAGCTTCGCCCGCATCGCCACCCAGTCCGCGAGCGGCTCGGCGGAGCTCAGCCAGTACTACGTCACGGGCAAGGGGCTGGCGGTGCCGCTGACGGTGGGGCTCGACTGGCGGCTGGCGCCGCTCTTCTCGGTGGGACCCGCCGTCGGATACGAGCGCGTATTCCCCCTGCAGGGGTGCGTGGAGGTGCAGGTCGACGCGAAGAGCCCCGTCCCCGGGACGCCGAACACGTGCACCTCGCCGCCGGTGCAGAGCAGCGGCTACGGCGTCTTCTTCGCCGGGATCTTCCTGAAGGTGACGGTCGGCCTGCCCACGCGATAGCTTCGGGGAGATGTCCGCGCCTCGCGCCGCCAAGCCGGTCGACCCCGTCGCGCTCGCCCGCCGCACGCTGCTCGAGGGGGTGGGCGCCGAGGTCGCGGCGAGCTTCCCGGGCATCACGCGGCTGGGAGGGCAGATCGTGGCCGCGCTCTACCTGGCCGAGGGCGCGCGCTCGATGGACGAGCTGTCGGCGGAGCTCGGGCGGAGCAAGAGCAACATCTTCGCGAACCTGCGCGGGCTGGAGGCGGCGGGGATCGTCGAGCACCGCCGCGAGGCGGGCGCGCGGCACGACCGCTACAAGCTGCGCGGCAAGTACCCGGACGTCGTCATCGGCGCCTACGTGTCGCGGCTGCGGCGGGTGGTGGCCGACAAGCGCGCGCTGGTGCGCCGCTCGCGCGAGCTGCTGGGGGACGCGCGCAGCACGGAGGCGACGGCGCTGCGCGAGAAGCTGGACGCGCTGGGAGGGACGTACGACCGCTTCGCCGAGCTCTTCGAGATGCTGCCCGTCATGGACGGCCCGCTCGACCTGGAGGCGATCATCGACGGGCTCCCGCGCGTCGCGCTCGACGCGCTGGTGGGCGTGGTGCGCCGGGCGCTCGGCTTCGCGAGCCAGAAGGTCATCGGCGGCAAGCGGTAGAGGGCGCCGGCCGGCCGGCGGCGCTTCAGTGCACCACCGCGAGGTCCCCTTCGTAGAGGCGGATCTCGCTCGACTCCGGCATGCGGCGCAGCGCGAGGACGTCGCCCGGAGCGCACGCCAGCGCGACCTCCGGCGAGGCGGCGGCGAGGATCCACTGCACGTTGGGCAGCGCCTCGCGCAGCGCCGGGACCAGTCCGCGGCGCGTGGCCGCGTCGAGGTGCAGGTCGACGTCGTCGACCAGGACGACGCCCTCGGCCTCGCGCGCGCTCTCGTCCGGCCAGGCGGCGTGCAGGGTGCGCACCGCCAGCGCCGCGAAGGCGACCAGGTGGCGCGCGGGCGTCGGCATCTCGTCGAACGAGACCAGCGGGCCGCGGGGGCCGCGTTCGAACACGGGCTCGAAGGTCCGCGGGTCGACGCCGACCAGGCCGTGGCCGCCGAGGTTGGCGAGCGGCTCGACGGCCTCGCGCATGGCGGTCTCGAGGGCCTCGGCGTCCGCGACCAGCTCGTCCGAGCGCCGCGCGGAGTGGCGCGCCAGGGCGGCCGAGATCAGCGGGAACGCGAGCGCCTGCTTGGTGTCGCGCGTGAGGTCGGCCCTCGACGCCTCGTCGCTGCCGAAGCTCGGCCGCGGCTCGTGCCGGCCGAGCGCCCGCTCCGCCCCGCCCAGGAGCACCGGGCTGCGCGAGAACCATCGACCGCCGGCGAAGGCGAGGACGGCGTACCCCCCCGCCGCGGCACGTCGGTCGAAGAGCGCCTGCTCGCGGCGGCGAAGCATGGCCACGTCCTCGTCTTCGCCGAGCGCCGCGTTGGGGCTCGCGACCCGCAGCGCATGGGGACGCGCCGGATCCTCCGCGCCGAGCGCCCACTCGGTGACGGCGTAGGCCGCCGCGCCCGGGCGGCGAGGGCGCTGGGCCACGGCGTGCCCGGGGCGCGTCGCGGCGATGGCGCCGATGAGCGTGCTCTTGCCGACGCCTCCGCTGCCGAGGACGACGGCGGTCTTGCGCGGGACCCCGGCGTCGTCGGCGAAACGGAAGGTCACGTCGTCGAGCGGGCCGAGGCCCACCAGGCGGGCTTGCATCAGGTGCATCGGCGACGATTGTACTCAAACCCGCCCCGGCCAGGCCGCCCCCGCGCGGTCGAAGGCGTCGCGGACGCGGGCGAAGACCTCGCCCGGGAGCGGCCCGGCGGCGACGTGGCGCGCGGCGTCCCGCAGGTGCTCCACGCTCGTCGTGCCGAGGACCGCGCAGGCGACGCCCGGCGCGAACGCCGCGAAGCGGACGGCGAGCTCCTGCCAGGCGAGCGGCGCGGGATCGATGGCGAGGGCGCGCATCCGGTCCCAGGAGACGTCCGCGTCGTGACCGTGGGGGCGCTCGGCGAAGCGCCAGGGGGCGTTGCCGAGCGGCCGCTTGGCGATGACGCCCACGCCGCAGGACGCGGCGCGCGGCAGGGCGTGCCGCAGCGCACGCTGGTCGAAGACGCTGACCGAGCACTGCACGCCGCCGAAGGCACGGGAGTCGACGGCCCAGTCGAGCGGCTCGTTGTCCCCCGAGTACGCCGCCACGCGGATCTTGCCGGCCGCGCGCGCGCGGTCGAGGGCGCCGCGGAGGTCGTCGCGCCTGAGCACGTCGAGGGGGCACGAGTGCAGGTGGAAGAGGTCGATGCGCTCGGCGGACAGGCGACCGAGCGCCTGGTCGATGCCGCGCTCGATGGCGGCGCCCGTCCAGTCCTCGACGCCGTGCGCGCCGTAGCCGCCCTTGGTGGAGAGGAGGACCCCCGGGCGACGGGCGAGGTGGCGCCCCAGCCGCTCTTCGGCGAGGCCGTAGCTGCGCGCGGCGTCGAAGAGGGTGATCCCCAGGTCGACCGCCTCGAGGAGCAGCCGCTCGGCGTCGCGCTCGCTCGTGCGCGCGTCGCCCAGCGCCCCGCACCCGAGGCCGAGGCGGGAGACCTGCAGCCCGGTGTCGCCGAAGGCGGCCGTCTGCACGGCTCAGGGCCCCGCGCGGTAGACGCCCGCCGTGAGCGGCGGCAGCGTGAGCAGGGGCGCGAGGGGCAGGGCGACGAGCGCGAACCGGCGGACGACACGCATCGCGACCTCCGCGAGGGACGGCAGAGTCACTAATCCCTGAGGTACGGCCGGGCAACCCCTTTCGCTCCCGACCGAATGTTGTGCATATGCTCGGCAGGCGCGCCCCGGCGCGCCCCGTCCCATGCTCGGCAAGACCGAACGCCGCCTCGCGCTGGTGATCCTGCTCACCGCGATCATCCCGCTGGCGATGGCGGTGTTCCTGGCGTCGTCCATGCTCGACTACGCCAAGTCCCGCTGGATCCAGCCCGACGTGCAAGCGCAGCTCGATCGCGGGATCGACCTCTACAAGGACTACGTGCGCGCGGTGAAGGACGACCTCAAGAACGAGGCCGAGGCCATGGCCGGCGACGAGACGCTCCGCCTGGCGTCACGCAAGCACGACGCCGCCGCGACGGGCCGCGCCCTCGACGGGCTGTTCCGGCGTGACGCCCGGCTGGTGTCGCTCGCGGTGGAGGACGAGGACGGGCGGACCCTCGCCGTCCACGGACGCGACGCCCCGGTCGACGACGCGGCGGAGCGCACGCTCCCGCCCTTGCGCCAGCCGCTGGGAGAGAACGGGGCGGCGCCCACGCTGGTGGCGACGTTCGCGGTCGACCGCCGGTACGAGTCGGACCTGGCGCACGCCGGCGAGGTCCGCGACGCGTACGAGAAGATGGCGAGCGATCGCGACATCGTCTACCTGCCCGCCTACAAGACCTTCGCCGCGCTGCTGGGGTTCACAGCCGTGGTGACGGTGGTGCTGGGCTCCTTCCTCGCCCGCGGCTTCACCCGGCGCATCAATCGCCTGGCCATCGCCAGCAACCAGGTGGCGGCGGGCAACCTCGACGTGCGGGTCCCGGTCACGGGGTCCGACGAGCTGACCGAGCTGGCGCGCGTCTTCAACCGCATGCTCAGCGAGATGCAGCAATCGCGCGCGCGCATCGAGTACCTCCAGCGCATCGGCGCGTGGCAGGAGATGGCGCAGCGGCTGGCGCACGAGATCAAGAACCCGCTGACGCCGATCCAGCTGGCCGTGCAGGAGTGCCACCGCAAGTACTCGGGTGACGACAGGCGCTTCCGCGGCCTGCTCGACACGACGCTCGAGATCGTGGAGGAGGAGGTCGGCACCCTCCGCCGCCTGGTGGGGAACTTCTCCAACTTCGCCCGCCTGCCACACGTCGAGCTGCGCGAGGCGCTCCTGCGGGACTTCCTGCGCGAGTGCTCGGAGCAGCTCGGGCACCTGGGGGCCGAGCTCTCCGAGGAGGGAGCGGACGACGTGCTCGTGGCGCACGACGTGGAGGTGAAGTGGGAGGTGCCCGCCGAGGCCATGCCGGCGGCGATCGATCGCCAGATGCTGCGGCGCGTCCTGGTCAACCTGGTGCGCAACGCGGTCGAGGCCATCCGCGACGCGCGCCCGGCCAGGGAGGGTGTGGCGCGGGGGCACGTCGTGGTGCGGGCGGAGTCGCGGGGTGACGGGGTGGACGTGGTCGTGGAGGACGACGGGCCCGGCGTCCCGGAGGACGCGCGCGAGCGCATCTTCGACCCGTATTTCACGACCAAGCTCGAAGGCACCGGCCTGGGGCTGGCCATCGTCAAGAAGATCGTCGTCGAGCACAACGGCTCCATCGTGGTGCGCCCCGGCGAGCGCCTGGGCGGCGCCGCCTTCGTGGTCTCGCTCCCGTCGCCGCACTCGCTGGCCATCGCGGCGGCGCGCGAGACCGAGGCGCGCGATGGTCCGCCCCGCTCGGGCGGGCGCCCCGCCGCGTGAGGCGGCGGCTCGTGCTATCCCTCGCAGACGATGAACGGCGATCCCCGCTCCACGCAGACGACCCTCGGGGCGCTGGCGCTGGTGCTCGTGCTGCTGGGGGGCTTTGCCGCGCTGCCGCGTCTCTTCGGCCACCGCGAGGCCGCGGGGGTGGGGCGCGACGCGCCGGAGTTCTCGCTGGCGGTCGTGGCCAACGGGGGGGCGGTGGCGGGCGATACTCCCCCCCCGGGCGCGGACGCGACGAGGAAGACGCTGCGCCTGAGCGAGCTCCGTGGCAGGCCCGTCGTGCTCGACTTCTGGGCGACGTGGTGCCCGCCCTGCCGCGCCGAGGCGCCGATCGTCGACCAGGTCTCGCGCCGGTGGCGCGACCGCGGCGTCGTCGTCCTCGGCGTCGCGACCGACACGCCGGATCAAGGGGACCCGGGCGCCTACGCCGCGTCCCACGGCCTGAGCTATCCCATCGTGCACGACGTGACGAGCGTGACCTCGCGCGCGTACGACGTGGAGAGCCTTCCGACGCTGGTCGTCATCTCCCGCGAGGGCCGGATCACGGCCGTGCGTACCGGGATCACCGACGACGCCGAGATCGAGAAGCTGATCCGCCAGGTGCTCTGATCGCGTCGGCGGCGACGGTCCCCGCCCTACGGCCCTGGGCCGGCGGAGCGGGCCCGTAGCGGCACGAAGTAGCGTTGCCCGCTCGTGGCGTGGGTGCCGACGTCGACGTCGGCGTCGAAGGTCTCCCGCAGGAGGGCCGGGGTCATCACCTCGGCCGGCGCCCCGGCGGCGACGACACGCCCCTCGCGCATCAGCACGACACGCGTCGCCAGGCGCGAGGCCTCGTCGAGGTCGTGCATCGCGACGAGACAGGCGATGCGATCGCGCGCCGCGACACCGCCCAGGAGCTCGTGCAGCTCGAGCCGGTGACGCACGTCGAGGAACGCCGCGGGCTCGTCCAGCATGAGGACGCGCGGCTGCTGCGCGAGGGCGCGGGCGATGGCGACCCGACGCTGCTCGCCCCCGCTCAGCGCGTCGACCGCCCGGTCGGCGAAGCGGGTGAGGTCGCAGCGGGCGAGGGCGTCGTCGACGGCGGCGCGGTCCGCGGGCCGCTCGCGCATCCAGCCGTCCTGGTGGGGCGCTCGCCCCATGGCCACCACCTCCCGGACGCGGAAGCCGGCCGCCACCGCCTCGCTCTGGAGGACGAGGGCCACCTCGCGTGCGATGGCCCGGCGATCGAGGCGCTCCACCGGGCGGCCGAGGAGCCTCACGCTCCCCTCCGTGGGCCGGAGCAATCCGGCGGCGACGCGCAGGAGCGTCGACTTGCCGGCGCCGTTCGGGCCGAGGAGCGCCGTCACCTCCCCTGGTCGGACGACCAGGGTGACGCGGACGAGCGCCATGGCGGCGGCCGTGTCCGCGTAGCGGTGGCAGACGCCGTCGAGCTCGACCGCCGCGCGTTCGTCCGGTGCATCTCCCACGTTTGACTCCGCGCGTTAGTGTATCTTTGGTTTGCGGGCGCCGCTGCCCCCGGCACCGCCAAGGAGAACGATCTTGGACCCGAAGCCCGAGACAGCCGCTCCGCCTTCGGAGCGCCCGCGACGGATCATCAAGCGCTACTCCAACCGGAAGCTCTACGACACCAAGGACAGCCGGTACGTCACGCTGCTGCAGATCGCGGAGATGGTGCGGGGCGGCGAAGAAGTCCAGATCATCGACAACAACACCAAGGACGATCTGACCGAGATCACGCTCGCGCAGATCATCTACGAGGAGCAGAAGGCGCACTCCCGGAACGTGCCGCTGCAGACCTTGAAGGATCTCATCCACGCGCGCACCGAGAAGGTGCTCGCGGACCTGCGCGAGGGGCCGATCGGGCGGCTCATCCCGGGCGGGAAGCCGGGCGAGGAGAAGACCGAGGTGGCCCCTGCCAAGGATTCGAAGCCGGGCCTGGTCGACCAGGCCAAGGAGAAGCTCGAGGAGGTCCAGCACCAGCTCGACGAGCGGATCAAGGCGATCCTCACGAGCTTCCGTCCCCTGCAGCAGCTCCAGCAGGAGGTTCGGCGACTGAACGAGCGTATAGAGGAGCTCGAGCGGAGGCTGAAGGGCGGCCCCCCGAACGCGAGCTGAATGGCGGATGAGCCGAGGGACTGCTGCGGCGCGCCATCGGGAACGTGATTACAAGGGGAATAGCGTGTCCTTTGCCGTGTTTCACCCGAGGAACACCTGAGCCCATGCCCCCTTCCACTCCCGATCCTTCCAAGCACGACCCCTTCGCCGAAGAGGCGCTGACGCACCTCGATGCGATGTACGGCGTCGCGTGCAAGCTGACGCGCAACCCCACCGAGGCGGAAGACCTGGTCCAGGACGCGTTCGTCAAGGCGATGCGCGCGCGCCACCAGTTTCACGCGGGCACGAACCTCAAGGCGTGGCTCTTCCGCATCCTGACCAACACGTTCATCAACAAGTACCGCCGCGGCGGCCTCGAGCGCTCCGTGCTCGACGGACCGGACGCCGACCCGCTGGCCGACGGCTGGGTGAGCGCCAGCACGATGCGCCAGCTGCGCGATCCGGAGATGCTGGCCCTCATGCCGCTGGTCGAAGGCGAGATCCAGCGCGCCCTCGACGCTCTTCCTGCCGAGTTCCGGCTGGCGGTGGTGCTCTGCGACGTCGAGGAGTTCTCCTACGAGGAGATCGCCCGCATCATGGGCTGCCCCATCGGCACGGTGATGAGCCGCCTGCACCGGGGGCGCAAGCTCCTGCAGCGGGCCCTCTACAATCACGCGCTCGCCCTGGGCATCGTGAAGGGCGAAGAGCACATCGGCGACGACGAGATGACCCGCAGCGACGAAGGACGGAAGACGGCCAACCTCGCGGAGTACCGCGCCCGCAAGCGAGGGGTGGCATGACCATGCACGACTGTCGCGACCGCTCGCGCCTGCTGGGCGCGTATCTCGACGGCGAGCTCGAGGCCGCCAAGCTCATCGAGATCGACGAGCACGTGGCGAGCTGCGAGACGTGCCGGGAAGAGGCGCAGCTGATCCGCGCGATGCGCGGGTCGATCAAGCGCGTGGTGCGCAGCGCGGCGCCCGGCGGGCTGCGCGAGCGCATCGGCAACGCCATGGCCGCCGAGCGCATGCGCGAGGACGCGCGGACGGAGGCGGAGGCAGACGCGCTGGGGGCGAAGGCGCCGCTGGTGAGCCTGGCGTCGTGGCGGACGATGGTCCCCCTGGCGACGGCGGCGGCGCTGGCCCTCATGTGGGGCGCGGCGACGCGCGGTACGCAGGCGCCGACGAACGAGACCCGCGCCGGATTCGGCGACGACCTGCTGGCCGAGCTCGTGGCGCAGCACCCCGAGCAGCTCCCGCCCGACGCGAAGGACCCGGACGCGGTGCGCGGGCTCGAGCGCTACGTGGGCGTGCCGGTTCACCCGGGGACGTTCGAGCGCGGCGGCGCGCACCTGGTGGGCGGCCGCATCGTGCCGCTGAGGGCGCAGCGCGCGGCGATGCTCCAGTACGTGGTCGGCACCGGCGCCGACCAGCGGCGCGTGAGCGTGCTCGTCTACGACGCGCAGAAGATCGAGATCGGCACGGCCAACCTCACGCCGCGGGCGGTGGGGACGGCCGAGATCCGGGTGGGGCGCGAGAAGGGTTACTCCGTGGCGGCCGCGCAGCGAGCGGGCGTGGGGTACCTCGTCACGAGCGACCTCGATCCCGAGCGCAGCGCCCAGCTCGCCGCGATGGTCTACGACGACCGCTGAGGCGTATCCTCGCGGCGATGCGCTTCGTCTACGTGATGGACCCGATGGACCGGGTCCTGCCCGACAAGGACACCACCTTCGCCTTCCAGCGCGCCGCGCAGAGGCGCGGCCACGCGACGCTGCACTGCCAGCCGCGCGACGTGTACGTCGAGGACGGCGACGTCTGGGCCCGCGTGCGCCCGCTGACGGTCAGCGACCAGGCGCCGCACGCCCGCTTCGACGACGCCTTCGATCTGCGCCTGGCCGACGCCGACTGCGTGCTCATCCGCAAGGACCCGCCGTTCGACGCGGAGTACCTGTACGTCACGCTGATGCTGGAGAAGCTGCGCGGGCGTACGCTGATGGTCAACGATCCGCGCGGGCTGCGCGACGCGAACGAGAAGCTCTACACGCTGCACTTCGCGCAGCACATGCCGCGCACCCTGGTGACCACCGACCGCGACCGCATCCACCGCTTCGTGCAGGCTCTCGGCGCGGGTGTGGTCAAGCCGCTCGACGGCGCGGGCGGCAGCGGCGTCATGGTGGTCGACAAGAGCGATCGCAACGCGCGGTCCATCGTCGACTACATCACCCACGAGGGGACGCGGCACGCCATGGTGCAGGAGTACCTGCCCGCCGTCCTCGCCGGCGACAAGCGCGTGCTCCTGCTCGAGGGCGAGATCCTCGGCGCCATCAACCGCGTCGCGCGCGCCGACGACGTGCGCTCCAACATCCACGCCGGCGGGCGCGTCGAGCCGTGCGAGGTCACCGCCGAGGAGCGCGCCATCGTCGCCGACATGGCGCCGCGCCTCGCCGCGGACGGCCTGGTGTTCGTCGGGCTCGACTTCATCGGCGGGCGCCTGACCGAGGTCAACGTGACCTCCCCCACCGGCATCCAGGAGCTGAGCCGGCACACCGGCCGCGACGCCGCCGAGCGGGTCATCGTCTGGATCGAGCGCCGCGCCGGCGACTACCGCCCCATGCTCGGAAGCATCCCGCCGACGTGAGTCGTTGAGCTTGCATCCATGCCGATCACCGTCCTCGTCCGCTCGGCGACAGGCGCCGAGGCGCGCCTGACGTTCGACGGCACGCAGCGCGTGGTGATCGGGCGCGGCGCCGGCTGCGACGTCCGCCTGCCCGACGCGAGCGTCAGCCTCCGCCACGCCACCCTGCGCGCGCAGGGGGCCGACTTCGTGGTCGTCGACGAGGGCAGCACCAACGGCACGTTCGTCGGCGGGGTGCGCGTCGCGCCGCGGACGTCGCGCGTCCTGCGCTCGGGGGACGCGGTGCGCGTAGGGCGCGTCTGGCTCGAGCTGCGCGTCGATCAGAGCCCGGTGACGCGCGACCTGGCGGCGGCCACCCGCGACCTCGCGCTGGCGCTCGTGTCCGAGGCGATGGCCGCGATGGGCGAGGACCGCACCGCCCGGATCCGCGTGGTGGAGGGGCGCGACCAGGGCGCCACTCTGGCGCTCGCCGAGGAGGGGCGCGTCTACGTCATCGGGCGGGGGGCCGAGTGCGACCTGCCGCTGGCGGACGCCGACGCATCGCGCGAGCACGCGCGCATCGTTCGCCGCGGGGTCACGGTCCTCGTGCGCGACCTCGGCGCCAAGAACGGCACCTGGCTCGCCGAGACGCCCGCCCCCACCGACCGCGACGCGCCCTGGCGGCCGGCGCTGATGATGCGCATCGGCCGCACCGTCCTCGCGCTCGAGGAGCCGGTGGGTGACGCGCTCGCGCAGATCGAGGCCGTCGCCGACGAGGCCCTCCCCGCCGAGGCGTCGTTCGAGCCTCCCGCGCCGCCGCCGGGACCCGCGCCCCCCGCGAGCGCGGAGAGCCTGGAGCGCGAGGCTGCCAGCGCCGCGCCGATGGTGGCCGTCCCACGCGGGCCCGCGCCGCCGCCGTCGAGGCGCGGGGGCTGGACGCCCGCCGATCTCATGGTCATGGCCGCGGCGGTCTGCGTGCTCGCGCTCAGCATCGCCGGCCTGGTCTGGCTCCTGCGCGGCTGAGCGGGGCCGACTCGGGCCCGATCGTGAGCATGGCAACGATCGGCCCGGATCGTGAGCATGGCAACGATCTCGTCAGGGATCGCGCTTCTCGGCCGCCTCGGGCGGGGCGCCCGCCATCCCCGACATCGTGCGGGCGTTGGGATCGACCTGCTTCTTCGCCGGGGCCCGGCGGCTCGTCCCCGCCGGGTACGAGGTGGGCAGGCCTTCCAGCGGGACCGCGGCCAGCAGCTGCTCGAGCTCCGCCGCGCTCTTGGGTCGCTCGTTGAGCCGCTTCTTCAGGCACTTCATCACCGCCAGATCGAGCTGCTCGGGGATGGGCAGGTCGGGGCGCCGCTGGCGCATGGGCGTGGGGATCTGCCGCTGGTGCAGGTCGAGGAGCTCGCGGCGGTTCTGCGCCACGATGGGCAGCTCGCCCGTCAGCGCCTCGTACATCATGACGCCGAGCGCGTAGATGTCCGTGCGCGGCTCGACCTGGGCGCCGATGCACTGCTCGGGCGCCATGTACTCGGGCGTCCCCAGGGTGTAGCCGGTCTGCGTGAGCGACTCGGCGCTGGCGAGCTTGCTCATCCCGAAGTCGAGCACCTTGGCCATCCCGTCGTCGCACAGGAAGATGTTGCCGGGCTTGAGGTCGCGGTGCACGACGCCCTTCTTGTGCGCCGCGTGCAGCGCCCGGCACACGTCGATGTAGACGGGGACGGCGAAGCCGGGAGCGAGCAGGCCGTCGCGGGCCAGCTTGTCGGCCAGCGACCGACCCACCAGCCGCTCCATCACCACGTAGATGCTCCCGTCGGGCATCTGGTCGAGGTCGAGCACGCGCACCACGTTGGGGTGCTCCACGTGCACCTGGATGTACGCCTCGCGCCGCAGCCGGGCGATCTCGCCCCCGTCGCGCGCCGCCGCGCCGCGCAGCACCTTCACCGCCACCTCGTGCCCCAGCGTCACGTGCTCGGCCGCGTACACGACGCCGATGCCGCCCGACCCGATCTTGCGGCCGATGCGGTACTTGCCGCCCAGGACCGTCCCGGTGAGGTCGCCCGGCGTGGCCCCGAGCTCGCCGCGCAGCTCGAGCCCGCGCTCCAGCGCGGCGATGCGGTTGCGCTCGAACGTCCGCGCCGCCCGCTCCTCGCGCGCGCGGTCCCACATGAACCCCGCGCCGCCCCCGAGCCCCGCGCCGAGCACGCAGGCCAGCGTCCCGGCCACCACGCCGCCCGTGGCGAGCACCAGCCCCCCGCAGGCGACGGCCGATCCCAGCGCCCCCACCACCACGCCCTCGCGCGAGCGCCGCGTGGTCCACTTCACGTCGTAGACGCACGAGTCGGCGCCCCGGGCGATGCACGTCTCGTGCACCACCGTGGCCTCGGCCTGCCCCCAGATGCGCGGGATGCTGGCGAGCTCGCTCAGGCGGGCGTCGCAGAGCAGCTCCTCGCCCTCGACGTCCGGGCGCTCGGTCGGCTCGTCGCCGGCGTCGGTGCGCGCGCGGTAGGTGATGCGCACGTCCTCCACCGCGCGGGCGCGCTTGCGCTTGTCGTCGGCGCGCTCCTCGATCTCCCAGGTGCCGACGCGCGTCGCCTCGCGCGCGTTCTGCGCCAGGTAGCGGTAGGCGTCGATGGGCCGCTCGCTCGCGCGCAGCATGCGCACGAGGACGCCGAGCGCCTCGGGGTGCGTGACCCAGTCGCCGCGGTGGCGGACCGCGTCGCGCCCCAGCAGCTCCGACACGGCCCGCAGCGCGCGCTTCGCGGCGAGCTGGCTGACCCACCCGGTCTCGTTGTCGACGGCCGCGGCGTCGATCCCCGCGCCCGCCAGGAGCTGCCGGGCCGCTCGCTCGCCCTTCTCGGTGCGTACGCGCAGGAGGTAGGTCTTGAGGACCGAGGCCCTCAGCTCCTCCTTGCCTCCTTGCCGCACGGTGCCCCGGGAGATGGGCGGGACGCTGATGGGCATCTCTCGAAGGCTACGCCCGGGCCCCACGCGAGGGAAGGTGCGGCCCCGCGTCCGGCGCGCCGGGCGACGCACCGCGCAGCTCTTCAGTGGTTGGTGTGCACGCGATCGCCCGGGATTCCCAGGGTGGGCGCGAGCGCGCGCAGCGCCTCGACCATCGACGCCACGCCCACCGCGAACACCGGGGCCCCCGCGAAGGAACCGAGCGACCGCGCCTCTGCCCGCGCGCGAAGGACGTCCTGCACGTAGCCGCGCACGAACCGCCCCCCTGCCGCCTCCTCGCGTCCCGCCGGCTGCGACAGACAGAGCACGACGCTCACCCCCGCCTCGTCCCACGCCTGGCGATCGCCCGCCAGGGGCAGCTCGCTCTGCGTGCGCACGCCGAGGAAGACCAGGGTCCGCACCGCGTCGCCGCCGGCCAGCCGATGCCGGACCAGCGGACGGGCCGCCGCGATGCCGGTGCCGCTGAGGGCGAGGACGAGCGGGCGCCCTGCGACCGCGTCCATGGGGAAGCCGTCGCCGATGGCCGCGGTCACCTCGACCGCCTTGCCGAGCGGCGCCGCCAGCAGCACGTCCGACACGCCGCCGCCCGCGCGCATGATGAGCTCCCACGGACGGCCGCCCGGGGCGCCGGCGAGGACGAAGTAGCCGGTCGCCTCGTCGGCGCGGACCTCGATGTATTGACCCGGCGACACGTAGGACGGGACCACCGCCGGCGACGGCTCGAGCGTGACCAGGGTGAGGCCGCCCCCCGCGTCGGCGCGCGAGACCAGGCGCGCCGGATGGAACCCGCCGTCCACGTGGCCCTCGCCGCGGGCGGGCTAGAACGCGCCGCCGAGCGAGACGCCGGCGTACCCCGGCGCGACCACCGGATTCAGGGACGCGCCCGCGGGCGCAGGCGCGGCCGGCTTCTCGAGGAAGTGCCAGAGGAGGCCGCCGGCGACGCCCAGCGCGCCGACGCCGGTGACGACGCCGCCGACCGCCTCGAGCGTGCGTCCGTCGTTGCCCTGGCTGGCGATGCTGTCCTTGCAGCCGATGCGGGTGGGGCACGCGTTGGCGGCGCTGGTCACGTCGCCCGAGCCGACGATGAGGAGCACGACGCCCGTCACCACCAGCACGCCGCCCGCGCCGGCGACGATCCAGGGCGTCAGCGTGTGGCCTCCGCCGGTGTCCGGGGGCGGCGCGCCGGTGGCCGTGCCGGTGGGCGCCGTGGCCGTGGCCGTCGCCGTCGGCTCGCCGGTGCCGGTGGCGGTCGGCGCCGTGGTGCCCGTCGCCGTGGGCGCGGTCGCCGTCGTCGCCGTGGGCTGCTCGTGCGACAGCTGGTCCTGCAGGTTCTTGATGCGGCGCTCGATGACCTCGCGGTCGGGCGCGGTGGGGGCGCGCTTGACGTACTCCTGGAGCGCGCCCACCGCCGAGGCCTTGTCGCCCTTGCGCTCGTAGGCCGTGGCGATGATGGGCAGGATGCCGTGGACGCTGCAGTCGATGGAGTACGCGTCCTTGAAGTAGCTGATGGCCTTGTCGTAGTTCGACTCGTCGAGGAACTGCTTGCCGCTCAGGTACACCGTGTGCGCGCGGTCGACGTCGCCCTTGCTCACCTTCGACGCGTCGCACGCCGCGGGGTAACCAGCGGTCTGCTGCGCGAGCGCAGGGACTGCGATCGCCATGCCGAGCAGGGTCAGGACGAGGAGCGGCTTGCGGATGGAGCGCATCGCGGTACTCGGTGCCGACCCTATCATAAGGGTCTCGCCGGGATCACCAAAGTGACCTCGTCAGCGGGGCGACGCCGGCCTCTTGCAGGCCTTCTCGCCGAGGGCGTGCACCGCGCGAAGCAGCCACGAGAGCGACGCGGGATCGGCGCCGAGCGCGACGGGGGCGACGACGAACCCGCCCGCGCGGATCTCCACGTGCACCGGCGTCTGCCACGACAGCGTCAGCCGCCGCACGCCCGGCGTGACGGCGAGCGCGAGCTCGTCGTCGCTCGGCGCGAAGCTCGCGAACACGCGGTCGAACGCCGCGTCGCCGGTCACGCGGCGCGGGATGGTCACCAGGTCGAGCGGCTCGCCGAAGACGAGCCACGCGTCGCTCGTCACCGCGGCGCGCCCCTTCACGCGGACGTCCTGCGCGATGGCGATCCAGGCCGAGGCGCCGTCCTCGAGCACGAAGCGGGCGATGGTGATCGACCCCAGGTCGCCGGTGGCCTCGAGGACGTGCTCGTAGCGGTGCGGCACGCGCAGCGTCGCGTACGGCTCCCACGCGCGCATCCAGCGCTCGTCGGCCTCGGGGCTGTAGCGCAGTCCTTTGCGGGCGGCGTAGTCCGCGATCCACCCGGCGTGGCTCAGGACGTTCACGGCGCGCCTCGCGTCAGCGCGCGGGGGTGGCGGCGCCGAGCGTGGGGCCCGCGGCAGGGCCGCCGCCCGCCAGGGGACCGTGCGGCATCTGCTCGCCGTTCTGCTTCTTCTGCTGCATCTCGTACTTGCTGGGGCACTTGGCCAGCACGCTCGACGCCTCGAAGGTGTCGTCGGGCCGGAGCTCGCCCTCGACCGTCACCCCCACGTCGAGATCGGGCACGTCGCGGAAGGTGTCGGGCACCACGCACTGCGCGAAGCGCACGGGAAGCTCGGCGCCGTTCTTCTGGATGACGAAGCGGTACTCGCAAGGCTTGTCGCGACGCACGAGAGAGCCGTGCACCAGGTTGCCCTCGGCCCGCACCGGCCGGCCCAGGAACTTGCCCTTCTGCGCCAGGAGCTCGTCGGCCCCCTTGGAGTAGATGGCCTTGTCCTGCATGCCCGTCAGCACCAGCGTGGCGATCGCGCCCGCGCCCATGGCCAGCGCGACGGCGATGACCGGGCCTACCCAGCGCGCGCGTTCGGGCGCGTCGTCCTCCGGGCGGCGGCGCCGGGGCGGGGCTGCGTCGATGGGCTCATCCATGTCCGATGACAAGCGTAGCGTTGCGGGCAGGGGCGTCAAACCGGTGTACAATCGTCTCGTGCCAACCGGACCAAGTCTGCCTGCTTCGGGAGGACGATGAACGACGTCCTCTCGCTTCCCGTACTCGTCCTCAATCGCCACCTCGTCCCGGTGCAGGTGACGACGGTGAAGCGAGCGGTGGTCCTTCTGTACGGCGGCGCGGCGCTGGCGCTCGACGAGGGCGGGGACTCGTACGACTTCGACCTGTGGCGCGAGGTCCCCGTGCGCGGCGAGGACGACGCCATCCCGCTCGTGAACGGCGAGCTGCGGGTGCCGCGCGTGGTGCACCTCTTGCGCTACGACCGCACGCCGCGCGTCACGGTGCGCCTGACGCGCCGCAACCTCATGTTCCGCGACGCGCACCAGTGCCAGTACTGCGGCAAGCGCCCGCCCCTGCGCGAGCTCAACATCGACCACGTCATGCCCCGCTCGCGCGGCGGCGACGACTCGTGGGAGAACCTCGTCACCGCCTGCAGGACGTGCAACCTGCGCAAGGGCTGGAAGACGCCGGAGGAGGCGAACATGCGCCTGGCCCGCCGCCCTTTTCGCCCGAAGTGGACGATGACCGCCCAGATCCTCCTGGGAAGTGGGTGGAAATTCAAGGAGTGGGAGCCGTTCCTCAAGGCGGCCAGCTGACGGCGTCCTCGGCGTCCTGGCGGTTTTCCCCTCTCCGAGATCGTCCCCGGGTCGTCTGAGTTGAATCCAGGGTCGTCCGGGATCAACCCCGGGTCGTCCGGGATGAATTGATTGGCGCCCGAGATCATCCCCGGGTCGTCGGGGATCAATCCAGGGTCGTCGGGGATGATCCCCGGGCCTCCGGGGATCAATTGATGGTCGTCGGGGATGATCCCCGAGGCCTCGGGGATCGATTCAGGGTCGTCGGGGATCATCTTCTGGTCACTGCGGGACGACGCCGCCGTCGACGCACGAGCCCCAGGGGTTCCAGCCTCCATTCACACACACGAAGAGGTCGGTGCAGCCGCAGCAGTCCCGGGCGCCGCCGCACGCGAGCGCGACGCCGGCGGGGCACTCCGGGGGCTGGAGGTCGACGCACCCGGGGCCCCCGAAGGCGCCGGGCGGGGCGTCGACGGCGGCATCGGAGGCGGCCTGCGCGTCGCGCGGGAGGATGACCGCGTCGGAGCCGGCGTCGGCGGGCCGCGGGGGGCAGGTGTGGTCGAGCACCCAGCTGCCCTTGGTGCACGCGTACGCGGCGTTGCAGCTCGGGTCCTGGCAGACGTCGAGCGTGCCGTCGTCGGGGCAGCCCCCGGTGGGCACGCTGTTCACGCAGGGCGTGGCGGGCGTGCCGTCCTCGCAGGCGGCCGCGGGAAGGAGCAAGGCAAGGGCGAGGGCGGCGAGGACGGGCAGCGAGCGCGGGCTCATCGAAGCTTGGTGAATCCGTTGTGGACGGTGCCGATGGGGCGCGCGGGTCGCGCGGGCCGCGGGTCGGCCGGGGCGAGCTCGGGGGCGACGAAGGCGTACCCCTCGCCCTCCGGGCGCGCAATGCCGTCCTGCTCGCGCACCGTGCCCTCGGCGCGCGTGCCGTCGATGGCGACGACGCTGACCCTGTGGCGCAGGCCGCTCTCGCTCGGCACGTCGAAGGCGGCCACGTCGGCCGCCGGATCGAGATCGCGCTCGACGTCGTCGAAGCCCACGTGCGTCGCCAGGAACGGCAGCGGCAGCACCACCTTGCGCACCGTCGCGGCGGGCGCCACCTCGGGCGGCGGGGCGGGCGCGGGGGCGGCGTGGATGACGATGGGCGCGGGCTTGCTCCGGTTGGCCACGACCGCCAGCGTGAGCAGGGCGCCGATGGCGATCCCGCCGGTGGCCGAGGCGACGCCCCACCACGGCACGCGCCTCGGGCGGAGCTTGGCCACCTCGAGGCGCAGCTCGGTGCCGAGCGCGTAGCGGCCCGTCGGCGCCGGCGGCGCGAGCTCGGCCAGCAGCTGCCCGGTGGGGACGTCGGCGAAGGAGATGCGCTCGCGCGACGGCAGCCCCGACTCGCGCAGCAGCACGGTGAGCTCGCTCGGTCCGATGGTGGTGCGCACCTGCTCCTGCCGCACCGCCATCCGCGCGCCGAAGATGGCCTCCATCAGGCGCGCCACGTCGGCGTAGGCGCCCACGTTCTCCGGTCCGGCCGCCCGCTCGATGGCCTGGGCGAACTCGAGCGAGGTCGCGTAGCGGGTGTCGAGGTCGCGCGACAGGGCGCGGGCGATCACGTCGTCGAGCGCCTGGGGGATGGTGGCGCCGATCTGGCGCAGGGTGGGGATGGGCGCGCTCATCACCTCTTGCAGGATGTCGACCGCCTCGTCGCCGCGGAAGAGGCGCCGCCCGGCGAAGCACTCCCACAGGACGACGGCCATGGAGAAGACGTCGCTCTGGACGGTGCACATGCGGCGCTTGTCGATGCGCTCCGGCGCGAGGTAGGCGAGCTTGCCCTTCACCTCGTGCGTCCGCGTCTGCTGGATGCGGTCCTCGGCCTTGGCGATGCCGAAGTCGGTGAGGTGCGCGCGCCCGTCGCAGCCGATGAGGACGTTGTGCGGCGAGACGTCGCGGTGGACGATGTGGAGCGGCTTGCCGTTGTCGTCCTTGAGCTCGTGCGCGGCCTGCAGGCCGGCCAGCGCGTCGAGGACGATGCGCACGCAGACGCGGACGTCGATGGCGCGGCCGATGGCGGACAGCTCGCGCCGCAGCTCGGCCAGCGAGGTGCCCTCGACGTAGTCCATGATGATGAAGGGCATCCCCGCGTCGAAGCCGAGCTCGCGCACCTTGACCACGTTGGGGTGCTCGATGGCGGAGGCGAGGCGGGCCTCGTCGACCAGCATGGTGAGGAAGGTCTTGTCGCCCACCAGGTGGCGGTGCGGTCGTTTCACCGCGACCAGCGGCGGACCCTGGCGCTTGTCGGTCGCGCGCGCGAGGTGCACGGTGGCCATGCCGCCCGAGGCGAGCTCGAGCAGCAGCTCGTAGGCGCCGAGACGCTCGGGGCGGGGCGCGACCGGCGGGGCGGGCGTCGGCTCCTCCACGAGCTTGGGCGCGGGGCGGGGGGGTGTCGAGGGGATCGACACGGCAAACCAAGCGAAGCACGCGCAAGCGGCTGCGTCGAGCGCGCGGGATTTTGGTACCGTGACCGCATGCGAACGACCCTGCCGTCCCTCGTCCTCCTCGCGCTCTTCGCCGTCCCCCTCGCGCCGGTCGGATGCGGCGGCGGACAGGGCGCGGGCGACGGTGCGAAGGCGCCGGGGGCGGCCTCCGGCGGCGCCGGGTCGGGCCCGGCCGATACGGCGGCGGCCGCGGGGGCGACGGCGGCGCCCAGCGCGGGCCCGTCGACCACCACCACCACGACGCTCGGGGCCGGCGGCGACCTGCAGGGCGCGAAGCTGACCGAGACGCACGTCGTCGCGTCGACGAGCGCGAGCAGCGAGCCGCCGTCCAAGGGTCCCCACGGCCACGATCCGGGGCGCGGGCCGGCCGACATCCGGGCCATCGTGGTGGCGCACCGCGACGAGGCGCGCGCCTGCTACGACGCGTCGCTGAAGGACCACCCCGGCATCGAGGGCGACCTGGTGATCCAGTGGACGATCGATCCCAAGGGGGTCGTCACCCAGGTCTCGGAGGACACGTCGCGCAGCCAGATCACCGAGCCGACGGCGGTGGCGTGCGTGGCGGCGATCATCAAGAAGATCCAGTTCGCCGCCAGCCCGGGGGGCTTCGAGACCAAGGCGTTCTATCCCTTCAACTTCCACCCGCGCCACGGCACGCCGCCGGCGGGGCAGTAGGGGGCGCGCGCTCACTCGCCGGTGCGTACGGCGCTGATCCAGGCGCTGGCGGTCCAGTGCTGGAACCAGGCGCCGAGCTTGTCGCCGAGCTCGGTGACGTCGGCCGCGCCGGCGCGGGCCACCGCCTCGCAGGCCTCGCCGAGCGGCGCGCCGCCGGACAGGGCCACGAGGAGCTCGAAGGCGAGCGGCTCGACGCTCGCGGCGTGGAGGAAGCAGGAGGGATCGCGCCAGACGACGGCGTGCGTGATCGCCGCGGCGGGGCGCGTGACGGGCGCGCCGCGCTTCAGGGCGTCGCGCAGCTCGTGCACGGGCGACCCGAGGGCCAGGAAGCGGAGCGACGGGTGCAGCGCGACGCGGGCGCCCGGCCAGGCGTCCTCCGGCGTCGAGGCGAGGACCCGCGGATCGAAGGGCGGGGCGTCCGCGGCGTCGAAGGCCTCCATGAAGGCCCAGTCGACGCGGGCCGCGTCGCGGGCGAGCGGCTCGTCGCGCCAGCGGGCGTGGCCGGCGACGAAGGCGGGGAGGTCGGCGCCGAGGCGCTGAAGGTCCCAGGTGCTCGGGGGACGCGCGCGCAGGTAGTCGGCAGCGAGGTCGCGGAACGAGCCCGCTCCCCCGATGACCCAGGTCAAGGTGGGGTAGTCGTCGGCCAGACTGGCGAGGTGGCGCGACCAGAACTGCTCGCGGTAGACGTCGAGCCGCTGCGCCGGGGTCATGCCGCGTGCGCTCGGCAGGAGCAGCTCCTCGGCGCGCGGCGCGTCGGCGGTGGGGCTCGACGGGCGCTGGACGGCGTCGGTGACGCGGCGCTGGACGTCGGCTAGATGGCGGTCGGGCACGGCGCTCCCTCCGCGCGGCGGCCGACGATCTCGTCGCGCACCGCCCGCGCCTGCGCGGCCTCGGCGGCGAGCACGTCCCAGGCGGGGATGCTCTCGTCCCACTCGACGAGCGTCGAGACCGGCCCGCAACGGCGCAGCGCGCGGCGGTAGAGGTCCCACACCTCGCCGCGGACGTGATCGGAGTGCGTGTCGAGGAGGTAGGCGCCCTTGTCGGTGTGGCCGGCGACGTGGATCTGCACCACGCGGTCGGCGGGGAGCGCGTCGATGTAGGCGTCGGCGTCGAAGCCGTGGTTGTAGGCGCTCACGAAGACGTTGTTCACGTCGAGGAGCAGGGCGCAGTCGGCGCGCTCGGCGAGCTCGGCGAGGAAGGCGTGCTCGGGCATGGTGCTCTCGCGGAACTCCATGTACGAGGACGCGTTCTCGAGGGCGAAGGGGACGCCGACCTCGCCCTGCACGCGCTTCACGCGCTCGACGACGTGGGCGAGGGTTTCCTGCGTGAAGGGCAGGGGCAACAGATCGTGCAGATCGACGCGCCCGATGCCGGTCCAGCAGAGGTGATCGCTGAACCAGGGCGCGCCGAGGCGCTTCACGAGCGTCCCCAGGCGCCCCAGGTAGTCGGGGTCGACGGGATCGGCGCCGCCGATGGAGAGCGAGACGCCGTGGGGCACCACGCGGTAGGCCCCGCGGAGCGCCTCGAGGTTGGCGCGCTGGATGCCGCCCTCGGCGAGGTAGTTCTCGCTGATGATCTCGAACCAGTCCATGGGCGGCCGCTGACGCAGGACGTGCACGACGTGCGGCGTCCGGAACCCGACGCCGACGCCGAGGTCGGGGATGGCGTGCCGGTCGCGGTAACCCATCGACGCTCTTAAACGACGACGCCAGGCCGCGCTTGCACACGGCCTGGCGTCTGTCCCGTGCCTCAGTACTTCGGAGCCGGGGTCGTCGGGGCGGCGCCGCTGGCGCTGCACGACGACTTACCGCTGGTGGCGGGAGCCGGTGTGGCTCCGCCGCCCGCGCTGCACGAGCTCTTTCCTCCCGCCGCCGACGGATCCGTCGGAGGGGCGGAGGCACCGCCGCCGCACGCGACCGTCGAGCCCATGAGCATTCCCGCAACCGCCGACACTGCCAGAGCCTTCGCGATGTTCATATCCGTCGTCTCCTCGCTCCTCTCTCGCGGAGCGTCGTTGTTTTCCGGCGTCTCCGCGCCGGCTTCGGTGAAACGTACGCGGCAAGGCTAACCAAGTATCGTCCGGAGCAAGCGTTTTTTTTGGCGGGGTGGGGGCGTGTGGCACCAAAGGCCGTTTCCCCCGGGCAGCGATCCGTGGGACAAGACTCGCCGATGGCGGAACCGGACGTCGTCTCGGCGCTCGTGGCGCTCGGCTTCAGCCTGAACGAGTCGCGAGCCTATCGAGCTCTCCTGCTGGAGAGCCCGGCCACCGGGTACGAGGTCGGAGTCCGCGCGCAGATCCCGCGCTCTGCGGTCTACGGCGTCCTGCGCCGGCTGGTCGCGGTTGGGGCGGCCCGCGCCATCGCGGGGACTCCGGAGCGGTTCGCGGCCTCGCCGCCGCAGGAGCTTCTGGCGCTGCTGCGCAAGCGGTTCGACGGTCAGGCCGGCTCGCTCGAGGAGTCGATCCGCGAGCTCGACGCGACGCCTGCCGCGCCCGACGCGTACAGCGTGCGGGGATACGAGCGCATCCTCGAGGAGGCCGAGCGGCTCATCGCGGGGGCCGAAGAGCGCCTGGTGGTGAGCGGCTGGCCGCGCGAGATCACGCACCTCTTGCCCGAGCTGAAGCGGGCGGGCAAGCGCAAGGTCTACGTGGTGACGTTCTCGCACGCCGAGCTGCCCAAGCTGCCGGGGGAGACGTTCAGCTACGGCCTCGACGAGCACGCCCTGGAGGACTTCTGGCGCCACCGGCTCATCGTGGTGGCCGACGACCTGCGCACTCTCATCGCGGCGACGGAGGCGACGGACAAGGACGGCGGGGTGGTGAGCGAGACGCCGGCCATCGCCGAGGTGGCGACCTCGCAGGTGGCCCTCGACATCACCCTGCTCGCCCAGCGACAGAAGCGCGACGTGCAGCACGTCATGGCCAAGATGCTCGGGCATCGCGTGGGCAGGCTGGACACGCTCCTCGGCTCGCGAGGATCGGGCGGTACGCGCGCGCGCCCCGCGAGGTAACATCGAGCCGTGGCGACGGTAGGGGTCGAGCGCACGCCCGACGAGCGCGATGTCTACGACGATCTGCTGCGCGATACGCGCGGTCTGCGTCGCGAGCACGCGCAGGCGCGGGACGCGTGGCTGGCGCGCCTGCCGCTGGAGCGGAAGGTCGAGCAGCTCTTCGAGCTCGAGATCCTGCTGAAGGGGCTCGCCTGCTTCGCCAATCCGCGCAACCACCCGGGCCCGACGCGCAAGACGCCGGTCGTGGCGCAGGACTTCCGGGAGCACGCCGCGCTGGTGCGGGAGGCGCTGGGGCGCATCGTGCAGGCGTGTCGCGTTCTGCTGGTGGAGGAGGACCGGGCCTTCGTATTCCAGCGGTACCTGGAGACGGTGCTGCCCGACGATCGCGCGCGGACGCGCCTGGTGGGGGAGACGCTGGCGCAGGACAGGCCGGAGCGATCGCTCTTCGTGCTGCGCCACGGCATGACCAACCTGCTCGAGGTGACCACGGGGTTGACGCGGTTGCCGCGCCTGCCGTTCCGGCTCTTCTACGCGTTGCTCGGCGTGGCGCAGCGGGAGATCGCGCAGAGCGTCTTCTTCAATCCGCTGCACGCGCTCGAGTTCCGGCCGGAGTTCGATCGCATCACCAACGCGCAGATGCTCGAGCTCATTCGCGCCGTGCCGGGCGAGCATGCGCGGCGGCTGGTGGCCCTCACGCTGCTGTCCCTCTTCCGGATGCTGCGCTACCTGTCCCTGGCGGAGACCGTCTCGCGCGAAGGGACGGAGGCGCCGCGGCGGTCGGTGGCGGTCGTCTATCTGGTGCTCAGCGTGCTGCGCTCGGACGCGCGTGCGCTGTCGGGGTACCTGCGGCGGCGGGCGGGGCCGACCCTCGCCGAGGGCTTCGAGGCCGACGTGTTCCGGCTCGCGGCGGCGGAGGTGGCGGCGGACTACGAGCGGCTGCTGGCGCGGGGCCACGAGCTGCGTGACGTCAAGGCGACGCTCGAAGGCGTGGCCGCCAACCTGCGCCTCGAAATGCGACGCGCGTTCGAGCGCGATTTCCCGGCGCTCGACCTGGCGCCGTCGCTCGACGATCTGCGGGTCTCGGTGCAGCGAATCTCCTCCAACCTGCGACCGGCGATCCAGAACGCCGTGATGTTCCTGGGGCGCTCGCTGGGGGCGCGACTCGACGCGCGAGGCGTGTTCGACGACGAGACCGCGCGACGGGTGCTGAGCGAGCGGCTGCGGCGAGACGTGTGGATGTTCGCGCAGATCGTGCGCGCGTTCGCGGTGAAGGCCCGCTCGGTCAAGGCGGAGGGTCAGGAGCGCTGGGCCGGGGTGTCGCCGCTCGCCTTCGTCCGCGAGTTCATGGCCTACTTCCGCGCCATGGGCTACCCGTTGCTTCGCTCCGCGGACTATCCGCGTGTGGACGCCTTCCTCGAGGCCATGGCGAGCCTGCGCGACAGTGACCTGCTCGATCCGGCCCGGCTCGACGTCGCCGTCGACGAGTCGGAGAGGTTCCACGGCTTCCTGACGGAGCTCTTCGAGGCCATCGGCCGGCGCGACGAGCTCGCCGGCGTGCCCTTCGATCGTCGGGCCGCTGCCGAGGCGCTGCGCCTCTACCTGGGCGACTGAGGGTCGCTCCCGGACAAAATACGATGGGCGCCCCCCGGCTGCTGAGGCGCCCATCCCTTGGAGCCCGCGTCGGCATGTGTCGATCGCGGGCGAGACCCGGCTGACTTGGAAACCGGGCCAGTCTAAGAAGAACGACTACTCCTCTCCGTCGTCCAGCCCGTGGCTGGACGTGGGAGCACCGCCCAGCATCGACGGCACGCCGGCCGGCGGAGCGGCCTTCGCG
>DATBQU010000455.1:0-4602 GCA_036560665.1 Polyangiaceae bacterium
CACGTTGGCGGGCTTGATGTCGCGGTGCACGTAGCCGCGGTCGTGGGCGAAGGCCACCGCGTCGAGCAGCTGGCGGAAGACGTGGACGCGGCGCTCGAAGGTCCACTGCGCGTGCGCCAGCGGATCGCCCGCCGCGAGGCGCGCGATGATCGACTCCAGCGTCTCGCCCTGGACGCAGCGCATGACGAAGTAGAGCGACCCGTCGTCGTTCACCCCCACGTCGTGGATGGGCACGATGTTCGGGTGCTCGAGCGCCCCCACGGTGCGGATCTCGTCGATGAAGCGGGCCACGTGCGACGGCGCCTGCATGTCGGGGCGCAGGCTCTTGATGGCGACCTCGCGCCCGATGTCCTGGTCGACGGCGGCGAAGACCTGGCCGATCCCTCCCTCGCCCAGGGGCCGGTTCACCTGGAAGCGGGGGCGCGACGTGCTGACGAACGTCGTCGACTCGGCGCTGCGCTCGACCCGGGGAAGGACCGTGCTGCGCCCGGTGGTGGCCCGGGACGACGGCGCGGCGAGGGACATCACCGCCGACTCGGGACAATCCAGCGTGGCCTCGAACGCCCCCGAGCTCTCCACCAGCGTCGCCTGATCCACGGTGCGGTTCATCGCTACCTCCACGGCCAGGGAGTCTCGCGAGAGCGCGCGGCGTTACATCGATTCCCGGCGCGTGGGCGCCCGCGCCACCTGGGCGCACATCAGGCGCTCATCGCGCGCTGCTCGAAGCGCCGCAGCAGCCCGTCGAAGGCGCGGCGAAGGAAGGCTGCGATGACCCCGCCCGTCAGCGGGATGCGCGAGCCGAACTCGACGCGCCAGACGATGCGCGTGCCGCGCTCGTGCGGCTCGAAGTGCACCTCGCCGCGGTGGTCCTTCACCGGGAAGCCGCCGCGGACGATGCGGTAGGCCATGGCCCTCGGCCGGTCGAACTCGACCACCTCCTCCTGGAGGCCCAGCGCCGACTGGAACGCCCGCACGCAGCCCACGCCGTTGCGCTCGGGGGTGCCTTCGCGCGCCAGGGTGACCTTCCCCGCGCCCGCCCAGTCGCTCCAGCCGGCGTGGTCGGTGTAGCGATCGAAGACGGCCTCGGGCGCGGCGGGGATGATGCGTTCGACCTCGACGGTGTGCATGGGGCGGGAGCGTACCCTACCCCAGGACCACCAGCCCGAGCGCCAGGGCCGCGGGCGCCGCCTGGACGAAGAGGATCGACGGCTTCACCGTCGCCGCGCCGAAGACGCCGGCCACGACGACGCAGGCCAGGAAGAAGATGGCGAAGGCGCGCCCCACCGGCGCCGCCACCAGCAGCGAGCAGACCAGGCCCGCCGCGAGGAAGCCGTTGTACAGGCCCTGGTTGGCCGCGAGCTTCGCGCTCGCGTCCGCCTGCGCCTGCGTCTGCCCGAAGACGCGCAGGCCGACGGGGCGGCGCCAGAGGAACATCTCGAGCACCAGGAACGCGGCGTGCTCCAGCGCGACGAAGGCGACGAGCGCCGTGGCGACGGTGGCCATGCGCCGAGCGTAGACGGGGCCCGTGCCGGACGTCACGAGGCAGGAATAGACGCCAGACCTCATCCGCTCCGGGCACATGCCTGGCCGAGCCCTTCCAGCCTTTGTCCCTTTCTTCCTGGTCACTGCCTGCGGCGCGCCGACCTCGACCCCGCCGGCTTCTCCCGCCATTCCCGCCGCGCCGCAGGCGTCCGGGTCCCCGCGCTATCGCTCCGTCCACATCGACACGCTCGCGCCCGAGCGGTTCGCGCAGTTCGAGGCCGGGCGGCGCGCCTGGGTCGAGGAGCTGCGCCGCGCCGGCGTCACCGACGGGCGCGGCGTCTTCGTGCAGGTGGACGCCGACCGCTTCTACACGCTGCGGCCGTTCTCGGCGTTCGCGTCGTTCGACACGCGCATCGCCGCCATCAACGCGGCGCTCGCGCACGTGCCCAAGGAGGCGGCCGAGCGCTACGACCGCGACTCGGACACCGCGCTCGTCTTCCCGCACGCCAGCGAGATCTGGGAGGTCGACGACGACCTGTCGTACCTGCCCGCCGAGGGCGCGCTCACGGAGGCCACCGCGGCCGTCGGCCGGCTCGTCCTCGAGGACGTGCGCCCGGACCCCGCCTCGGAGGACCGCTACGCCAGCGCCCGCGGCGAGATCAACAAGGCCCTCGCCGAGGCGCGCTACCCCCTGACGCTCCGGAGCTTCCGCTGCGTCTACGGCGCGGGGCACACCGCGACGTTCCTGCTCGCCCCGTCGAGGGAGGCGCTCGACGCGGCGCCGCCGGCCGACGCCGTGGTGGCCCGCCTGCGCGGGGCGCCGCGCGCCGCCGAGCTCTCCGCCGCCGTCGACGCGTCGGTCGCGAAGCGCGAGACGCACGCGCTCGTCGTGCGCCACGATCTCACCTGGCCGTGAGGGCCGCGACCGGCGCTATGCCGCCGAGCGGCGCGACGCGCGGACCACGGCGCTCGTCTCGCGCGCGCCCATGGGGCCGAACTGAACGGCGAACTGGCTCGGCCTCGCCCACTGCACCCGGCCGCGGAGCGTCACCGCGCCCTCGCCGGCCACGAGCTCCGTCCACACCACGACGTCGCTCCCCACGGCGGGCGGCTGCAGCGACTCGATCTCGACGCCGACCACGGAGAGCTTCACGATCCACCCCGTCGCGCGATCGTCGCCCTCCGCGGGCGCGAACGACGCCTTCCTCGGCACCTCGATCTCCGGCTTGCTGTCACGGCGCACGGGCGTCCTCCCGCACACGATCGTGCCGCGCCCCGCAGTCTCGTCAATGGTCGGGCGCGTGACCAGGGGACAGTTTCCTCTCGGTCTCGTGACGGTGGGTGTGGGCACCTGGCGCAGACCGCCTTCGACGCCGGAGCTGCGCGGCGGCGACGAGGACGCCGGCCGCGACCGTGAGGTCGCTCCCTCCCTCTCCGCCGATGCGACAGCCGGCCGAGGAGTGCCCGCCCCACGCGTCGTCGAGCCCGCTGCCGCCGTCGCCCCGGGCGCCCGCTCCGGCATCGTTCGCGCCCACGCCGCCGCCGCTGCCGTTCCCGCCGCTGCCACTGCCTCCGCTCCCTCCGCTGCCTCCGCTGCCTCCGCTGCCACTGCCGCTGCTTCCGCTGCCGCCCGACGAGCCGCCGCTGCTTCCGCTGCTTCCGCTGCCGCTCCCCGAGCTTCCCCCGCTGCTCCCGCCGCCGTCGCCGGTGCCGCCGTCGCCGACGGGGGGAGGCCCCGCCGTGCAGTACCCCGTGGCGGTGTCGCACGCCGGGGTGGCGCCGCTGCACGCGTTGCCCGCGTCGTACGGGCTGCAAGGACGGCACTTGGGCGGCGCCAGCGAGCCGTCGCAGATGGGGATCCCGGCCACGCACGCGCCGGCGTAGTTCGACCACTCGAGCTGCACCGAGTACCCGTCGACGACCGTGTCGATCTGCGAGCCCGCGTTGGCTCCTCCGGACTCGCAGAGGTCGCCGATCTCGTCGCCGTTGGTGTCGCCGGCCATCCACGCCAGCGGCCGCGCCTGCACCGTCCCGGTGGCGGCGCCGATCTCGGGGTCGGTGATGGCCTCGGCGAGCTCGTGCGAGTGGAGCTGCGTCTTCTGGTCCCAGGTCTCGACCGAGCCGCAATCGGGGAGCACGCCGTAGGGCACGTTGGCGCCGCCGAGGGCCACCGAGCTGTGGTACGCGCCGAACGTCTGGCACGACTGCGCGCCGCTCTGGGTGATGGTGTAGCCGGGCGGGAACTCGATCATGTACAGCGTGTCGACGTAGCCCCCGGCGTCGACGCTGGGCTTGGGGAGCGCGCCGCTCTGGATCTGGGCGACGAGCTCGGTGGAGATGTCCGAGTCCTGGAGCGACTGGCTGGTGCTGGCGGGCGTGATGGTGAACGAGCCGACGTAGCTGCCGCGGCCGATGTGCTGGTTCGAGCCGGGCTGCCCGTCTTTCCCGTTCTTGCCGAGGGTGTCGTACTCGATCATCCAGTCGATGAAGCTGCTCTTCACGATGGTCGAGTAGAAGGCGCCTATCTGCGACTGCGTCTTGGCGTCGACGGCCGAAGTCCAGAGCACCGTCACCACCTGCACGCTGGAGATGACGTGCCCACCGTAATAGTTCACGTCGGTGACGGCGTCGGGTGCCCGCGACCGCGGCGGCCCGTGGTGGATGCGCTGGATGCCGAACGCGCCCGCGCCCGGTGCCGACAGCGTGACGGCGCCCGCCGCGAGGAAGCCGACGATTCCGCGAGTGACCAGGGTCATGGGGGGTCTCCGCGCGCAGCCCCTTGCGAAGCGCGTTCCGTCTCGCTCGCGGAGGGTCCATGCGAGTTGCCGCGTCTCCGGGGCCCGCCCCCCGTGGCCTGCGGTGTCACCGGTGTCTCGCGCGGTCACGTCCCATCCTGCGCTAGCCTCGAGGGCGTGCGGTGTCTCGCAAGCTTCCCGCTCGCGCTCCTCTTCCTGGGGTGCTCCGCGACGTCTTCCGGGCACGCCGCCTGCTCCGGGTGCGATTGCAACACGACCGTCGAGACCTGCCCGTCCCAGTGCTTTCCGACGTACACCGATCAGCCGGACGGGGGTGTGGCCTTCTCGTGTGGCAGCGCTGCGCCCCCCGACCCGGGGGTGTTCG
>DATBQU010000456.1:0-13418 GCA_036560665.1 Polyangiaceae bacterium
GCGCATGATGGACGCGCCGGCGCGCGCCGCCCGCCCCGGGGCCGCCGGGGCGACTCGCTCTCCACCGGTCGCGGGGCCCCTCCGCGCCGCGGCGACGACGACAAAAACGGCCTGATCGTGAGCATGGCAACGATCCCCCCCCTTCTTGCAGGGGGCGCGCTCAAGACGGGAGGGTCGCCGGGCTCGCGGGGCTCCGGCCGTCGCGAATGGTCGCCCGCGACGGGACCACGCCTGTCCCGGACAGACACGCCCGTGTCCCGGGACACCCCCGACGGTTCGACCGGGGCGCTGGTCCCTCCATCTGAAGGCCCGCGGAAGCCCTGGCGCCCGCGCATGACGCGCCCCTCGTGGGCCAGTTGCGCCAGTGAGACGCGACGGCGAGGGTCAGAGGGCGCGGCGTGTGACACACTGATTCCCGGAGGACACGCTTTCATGCGCAGGCCCATCCACGTCTCGCTCGGCGTGCTCGCCGCGGGACTCCTCGTGGGACGCGTGGCCCACGCCACCGGTCCGGTGTGCGATCTCAACCCGCCGACGTCGACCGACGCGTGCATCGGCGCGGTGCAGGCCAACGGCGGCGTCGTCAACGACATCTTCCGCGACAGCAAGGGCCTGACCGCCCTGCAGCTGCCGCGCTTCGGGCAGCTCTACAACATCTACCCCGGGTGCGACGCGGCCAACTGCGCGGGCTGCGACCCCGGGCACGACGACTCGCCCTACGACTGCCCGGGCGAGTACCACTGCGATACGGGCACGCGCGATCCCGCCGGGCTGGCGCTCTTCGCCGACGTCGCCGCGGCGGTGGACAAGCTCGATCACCTGTGGGGGCACCCCTGCCGGCTGTCGCAGCACACGCTGGTCAACGGCTGCCCGCAGTTCGGGGCGTGCGTGGCCGATGGCGCACCCGGCAACTACGTGCCGTGGGAGGGCTTCGTCTTCGACCTCGGCGGCGCGTCCAACCAGGTGGCCATCTTCGCCATGAACGACCACGGCCCGCAGCCGTGCGAGTCGCTGGAGTACACGGTATTCCTCACCGACAACCCCCAGTCGCAGTCCATCGTCTCCAGCCCGATGGTCACCGGCGCCGACGCGACCAAGTGGAACCGCGCCGTGCTGTCGAAGGTCTTCACCCAGGGTTGGTTCACGACGCGCGCGCCCGATCCCACCGGACACGCCAGCTGCGGCGACACCGCGCAGTACTCGGTGGAAGGGGACGCGTTCGTGCAGGTCTTCAAGCTGCCGTGCGGCGCCGACTTCCACTACGCGGCCATCGTCGCTGGCAACGACGGGCAGGACTTCTCGCAGTGCGCCTTCGACTCGTCGGAGGCGGAGCTCGACGCGGTGGCGGGCCTCACCGAGCAGGGCGCCGGCGTGGCCTTCTGCCCGCCCGGGCACAACTGCGATCCGGTCAACCCGTGCAACGGCGACGGCGGAGGCTTCACCGCGCCCGACGCCGGGGGTGACGACGGCGGCTCTGCGGGCGACGACGGAGGGGGCGCCGGAGCCGACGCCACGGTGGGCGACGACGGCGGCGCAGGAGGCGGCGCGAACCTCACGCCGGGCGCGTCGCACGGCTGCGGTTGCGAGGTGGTCGGAACCCGCGGCGCCGGCGCGGGCGCGGGCCTGGCGGCGCTGGCGAGCCTCGCCGTCCTCTCGTCACGCAGGCGGCGGCGTGGCGCGGCGCGAGGGGAGTGAAGGCTAGGGCGTGGCGCGGGCCTCTTGCCGCGCCATGGCCCGGCGGAGCGCGTCCAGCGTCCCGGCGTCGAGCGCGCTGCTTCGGTAGACGATCCGCCCGTCGCGATCGACCACCAGCGTGGCCGGCACGCTGCGCTGGCCGACGGCGTCGGCGAAGCGGAACTCCGGGTCGACCAGCTGCAGGTAGCGCAGACCCCGGCGCCGGGCGAAGGCGGCGACCGTCTCGCGCCGCTCGCCGACCGCCACGCCGATGACGACGGCGGCCCGGGCGGGAGCGACGGTGGCGTCGAGGCGGTTGAGCGCGTCGAGCTCGTCCAGGCACGCGTCGCACCAGGTCGCCCAGAGGTTGACCAGCGCCACGCGGCCCTGCGCGGCGCGGACGACCTCGGCCGGGACGCCCTCGAGCGTCTCGACCTCCGCGCTGGGCAGGCTCGCCGGCGCCGCGGGCACGGCCGCCGGCGCTGCGCAGCCCCACGGGAGCGCCGCGAGGAAGGCTAGAAACGGAACCCGGTGGCCCACGTGACGATGTTCATCTGCAGGTCGTTGGTGCGGTAGTAGCGCTCGACGCCGAGCTCGAAGTGTAGCGCGCGCACGCCGCCCGCCACGGGAAAGTCGGCGACGATCCTGCCGCCGAGGGTGTGCGAGTCGAGCGGCGCCAGCTTGCTGTCCGCCACCTGGAGAGGCGCGTCCACGGGGGCGAGCGTGGTGAAGAAGGTGGCGCCGGTCTGGGTGTGGAAGCGGTAGAGGGCGCCCACGTAGAAGGCGGCGCTGAGGCGCTGCATGAGCAGGCCCTCCACCGTGTGCGCGACGATCCCCCAGTCGTCGGCGTAGAAGCGGTAGTAGCCGCGCAGCGCGCCGTTCCAGGGCAGGAACTGCGAGGCGCGGCCGACCAGAGCGTGGCGCACGCGCTGGCTGGGGAGCAGCTCCGGGCCGCGGTCGCCGCTGGCGAGGGGCACGCTGTTCCAGGTGTTGCCGAGGGTGCCGTTCAGGACGGTCAGGCCGTAGTTCACGTTGGCCACGGTGGTGGGCGTGAGCACCTGCGTCAGCGAGACGCTGCCGGTCGTGCCGGAGCGGCTGGTCTCGCCGTGGCGGTGGCCGGTGACGTCGAAGCGATCGAACCAGTCGAGGAGGCCGATGACGCCCGCGGACAGGACGGTGCACTCGTCGGCGAACGAGCGCGTGGCGGTGAGGCCGGTGTTCCACGAGCGGAACGGCTGCTCGAGGTGCAGGGCGTTGCGGGCGGAGAGGTCGGTCGCCCGGTCGACCTTGTACGTCGCCGTCCAGTCGAAGGTGCCGCCGGTCACCTGGTGCGACGCCGAGCTCACCACGTCGGCGGACCGCGGTCCGTTGTCGATGGCGTCGGGCGAGGCGGCGCTGACCACGTCGACCGGCACCCAGACGCGGTGCGTCCAGCGGTCGCCCTGCTTCATGATCACCTCCGCCTGTCCTTCGGAGATGGTGGCTCGCTCCGAGCCCGGCCCGAGCACCGGACCGGCCTGCGACTGGTACCCGTGGCCGTACTGATCGAACGCCGTCGCGCGCATCGTGACCGACTGCAGGCGCAGCCCCGACCCGGTCGTCCCCAGGATCCGCTCGTCGGACAGCGGCGCGGCGTCGTCGGCGCGCGCGGGCGAGGGCGCGGCCACGCCGGCGCCCACGCCCAGCGCCAGCGCCAGCAGCGTCGCCGAGGGTCCCGCGCGCGCGCGGTTACTCGCAGCCGCAGCCACCGCCCGCCGCCGTCCCGTCACCGCCCGCCGCTCCCTCGCGCGTGTCGTAGAGCTTGTGTCGCCGGTAGGCGTCGAGCGGCTCGTCGTTCAGGTTCATCATCGGGTCCGCCAGCCGGGCGCGCCGGTTCTGCGGCACGGTGGCGCAGGAGGCGGTGGCGAGCGCGAGCACCGCCAGCACGATCGGGGGCGACCTCACAGGGCCCCCTCGAGGCTCAGGCCCACCGTGCCCGCCCCCACCGTCGGACGGACGTGGAGCCCGGGGGCGCGGTCGGGGGCGAACGCCGCGTCGACCACCCCCACCGCCGAGGAGAAGATCCCGCCGCTGAACAGCGCCCACAGGATGCGCTCCTGCGGGCGCGTCCCATGGTTGGCCGCCAGGGGCTCGTACTCGAAGAGCGCCAGCGAGCCGCCCAGCATGGCCGCGGGCGCCGCGGAGAACGCCGCGCCCCGCCCCCACTCGCCGACGAGGCCGTGGGCCGCCAGCGGCGCGAGGGTGAACCCGGCCTCGATGGTCAGCCACCCCGCCGCGCTGCGCACCGGGCTGTCGGGGTTCGCCGCGACGACCGTGGCGCCGACCACGAAGCCGGCGACGGTGGTGGCCGCTCCCGCCAGGATGGCCAGCGCCGGGTCGGGGTCCTTTTGCTCCTGGCCCGCCTGGCTCTCCTGGCCGTGGGCGGGCGCCACCGTGAGCGCCACGACGGCGAGCACGGCCACGGCGGCGGGTCTGTGCATCGGCAGCAGGGTACGGCGCCGTCTGCTATCAACGCAAAGGGCACGCGTCGCGGTCCTCCCGTCCCGCAGATGGCGAGGGTTCCCCGTGACGCGTGCCCTTTTCACTACCTTCCCCGCGGCGGGGTCCGGTGTTCACGGCCCCGGGCGCGACGCGTCGAGGCAGTCGCGCGAGTCCGCGCAGCCGGCGGTCTGCGTGCAGCCGATGCAGGTGCTCGCGCACTGGCCGAGGCACGACTGCTCCTGGGTGAGGCAGCCCTGCTTGCATCCCTGGCCCCCGCAGTTGGCGACGCACTGCTGGTAGGTCTGACCGCAGGCCGCGCCGCACGTGCCCGCCTGGGCGATGCAGGCCTGGGACGGCGTGCAGGCGTGCGCGTCGGACGCGTCGGCGCCCGCGTCCACGCCCGTCGGAGCGTCGACGACGTCGGCGCGCGCGTCGGAGGACGCGTCGGCTCCGCCGGCGGTCGGATCGTAGCGGTCGAAGTCGAGCCCGCACGCCGCGAGGGCTGCCGCCGCGGCCAGCGGAACGAGCGCGGACAGCACGAGAAAGCCGCGCGCGATCACCAGCTTCCCCTGAGCCCCACCCAGCCCGGCGACACCACCACGGCCGTGGCGGGGGCGTCGGCGCTCTTCGGCCGCGAGAGCACGAAGAGCGTCGCTCCCGTGCCGACGCCCAGGATGCCCACCACCAGCCCCACGTTGGCGATGGTCTGCTGCGTCTTGCCGGAGGAGATCTCGTCCGCCTTCGACGCCGGGCACGGACCCCCGTTGCAGGCGCTGCCGAGATCGTCGTACGTCGACTTGGCCATGATGGCGGCGACGGCGAAGGTGACGAGGCCGGCCGCGCCGATGCCTCCGGCGACGTAAGCCCACGTGCGGAGCGGGATGGGCGACGACGGGGCGGGCGGCTCGGGGGCGGGCTCGGGCGGCGGCGCGGCGGCGCCCTCCAGCGGCCCCGACTGCGCGTCGATGGTGAGCGACGTGCGCTGCCCGGCGGCCAGGGCGACCGAGCGTTTGACCGGCAGGTGCCCCGGCGTCTGGACGACCACCTCGGCGGAGCCCGCCAGCGCGGGCGCCGGCTCGCTCCACGCCGCGCGACGCAGCTCCTCTCCGCCCACCGTGACCGTCGTCCCTTCGCTCGGGTTCTGGATGGTCAGCGACACGAACCCGAGCTGCGGCTCGATGTCGGCGCGCTCGGCGGTCGCGGCGTCGTAGGCGCGCTGGTAGCGGTTGTCCTGCGCGACGAGCTCCTTGGCCTCGATCGCCGTCCGCCCGAGCTCCGCGTAGGCGGCCACGAGGCGACCCATGGCGCGCAGGCAGCGCGAGATCTCGAGGCGTGTGTTGGGGCTCCCGACGATGTCGTGCGACGCGCGGAACTCGACCAGCGCCTGGTCGTACTGCTTCTTGGCCATCAGGTCCTTGGCCCGCAGGAAGCGCGACTGCGCCTGCTCGCGCTGCACCGGCGTGGCCACCGCGGGCAGGACCCCGTCGGCGCGCGCCGCGGGAGCGCTGGCCAGGACCACCGCCGCCACCGTCGCCGCGAGCAGGGTGCGGACGCGCATGACTAGATGCCCTCCGGTTCGTATTTCGGCTTGCCGGTGGGCCGCGGGGGCGGGGCGGCGGGCAGGGGCGCCGTCATCCAGGCCGGAGTCGTGGTCGAAGGCGCGGCCGGCGCGGAGGCCGCGCTCCGCGGCGCGTCGCCGGTCGACGCCGCCGCCACCGAGATCGGCGGGGGCGGGGAGGGAGGCAGAGGCTCGGGCGTCGCCACGGCGGACGGGGCCGGGGCGGTCGGCGGCGGCGGCGCGGGCGCGGTCATGACGGTCGCCGGGTGCGTGGGCGTGGGTGGCGTCGCGGCCTCCGGCGGCTGCGGCGAGCGCGCCAGGAGCCACACGACGACGCCGAGCACGGCGAGGACGAGGGGCCCGAAGAGCAGCGCGAGCGTGAGAGCGCGCCGGTTCCGGTGCTGCGAGGCGCCGACGCCGGGCAGAGCCGGGAGCGTCGCAGGCGGGAACACCGGGACCACGTGCCTGGGGCGTTCGGCCGGCGGCACTCCGGTCGTCTCGACGAGCTCCGCAGGAACGAGCGGGGCCGGTGGGATGTGCAGCGCGGCGATCCCCGGCGGTCGCGCCGCCGGAGCCTCCGGCGGAGCAGGAGGAGGCCGGCTCGACGACGGGACGACGACCGGGGTCCCGGGGCCCGAGACGTCGTGGTCGATCGCCGCCGGAGGGGCCACGCCCGCCAGCGTCGGCAGCCGCGGACGAGGGGCCGGCAGCGGAGGCGGCTGCGCGTGCGCGTGCGGCTGGGCCAGGCCTTGCGGCAGCGGCGGAGGCTGCGCCATGGGCCTCGGCTCGGGCGCGGGGTGGAGCGGCGGCGGAGGTTTGGTCGACGCCGTGTTGACCTCGGCCTCGGGCGCGCCCGACAGCCGCTCGGCGACGTCGATGGGGATGTCGTCGCCGGGCGGCGGCGCGACGCCGGACACCTCGCGGGCGCGGACCTCGCCGCGCTCGAGCTCGGCGCGGCGGACGCGGATGCGGTCGCCCCAGGTCCCGCGGACGAGCGCAGCGACCCGGACCGGCGGCGGCAGCTTGGGGCCGGCGATGCGGCGGAGCTCCGCGGCGAACGCGGCCGCGGAGGCGAAGCGCTTCTCGGGATCGGCCGAAAGGGCGCGCGCGGCGACGTCGGCGAGCGGCGCGGCCCACGCGCTCCCTTCGGGGACCGTCGCGCGCGGCACGCGCCCGCTCAGCAGGTGGGTCACGATCGCCGACGGCTGGGTGTTGGGGAAGAGCGGCCGGCCGGTCAGCGCCTCCCACAGCATGACGCCCAGGCCGTAGACGTCGGCGCGGGCGTCGGCCGACTCGTCGGCCAGCAGGACCTCCGGCGCCAGGTAGGCGCTGCCGGCGCGACCCGGGCGAGCCGTGGCCGATTTCACGCGGCTGGCGCTGACGACGCGCCCCACGCCGTCAGGCCCCACCACCAGGCACTCCGGGGTGAGCTCGCCGTGCACGAGCTTCAGCGGCTCGCGCTTCGCGTCGCGCAGGTTGTGGACCGCGCTCAGCCCGGAGAGGGCGTCGACGAAGACGCGCAGCGCGATCTCGATCGAGGGCCGCTGCGCATCGGCCATCAGCTCGGACCAGCGCACGCCGTCGATGAACTCGCTGACCACCAGCACTTCGTCGCCGCGGATGACGACGTCGCGCACGCGCGCGACGTTCGGGTGCTCCAGCGTCGCGAGTCGACGCGCGTCGCGCACCCAGTCGGCGATGTCCTGATCGCCGTAGATGTCGCCGCGCGCGACGCGCTCGACGACCACCAGCTGAGTCCGCCCGTCGGCGAGCGACTCGAGCGCCGCCCACGCCGGCACGACTCGGTTGCCGAGCTCGCGCAGCAAACGAAACCGCTCCGCGGGAGGGGACCCACGGGCGTCGGGCGAAGAAGTAGCCGCCACCACCCTCAGCGTACACCGAGAAACGAAGGTTCGACTCCGGGGGGAAATGTGGGCAAGCCTGCCCGCTTTGGACATCCTGGCCGGCGGCGGCTAGACCCCCGGCCGGAACCTGCCGGCCATGACGCGCTTCGCTCGCTTCGCCTGGGGCCTGCTCGCGTACGACATCGCGGTCGTCGCCTGGGGAGCCTACGTGCGGGCGACGGGCTCGGGCGCCGGGTGCGGCAGGCACTGGCCCCTCTGCAACGGCGAGGTGGTCCCGCGCGCTCCGCGCCTCGAGACCATGGTGGAGCTGTCGCACCGCCTGACGAGCGGCGCCGCGCTCGCCCTCACCGTCGTGCTCGCCCTGTGGGCGATGCGCGCCTATCCGCGTGGCCACGTCGTGCGCCGCGGCGCCGCGGTGGCCACCGCGTTCATGTTCGCCGAGGCCCTCATCGGCGCGGGGCTGGTCCTCTTCGAGCTCGTCGCGCACGACGCGTCGATGAAGCGCGCGCTGAGCGTGACCCTGCACCTGTCCAACACGTTCCTGCTCCTCGCGTCGACCGCGCTGACGGCGTGGTGGGCGTCCGGCGGCGCCCCGGTTCGCCTGCGCGGGCAGCGCGCCGTCCTCTGGACCGTGGGGCTGCCGCTCGCGGCCATGCTCTTCGTGGGCGCCAGCGGGGCGGTGACCGCGCTCGGCGATACGCTGTTTCCACCGGCGTCGCTGGCCGCCGGGCTGGCGCAGGACGTGGCCCCGGGCGCTCACCTCTTCGTCCGGCTGCGCGCGCTGCACCCGGTGCTGGCAGGCGGGACGGCCGCGGCGATCCTGGTGGCGGCGGGGATCGTGCGCACGCTCCGGCCCGGGCGCGCGGTGCGCGTGCTGTCGCATGCGGCGGGGGGGCTGGTCGTCGCCCAGGTCGGCGCGGGCCTTCTCGACGTGGCCACGCTTGCGCCGGTCTGGCTCCAGATGCTGCACCTCGTCCTGGCCGACAGCGTGTGGGTCGCGCTCGTCCTCACCGGAGCGGCGGCGCTCGCGGCGACGCCCGAGCCGGTCCTCGAGGCGCGGGCAGAGATCGTCACGGCGGGTCCTTGAGCACCTCCGCGGGAGGTCCCTCGGCGACGATGCGCCCGGCCTCCATCGCCCAGACCCGGTCCGCCAGCTCGCTTGCCAGGCGCATCTCGTGCGTCACCAGCACCATGGTCAGCGCGCTCTCGCGGGCCAGCGAGCGCAGCACGCCGCGCACCTCCTCGCGCATGTCCGGATCGAGCGCGCTGGTCGGCTCGTCGAGCAAGAGCACCCGCAGCGGCATGGCCAGCGCGCGCGCGATGGCCACGCGCTGCTTCTGACCGCCCGAGAGCTCCGCCGGGTACGCCCCGGCGCGGTCGCCGAGCCCGACGCGGGCCAGCAGCTCGCGCCCCCGCGCCTCCGCGCCGGCGCGATCGCGCCCGGCCACGATCCGCGGCGCGAGGGTCACGTTCTGGAGCGCGGTCAGGTGCGGGAAGAGGTGGAGCTCCTGGAAGACCATGCCCACCGTCTCGCGCAGGGCGCGGACCTTCGGCCGATCGCGTGCGCGCCCGGGCGAGAGCGTGAAGCCGGCGATGTCGATCGCGCCCGCTTCGAACGGCTCGAGGGCGTTCAGGCAGCGCAGCAGGGTGGACTTTCCGCACCCGCTCGGGCCGACGATGGCGACGCACTCGCCTTCGCGCACGTCGGCGTCGATCGCCTCCAGCGCCGCGGCGAGCCCCGCCCTGGCGTAGCGCTTACGCAAGCCGCGGATGCGGATCATGGTGCAGCCTCTTCTCGAGCCGCCGCGACAGGCGGGACAGGGGAAAGCTCATGGCGAAGTAGAGCGCCGCGCAGAGCAGGCCGGGCCCCACCCAGCTGCGGATCTCCACCGCGGCGATGGTCATTCGCTTGGTGAGCTCGACGACGGTGAGCACGCTCACCAGCGACGAGTCCTTCAGCAGCGAGACGAAGTCGTTGGTCACCGCGGGCAGCGCCGTCCGCACCGCCTGCGGGAGCATGACGTGGCGCAGCGTCTGCCACGGGCCCAGGCCGAGCGCCGACGCCGCCTCGATCTGGCCGCGCGGGATGGCGAGCATCGCTCCGCGATAGACCTCGGCCTCGTAGGCCGCGTAGTTCAGGCCGAGGCCCAGGACGGCCGCCGTCACGGCGCCGAGCTTGAAGACCGGCGCGAGGCCGAAATAGAGCACGTAGAGCTGGAGGAGCACCGGCGTGCCGCGGAAAGCCTCCACGTACGCCGCCGCCAGCCCGCGCCCCACCGCGCCCGCGCCCACGCGCGCTGCGGCGAGGAGCATTCCCAGCGGCATCGCGATCGCGAACGCCGCCAGCGAGATGAGCACGGTGACGACCGCGCCCTGCACGAACAGCAGCCACTGCGCGGCGTCCAGGGTCTGCCGGGTCGCCGCGCCCGGGGCCGGCGGGGCCACCGCCGCGCCCGACGCCGGCCCGTGCTCGAGCCCATCCTGCGTGTCGTCCCAGAGCTTCCAGCTCTCGAGGACGTGCCGCAGCTCACCGCTGCGCAGCATCGCCTCCAGCGCCTCGTCGACGGCGCGGGCGAGCGCCTCGTCGTCCTTGCGCATGCCGATGACGTACGTCCCCCGCGCCACGTCGCCCGGAAGGCACTCCACGTCCGGCAGGGGGCAGCCGTACCGGTCGGCGATGACGTGGTCGAAGAGCACCCCGTCGAGGCGGCCCTGCTGGAGATCGAAGTACGGCTCTTGCTGACCCTCGTAGAGCACCGTCTCCAGCGGGCGCGCCTGGAGCAGCTCGAAGGCGTAGGTCTGGTTGAGCGTGCCCACGCGCTTTCCGCGCAGGTCGTCGAGCGTGCGGTAGGGCGCGCCGCGGTGCACGGCCAGCACCTCGCGGTACACGAAGTAGGGCCGCGACAGTCGCAGCCGCGCGCGGCGCTCGGGCGTGTCCTCCAGGCCGTTGAGGACGACGTCGAAGTCGCCGCGCTCGAGGGCCGGCACCAGGTTCGACCACTGCATCTCCACGAAGCGCGCCCGGCCGAGGCCGAGGCGGCGCGCCAGCGCGTCCGCGATGTCCACCTCGAACCCGATGAGGTGCCGGGGATCGCGCGGATCCTCGAAGACGTAGGGCTCGCCCCCCTGCAGATCGCCTCCCCACCGGAGCTCCCCCCGGGCGCGCAGCTCGGCGGGCGTGCCGGCGTACGCTCGAGCGGCCGGCAGCGCGAGGGCGAGGAGCGCGAGCGACAGGACGATGCAGGGGAATCGCACGAGCGGCAGGCGATGGTACGACGGCCGCCCTTCGCGTCACACCGGGGCAGGCGCGACGCGGAACACCTTCCGCCAGAGCGGGTAGCTCCAGCCGAGGAAGACGGCGTGGCTCGTCGCCAGGCGCACCAGCCAGTACACGTGGGTCGCGCCCGGCACGAGCCGCAGCACGGTGTCGTAGAGGAAGCCGTTGAGCGCCAGGGCCACGATCTCGACCACCGTGTAGCCGGCAGCCTGCTTGCCGAGGTGGCCGTCGCGTGCGCGGAATGCGAAGTGCCGGTTTCCGAGGAAGTTGACGACCCCGCCCACGACCAGCGCGGGCAGGCTCGCCAGGCGAGCGTTCCCGTGGAAGACGGAGACGAGCAGAGCCAGCGTCGCCAGATCGGCTCCCGTCGCGGCCATCCCCGCCACGCCGGCGCGGAGGAGCTGGGCGATCTTCTTCCACATGACGGTCCGGTTACGAAGCAACCGGCGCGCCGCGCCGTGTCGCCGGCGTTTCGCGCACTTGGAGCCGTCCCGCGAGGCAGTCCGCGCGCAGAGCGTTGCGCGCCAGGCACGCGCCTTCGCAGGGCTACGTCGGCGGCCGGCCCGCCTTCTCGTCCGTCTCGGCCACCGCGGCCAGCCCGGCCAGGTCGCCGAGCGCGATGGGATGGACCGGCGGGCGCGGCGTGAAGGGCAGGGCCGCGGAGCCCCCGCGCTCGACCAGCAACCGGGCGCACAGCGCGACGCACCACTTGCCCTGGCACCACCCTGTGCCGAAGCCGGTGTAGCGCTTGAGCGACTCGATGTCCGTGTGCCCGCGGGCGATGGCGTCCTCGAGGTCGTGAAGCGTCACGTCCTCGCAGCGACACGCCAGCGTCTTGCTCATCTCACGCGCCCTCATACTCGCAGCGCGACTCGCACGTCTCGAACACCGTGACCCGCACCAGCGACGGGAGCGCCGGCTGGATGCGCTGCCAGATCCAGCGCGCGAGCACCTCGCTGGTGGGGTTGTCGAGGCCGGGCACCTCGTTCATGTAGTTGTGGTCGAGCAGGTCGTGCAGCGGCTTCCAGGCGTCGAACAGCACCTGGAAATCGACGAACCAGCCGGTGCTCTCGTCGACGGGCCCGGCGACGGCGAGCTCCACGCGGAAGCTGTGGCCGTGCAGGCGCGCGCACTTGTGCCCGGTCGGCACCCGCGGCAATCGGTGGGCGGCCTCGAAGCGGAACTCGTGCACGAGCCGAACCTTCATGGTAAAGCCCCTCCCCCTCAGGGAAATCGGCCATGTACATCGTTCTTTCCAAGAAGCCGCGCAAGGTGAATCGCGCCAAGACCAACCGCTACCGCGCCAAGCTGAAGGCGAAGGACAAGGCGCGTCGCAAGCGCGTGTACAACGGCGAGAAGCGAAACTAGCTCGGGCGCGGCTCCGTCGCGCGCGCCGCCGGGCCGATCAGCCGGTCAGCCCGTGCTGCCCTTCTTGAGCTCGGTCAGCACCAGCTTGGCCACCGCCTTGAGCGTGTCGAACACGCCCACGCCCGTCCGCGCGACGGCCTCGAAATCGGGCACGTTGGCCTTGTTGAGCATCTGCCGCAGCTCGTCGGTCCCGGCGACGTTGGGCAGATCGCGCTTGTTGTACTGCACGACGAACGGCAGCTTCTCGAGCGAGTAACCCTGCTCGGCCAGGTTGGTGCGCAGGTTCTCCATCGACTCTTCGTTGGCTTCCATGCGCTCGATCTGCGAGTCGGCGACGAAGATGATGCCGTCGACGCCCTTCAAGATGAGCTTGCGCGAGGCGTCGTAGAAGACCTGCCCCGGCACCGTGTAGAGGTGGAAGCGCGTCTTGAAGCCGCGGATCTCGCCGAGGGCGAGCGGCAGGAAGTCGAAGAAGAGCGTGCGCTCGGTCTCCGTCGCGAGGGAAATCATCTTCCCTTTGTGCTCGGGGTTCGTGCGCTCGTAGATGTACTGCAGGTTCGTCGTCTTGCCGCAGAGACCGGGCCCGTAATACACGAGCTTGCAGTTGATCTCCCGCGCCATGTAGTTGATGAAGCTCATCGGCGGCTCAGGGTCCCGTCAGTCATTGAACAGGTTGTCGATGTCTTCGTCGGTGATCTCGGCGAACGGCGAGTCCGCGCCCGGCTCCTGCACCTTCTTCAGCAGCGACTCGAAGATGTGGTTGAGCTCCTCGCTCGCCTTCTTCACGCGCAGGCGCACGAGGCCCAGGCTCGACTTCGAGTCGAAGATGACGACCAGGATGACCCGGTTGCCGACGAGCTGGATGTGGATGTTCGCCTTCTCGCCCTCGTGGAACTGGGTCGCGAACTCCTGCTCCTTCAGCAGCTTGGCCATGCCGCCCGTGGCGGCGATGTTGCCCGCCGTCAGCGAGGCCAGGCTCGTCGTGTCGACGTTGTCGATGTCGCCGGCGGCCGCGATGAGCTGCCCGTTCTTGTCGACGATGAAGACGACCTTGGCGTTCGCATCGCGAACCAGGCGGTCGACCACCACCTGGATCTGATTGAACTCCTCCTCGTACATCACCATCTGGGGATTGACCATTCGACGCCTCGCCTCTCGTACGTTGGGAGGATAGAGCAACGGTTCTAACCGAAGG
>DATBQU010000457.1:0-3304 GCA_036560665.1 Polyangiaceae bacterium
GTACGCCGGTTACTTCCCCATGGGGCTCACCCTCGAGCGCATCTTCCGCGAGCTGAAGGACGTCCCCTTCAAGGACGCGGTGTGGCCCAGGTTCCTGCGCGAGAACGCGGTTCGCGTCTTCGGGCTCTAGGACTGCTCGTCCACCAGCGACAGAGCGCGCCTCGGGCAGCGGCGCACGGCCGCGCGCGCTGCCTCGAGCCTGTCGGAGGGCGGGTGGTCGACCAGGAGCCGCATCTTGTCGGCGTCGTCGATGACGAACATGTCCGGCGCGGTGCGCACGCAGACGCCGTTCGACTCGCAGAGTTCGCGATCGACCACGATGCGCATGGTCAGGCCAGCCAGCGTCCGATGCGGGTGCCCCACATCCAGTGCATCACCTTCTGCAGCAGGCGCGCCTTGTCGTCCCCGTACGGGTACCAGACGCGCTCCTCCTTGGCCCCGAACCGGTCGAGCAGGATGGGCTGCGCGAAGGAGTACCCCTTCAGCCCCGCCTCGCCGTTGACCTGGCCCACCCCGCTCGTGCGCCGGCCGCCGAAGGGTGCCTCCACCGCGCCGTAGGCGATGGCGCTCTCGTTGACGCAGACCGAGCCGGTGCACAGGCGCTTGGCCAGGCGGATGCCCTTGGCGTCGTCGCGCGTCCAGACGTTCGCGGCCAGGCCGTAGGGGCTGTCGTCCGCCAGCTTCACCGCCTCGTCCTCGTCGCGGACACGCACGATGGGCAGGATGGGGCCGAAAGTCTCCTCGCGCATGATGGCCATCTCGTGGGTGACGTCGACCAGCACGGTGGGCTCGTAGAACAGGTTTCCCACCGCCGTCGCGCGGCGCCCTCCGGTGAGGACCGTAGCGCCCCGGGCGACGGCGTCGGCCACGTGCCGCTCGATGGTGGAGAGCTGCTCGGGCCAGATCATGGGGCCGATGTCGAACTCGCCGCGCGACCCCAAGCGCAGTCTCTTCGTCTTCTCCACCACCAGGCGGGTGAACTCGTCGGCCACGTCGTCGACGACGTACACGCGCTCGGTGGAGCAGCAGAACTGACCGGCGTTCATGAAGGCCCCGAAGATGGCCCCGTTCGCGGCGCGCACCACGTCCGCGTCGGCGCACACGATCATGGGATCCTTGCCGCCGAGCTCCAGCGTGCACGGCACCAGGTTGCGCCCGCAGACCTCCCCCACCTTGCGGCCGGTGCGCACGCTGCCGGTGAAGGAGATCTTGTCGACGCCCGCGTCGACCAGCGCCGCGCCCGTCTCGCCGTCCCCCTGCACGACGGCGAGCACGTCCTCGGGGAGCCCGGCCTCGCGAAAGAGCTCGCCGACGAGGCGCCCGGAGAAGGGCGTGACCTCCGACGGCTTGACCACCACGGTGTTGCCCGCCATCAGCGCCTGCGCAGCGGGGTTGAGCGAGAGGATGAAGGGGCCGTTCCAGGGGGTGATGATCCCGACCACCCCCAGCGGGCGATGGGTGATGACGAGCCTCTTGGTGCGCAGGAGGTGCATCGGCACCTTGCGGTCGGCGAGGATGCGCTTCGCGTTCTTCGCGTAGTACGAGAGACTGTCGCAGGCGGGGAAGATCTCCATCATGATCGTCTCGAAACGCGACCGGCCGGTCTCGCTCACGATGACGTCCATGAAGGCTTCCTGGCGTTCGAGCAGGAGGGCCAGCGCCCGCTTCAGGAACCGGGCGCGGGCGTCGAACCCGAGCGCCTCCCAGGCGGGCTGCGCCGCGCGCGCGCGCGCCACCGCCGCGCGGACCTCGTCCGGCGTGGTCACGGCCAGCTCACCGATGGGCTGCTCGGTGGCGGGGCTCGCCAGGCGCATGCGGCGGCGTCCGCCGGCGGCGGCAGCGCCAGGAGCGGCGCCCCCGGCGGGGGCGATCTGGACGATGGCCATGGACCACGAATAGAACGTGTTTCATTCGGGCGCAAGATGCCCGCTTGCGCGTGGCCTGATGAAACAAGTTCCATTATGGTGTGCTCCCATGGAGCGGCTGTCGGGGCTCGACGCCTCGTTCCTCTACTTCGAGACGTCGGCGCAGCACATGCACGTGTCCATCGTGGCCGTGCTCGATCCCGCGGAGATGCCGGGCGGGTACTCCTTCGACAGGATCCAGGAGCTCATCGCCAGCCGCCTGCACCTGCTGCCCCCCTTCCACCGGCGGCTGGTGCGCGTGCCCTTCAACCTGCACCACCCGCTCTGGGTGGAAGACCCCGAGTTCGACATCATCCATCACGTGCGCCGGGTGTCGTGCCCCGCGCCGGGTGGGCAGCGCGAGCTCGCGGCCATCTGCGGGCGCATCACCAGCACGCCGCTCGACCGCTCGCGTCCGCTCTGGGAGGTGTGGGTGATCGAGGGCCTGGCCGGCGGGTGCTTCGCCTTCGTGACCAAGGTGCACCACTGCGCGGTCGACGGGGTGTCCGGCGCGGAGCTCATGGTCCACCTGTTCGGTGTGGAGCGGGACACGCGGACGCCGCCGCCCGCCCCCGCCGCCGCGCCCGAGCACATCCCGACCGACGCCGAGATCGTGCGTCACGCGCTCGCCTCCCGGCTGCGGCAGCCCGTGGAGATGGTGCAGCTCGCGCGCCGCACGGTGTCCGCCGTGGCCGGCGTGGTGCGCCGGCGCCGGGATCCGCAGACAACCAGCGGAGCGACGCCGCTCACTGCGCCGCGGACGCGCTTCAACGGCGCCATCACCGCGCAGCGCACCATGGCCTTCGCGCGCGTGCCCCTCGGCCCGGTGAAGGCCATCCGCAAGACCCTGGGGGTGACGGTCAACGACGTCGTCCTCGCCCTCTGCGCCGGCACGCTCCGCCGCTACCTCGCCGCGCTCGGCGAGCTGCCGGCCAGCCCCCTCGTCGCCGTGTGCCCCATCTCGGTGCGCGACGCGACGGCGCCCAAGCGCTCGGCCAACAGCGTGTCGGCCATGTTCACCTCGCTGGCGACGGACGTCGCCGAGCCGCTCCAGCGGCTGCGCGCCATCCAGAGCGTCACCCGGGGCGCGAAGGACGAGCACCACGCCATCGGCGCTGACCTGCTGCAGAACTGGGCGGAGTTCGCCGCGCCGACGACGTTCTCGCTGGCCGCGCGCCTCTACGCGCGGATGAAGCTGGCCGACCGGCACCCGCCCGTCCACAACCTGGTCATCTCCAACGTCCCCGGTCCTCCCTTCCCGCTCTACCTCGCAGGGGCGGAGCTCGTCGCCGCCTACCCCATGGGGCCGGTCTTCGAGGGCGCTGGGCTCAACGTCACCGTCCTCAGCTACAAGGGCTCGCTCGATTTCGGATTCAACGCCGCGGCCAACTCCGTCCCCG
>DATBQU010000458.1:0-17732 GCA_036560665.1 Polyangiaceae bacterium
GGCCGCGGCACGTACGTCGGCGCCTTCACCATCACGCCGGCCAACACGACCACCACCCTCCAGGACACGGACATCTCGACCGAGCTCCTCGCCCAGATCCAGAGCGGCGCGCTGCCCAAGCCGGCCCTCGACGAGGCGGGCAACGCGAACACCATCTACATGATCGACTTTCCCAGCGGCTACACCATCAGCGACGGAGGCGGGCAGTCGTGCAACCAGTTCGACGCCTACCACAACTCCATCGCCGTCGGCGGCGTCAACGTCCCCTACGGCGTGCACGCCGACTGCGGCGATCCCTTCGAGACCAAGACGCTGGTCCACTCGCACGAGCTCGCCGAGGCCATGACGGACATGGAGGTCGGCGCCGTGGCGGGCAACGCGCTCGCCCGGCCGCTCGGGTGGATCTCGAGCGACGCCAACCAGGACGAGGTGGGCGACCTCTGCGAGAACAACGGGCAGAGCGCGGTGGTGGACGGGTACACGGTGCAGCTCATCTGGTCGAACTTCGCCGACGCGTGCGTGGCGGGCATCCCCATCTGCGACGGCTCGGTGTCGCCGCCGCAGTGCCGCCCGTGCAACAAGTACGACAGCGGCGTAGCGTGCACCGGCGCCACCCCGCAGTGCGACACGACCAGCGGCTACTGCGTGGCGGCGACCCCCGTCGCCGACGCGGGCACCGGCAGCAGCAGCGGCTCGAGCAGCGGGAGCAGCAGCGGCGGAAGCAGCGGTAGCGGCAGCGGCGGGAGCTCGGGCGGAGGCAGCGGCGGAGGCTCGTCGTCGAGCGGCGGGCGCGACGGCGGGCTGGCGGCCTCCGGCGACGGCGGAGGCGCCGCGGACAGCTTCTCCCCGGCGTCGTCGAGCGGCTGCGGCGTGGGCGGCGACGGGTCGCGCGATCTGGCGCTCGTCGCGGGCGTGCTGCTCGCCATGGCGTGCCTGCGACGCGGCCACAGGACCGACGGATAGCCAGCGCGGCGGGGCCCTCCCGCCGCGGGCCTCACGGGCCGCAGACGAGGACGTTGAAGGTGCCGTTGGGCGTCGTGTCCTCTTCCGGGCGGCAGTACCAGCCCGGCACGGCGGCGCAGTCGCTGTTGCCGATGCAAATGTTGGTGCACTTGTTGGTCGTCGTGCCGCACCAGTCGCCGAGGCACTGGTTGTCGTTGGAGCACGTCGCACCCTCCGGGTTCGTCTCCGTCGAGGTGGTCGGGAAGCACGCGGCGTAGATGTCGTTGCCCTGGAAATCGAGCTGGCAGGCGTTTCCTCCGCCGCACTCGCCCGGCGAGTGGCACGGGTTGGTGCAGCCGTTTGCGAAACAGAGCCCGCCCTGGCACTGGGTGCCGTCGGTGCACCCCGTGCTGTACTGGCCGGGTCCCCCGGTCCCGCACTGCGCGGTGAAATGGGTGTCGAGGCTGGCCTTGCCCGGGAAGGTGCCGAACACGCACTGGTTCGCGCACGCCGAGCTCCCCTGCGCCATGGAGCAGCAGGTATCGGCGCACGTCCCGGCGCAGAGGCCGGAGCGACACTGCGTGTCGGACGAACACGAGGAGCCTCCCTGGAGCGAGCCGGGCGAGCCCGTTCGGCCCAGCCAGACCGGGTTCACGCAGTAACTTCCGCCTTGTCCGCTGCCGAAGCACACCGTGCCCGGAGCGCAGTCGATGGAGCTGCAGCAGGGCTGGGTGCAGAAGCTCGCGTCGCCGGCGGCGTGGTACAGCGCCGCGCCCACGGTGAGCTGCGCGGCGCAGATGCGCGACGCGCAGTCCGAGCCGTTGTTGCACGCGCAGAGCAGCCCGGTGCACGCCGCGTCGACGTTGGGGTTCGCCTCGGGCGTAGCGCCGTCGCCGCCGTTGCCGCCTGCCTCGCCGGTCTCCGCCGTGCTCGCGTCGTCGCCGCCCCCGGACGAGTCGTCGAGCGCGCCATCGCCGGCATCGTCTCCCGACGAGCCTGCGTCCGACTCGGCGAGCCCGGGGATGACGTAGGTGCACGCGGCGCATGCCACCACGAGCGCGGCGGGGGCTAGGGCGCGAGCCGTCCGCATGGGTCCATCCTAGCGCGCGAGGCCGTGCAAGCCCCGTACACGTCAAAAGGTGACCCGCAGCGTCACCCCGTGACCGTCCAGGGCCACCGAGGCGCCGCCGGAGGTGGGCTTCGCGGGGGCGGTGGACGGGGGGTTCAGATAGAGGACGACCCCGGTGGCCGCCAGGGCCCCCGCCAGGCCCCACGACACCCACGTGGCCGTGCGCAGGTTGGTGGCCTTGTCGCGCAGGGAGGCGTCCCTGTTGCCGCTCTTGTCGAAGTCGTTGAGCGCCGCCAGGCCCAGCTCGTAGAAGGTGACGGCGAGGCCTGACGCGACGACGGCGCCCCCGAGAACGAGCCACGCCGCGGTGTGGTCCGGGGATGCTTGCTCGACGGGCTCGTCGTGGTGGTGCGCGGGGACCGGGGGCAGAGGGCCGGGCGGTTCGGCCTCCCGAGGCTCCGTGAGGTCGATGGACTGCTCCACCCCCGCGCGCAGGAGCAGCGCGCGCGACTCGGCCTTTCCCCCGGCGTAGCGAACGCGCAGGGTGTGGCGCCCCGGCTCGAGGTGCAGGTTCGCCGCCGAGCCCGGCAGCTCGAAATCGTCGAGCACCAGGTGCGTCCCGTCGGGGGATGCGAGGGCGAGCCGTCCGAGCGCAGCTTCCAGCGCCCGCAGGCGGCCGGTCGCGTCCGCGCGCTCGGCGGAGCCCAGGTCGCTCGCCTCCAGCGCACGCGTGTAGTCGTCGGCGGCGCGGACACGGTCGCCCAGGCCCTGCCAGGACAGACCGGCGTTGTACGCCGCCGCGCCGCGCGGATCGATGCGGTAGGCATCGTCGAAGGCGCGCGCCGCCGCCCGCAGATCCTTGCGGGCGTAGGCCTCCGACCCCGCCTGGAAGCTGCGCGCCGCGAGCGCCTTGGCATCCTCGGCATGGGCCGCGCGCACGGCGAGCGTCACCGTCAGGGCCGCGGCCACGGCGATCGACGGCAGGCGTGATCGCGGGGCGGCGCGACGCATCCGGTCAATTATACGGACTCGGGGCGAGCGGCGCGGTGCGCGATGTCGGGCGAGGGCTCGCCGGGCGAGGCGGCGGCGCGGGGGGGGGCACCGGAGGGGGGAACTCGAGACGCACCTGCGTCGCCCCCGGAGGCACCGCCACGCCGGCGTGCCGGCCGTCGGCGGTGACGGCGTCGATCGAGAGCGACGGCTCCCGCACGAAGCCGGCGAGGTCCACGTCGATGACGCTGGCCGGCCTGGCCATCGGGACGTCGTGATCGTTCACCCGCAAGGACGCGATGGCCGCGTTGGCCCGCAGGCGAAGGGTCGTCGACGTCGCGGCGGGGACGGGGCTCCAGTCGGCCGAGGCCGTGACCGACGCCGAGGGCAGCGCGGCGGGCGCGACCTGCGTCTCGGTCGAACGATCGTTGCGGTGCATGGCCGAGGCGCGCCAGACGCTGATGGAGAGCACGAGGAGCACCCCCAGCACCCCGGCCACCACGAACGCGCGCGGCCCCGGCGCGATCGACCGGGCCGCCCTCCAGTGTCGCGCCACCACCGACACCCCGTCGGTGAACGGATTGGCCCCCGGCTCCTGGACCTCCTGCCTGGGCAGGAGCACGGTCGACGCCCCGCGCGGATTGACCGCCTCGGAGTGCAGCGAGATCAGGTCCTCCTCGGGCAGCGGCTGCGCGCCCTCGACGCGCGTCTTCTCCGGCGCGTCGCGGGGGGCCCGGGTGCGCGCCGCCTGCACGCGCTGGCGCGACACCTTGGGCGTCACGTGGCTCGCCATCCAGGCCGCCACCTCGTCGAGCTCCGCCACGCCCACGGTGGGCCGGCACGCGGTCGCGAGCGCCTTGGAGAACGCCAGCGCCGTCTCGTGGCGCCCCTCGGGCTTCATGGCCAGCGCGCCGGCCACCGCCGCCTCCACCGCCTGGGGCAGCTGGGGGACGATCGTTCGCAGGAGCGGCGGTGGCTCGGTGGCCACCCTGAGCATGGTGGAGAGATCGTCGTCGCTGGCGTACAGCCGGCGCCCCGCGAAGAGCTCCCACGCCACCACGCCGGCCGCCCAGACGTCGCAGCGGCGGTCGAGCGGGAGCCCCTGGGCCTGCTCCGGGGACATGTACGAGATCTTGCCCTTCACGATCCCGGTGCGGGTGTGGCTCATGCGGGTGGCCGCCTTGGCGATCCCGAAGTCGGCCAGCCGCGCCACGCCGTCGGTGCCGACCAGGATGTTCTGGGGCGTGAAATCGCGGTGCACGACGCCGAGCAGACGCCCATCGTCGTCCAGCAGCTCGTGGGCCGCGTGGAGGCCGGCGAGGGCGTCGATCAGGAGGCGAACGCCCATCGGCGTCGGGATGACGTTCGTGCCCTTGGTGATGTTCGCGAGCGTGTCGCCCTCGACGTACTCCATCACCAGGAACAGGCCGTGCGGGTCGTCGCCCACGTCGATGATGGAGACGACGTTCCGGTGGCGGATGCGCGCCGCCAGCTTCGCCTCCTCGATCAGCTCGTTGGCGAACTCCGTGCTGGTACGCAGGTGCGCGTGCGTGAGCTTGAGGGCCACCTCGGTGGTGAAGCCGCTGGGGCCGACGGCGCGCGCGAGGTAGACCGTCGCCATCCCACCGCTGGCGATCGGCAGCAGGATCTCGTAGCGCCCGACGCGTTCGGGCCCCTCGGGAGAGGAGAGAGTGGATGAGGCTCCCACGACGGGACTCGAGGCAGATTCTACCACGGTCTGCCGGAACGCCCGGCGTCGGGCCGGGAATGACCTGCCAGGTCACCGTGCTCTGCCGCGTCACCGGCCTGCTGCACCGCGCGCGCCTGTTTCCGCGGAGAATTTCCTGCACCCAGGCGTGGCCGGACGCTTGCTCCGCAGGGCGGGCATGCACCACGGCGCGCCCCACTGGACCCCCGTCGCGTTCTCCTGCCTGGGGGCGCTCGCCGTGCTGGTCGTCGCCGCGTGCTCGGGCACCACGCCCACCCGGAACGGCTTCGGCTCGGGAGGTGGCGGCAGCGGAGGCGGACAGGACCCCGGATCGAGCAGCGGCGGCGGCAGCGGGGGAACCGACGACGGCGGGCCGTCCGGCAACTTCGGCGACGACGGGGGGAGCCGGCCCAACCCGCTCTGCCAGTACGACGACGGCACCGATCACGACGGCGACGGCTTCTCGGGGACGGACGGCGACTGCAACGACTGCGATCCCAACGCCAACCCGGGCGCCTTCGACGTCCCCAAGAACGGCGTGGACGAGGACTGCGACGGCGTCCCCGACGACGAGCCGTCGCTCTGCGACACCAGCGTCGCGCTCGACTCCAACGACGGGATGGACGCCGCCAAGGCCATCGGTCTCTGCCGGCAGACCTCGGAGACGGCGACGGGCAAGCAGCGCACCTGGGGCGTGGTCGGCGCGTCGTACGTCATGTGCGACGGCAGCCCCGCCGTCGCCAGCGCGAACTTCCCGCTCGGTCACGGCCTGCTCTCGAAGCTCGGCGTGAACGTCCCGCTGGAGGGCAAGCACATGCTCGCCATCTCCTCGGGCACGGCGCGCGATCCGACCGATCCCGGGTACCAGGACGTCGGCGGCTTCGACAAGGGGTTCACGTGCACGCCACCGTCCGGCTACCCCAAGGAGTCGCCGGCGTGCCCCGGGGTCACCACCGGGCAGCCGCACGACTGCGTGGCGCTGCGCCTCGTCATCCGCGTGCCCACCAACGCGAAGTCGTTCGCCTACAACGAGAACTTCTTCACCTACGAGTTCCCGGACTACATCTGCTCCACGTACAACGACTTCTTCGTGGCGATGATGACGCCGAAGCTGGCGAACCTGCCGGACGGCAACATCGCCTTCGACCAGGCGGGCAACCCGGTCAGCGTCAACAACTCGCTGCTCCAGGTCTGCACGGCCCAGACCGCCGGCGGCAAGACGTTCGCGTGCCCGCTCGGGGCGTCGACGCTGTCGGCGACGGGGTTCGACGGCCACGCCGCCACGGGCTGGCTGAAGACGCAGGCGCCGGTCGACACGCTCAAGGGCAAGGACGTCACGCTGATGTTCGCCGTCTGGGACTCCGGCGACGGCGTCCTCGACTCGAGCGCGCTGGTGGACGACTTCGTCTGGTCGGTCGATCCGGCGTCGGGCGCCACGACGGTGCCCAATCCGCCGCAGTGAGCGGCGAGGAGCGGCGAGCAGTGAGCAAGCGAAAGCGTGGGGCGCCCCGGCCCCTCCGGCCGTGTTATCTTCCCCTCGATGCGGTCGAACCCGCCGGGGGATCCGAACGAGCAGGCCACCCTCGATCGACCGCGATTCCAGCCGACCGATGCGTCGATCGATTTCGTCCTGTCGGTGGTCGAGGGCCCCGATCAGGGCACGACCTTCACCGTCGCCGGCTCGCACCCCTCGCGCGTGCTCGTCGGTTCGGGGCCGGCCTGCGAGCTGCGGCTGACCGATCGCGAGGTGTCCCGCCGCCACGCCGCCATCGAGCCGGCGGGGCGCCGCCTGCGCATCACCGACGTGGGCTCCACCAACGGCACCTTCGTCGACGGCGTGGCCATCGTCGAGGTGCTGCTGCGGGGCGGCGAGATCGTCCGCCTCGGCTCGACCGCCATCCAGGTCGCCGACGCGCCGGTGGCCACGCGCACGGCGCTGCCGGTCCAGACCCACTTCGGCGAGATGGTGGGCGCGAGCACCGAGATGCGCCGCATCTACCCCCTCTGCGACCGGCTGGCGCAGTCCAACGTCACCGTGGTCATCGAGGGCGAGACGGGCACCGGCAAGGAGGTGCTGGCGGAGGCGCTGCACGAGCAGGGGCCGCGCGCGGACAACCCCTTCGTCGTCTTCGACTGCACCGCCGTCCCCGCCAACCTCCTCGAGTCGGAGCTCTTCGGCCACGAGCGCGGCGCCTTCACCGGGGCGGTGGCCACCCGCAAGGGCATGTTCGAGCAGGCCCACGGGGGCACGCTGCTCATCGACGAGATCGGCGACCTCGACCTGTCGCTCCAGCCCAAGCTCCTGCGCGCCATCGAGCGCGGCGAGATCCGCCGCGTCGGCGGCGACCGCTCCATCAAGGTGGACGTGCGGGTGCTGGCCGCGACGCGGCGCGATCTGGATCGCGAGGTGCAAGCCGGCCGCTTCCGCGACGATCTCTTCCACCGTCTCGCGGTCGCGCGCATCGAGCTTCCGCCCCTCCGCAGGCGCGCGGGCGACGTCCCCTTGCTGGCGCGCCACTTCTGGCACGCGCTCGGGGGAGACGACAGCTCGCTCTCGGGGGATCTGCTGCTCCGGTGGCAGGACTACGCCTGGCCGGGCAACGTCCGCGAGCTGCGCAACACGGTGGCGCGGCGCCTCGCCCTGGGGGAGCTCGCGCAGCAGCCCGTGGCGGCCGACTCGCCGCTCGAGGAGATCGCGCCGGGCGCCGACTTCCTCGACACCATCCTCGGTCTCGGACTGTCCCTCATCGACGCGCGGCAGCGGATGGTCGAGGAGTTCGAGCGGCGCTACATCGACCGCATCCTGCTGCAGCACGGCGGGAGCGTGACCAAGGCGGCGAGCGCCTCCGGCATCGCCAAGCGCCATTTCCAGCGTCTCAAGTCGCGTGGGCGGAAGTAGCCCGCGCCGCGTGCGCGCCCGCTTCCCGGGGCTCGCCGCGTTCGCGCTGGTGCTCTTCGCCATGGCGCGGGTGGTCTCCACCTACTCTTCCCTGAGCGCGACCTCCGACGAGCCCGCGCACGTGCGCGCCGGTCTGGAGTGGCTCGGGCGCGGCACCTACCGCTTCTCGCCCGTCGATCCCCCGCTCTCGCGCCTCCCGGCGGCCTCCCTGCCCTACCTCGCCGGGTACCGCTTCGCCCCGCCGGGCGTCGCGCCCCCGCAGGGGCTGTCGGTGGACCGCCTCGACTCCGACGATCCGGGGCCGCTCGCGCTGGCGCGGGCCGGTGTGCTCCCGTTCCTCGCGCTCGCCGCGCTCCTCGTGTGGATGTGGACGCGCCGTGTGGCCGGCCCGCTCGCGGCGCTCTTCGCCGTGGGCGTCCTGTCGTTCGATCCGGGTCTGCTGGCGCACGCCGGGCTGGCCACGACCGACCTGCCCTTCACCGCCGCGTTCACCGCCGCGCTCCTCGCCTTCGTGACGTGGTGGGAGGCGCCCTCCTGGCGACGGGCATGCATCGCCGGCGCCCTCTTCGGCGTGGCGCTGGCGTGCAAGTACACGGCGCTCGCCCTGCCGCCCTGCGCACTCGCCGCCGGGGCGGTGCTCGCGTGGGGAGGCGTGCGCCCGCGCCTGCCCGCGCGCGCGCTGGCTCTTCAGGCCGTGGCTGCTTCGGCGCTGGCGCTGCTCGTGGTCTGGGCCTCGTACCGCTTCACCGCCGGGCGCCTCACGTCCACGCTCGACCCACGCACGCTGGCCCGCCTCGGCAGCGGCTGCTCCGACTCGGCGTCCTGCCAGGTCCTCGCCTGGCTCGCGTCGGTGCCGCTGCCCGCGCCCGGTTGGCTCCAGGGGCTGTGGGACTTCGCGTGGCAGGAGCGCGTCGGGCACCCGTCGTACTTGCTCGGCGCCTGGAGCATGAAGGGGTTCGCCGGATACTACGCGGTGGGGCTGCTGGTGAAGACCCCGCTGCCGGAGCTGCTGCTCGCGGTCGGCGGCGGCGCGTTCGTCCTGCGCCGCGCGCCGCGCGTGCAGGCCGCCCGCGTCCTCGCCCCGGCGGTGGCGGCGATGACGCTCCTGCTGGTCGTATCGCCGAGCCGGATCAACATCGGCGTTCGCCACGTGCTGCCCGTCTTCCCGCTCCTCGCCATCGTGGCAGGCACGGCGCTGGCAACGCTCGCGACGGGGCTCTGCCGATCGTCCCGGGCTCGCGCCGCGGGGGTCGGCTTGGCCGCGGGGTTGACCGGCTGGCTCGTCGCCGCGTCTCTCGGCGTCCACCCCGACTATCTCGCCTACTTCAACGAATCGGTCGGCGACCGTGGCGACCTGGTCCTGCTCGACAGCGATCTCGACTGGGGTCAAGACCTCTGGCGCCTGGAGAGCGTGCTGCGCGACCTCGACGTCGATCGCGTGCACCTCCTCTACTTCGGCCCCGCCGTCCCGGCGCGGCACGCCCTGCCCGAGGTGCTCCCGCTCGAGCGAAACGAGCGCGTCACGGGCTGGATCGCCATCAGCGCCATGTACCGGCGCTCCCCCGGCTTCGAGTGGCTCGGCGCGTACGAGCCGTTCGCGCGCGCCGGACGGTCCATCACCGTCTACTTCGTGCCGGCGCCCTCCTCCTGAGGCTCGACGGGCGGCACCAGGTACAGCTCGAGCCACTTGCCGTTCGCCTCGAAGTGCTTGACCGGCTTCGCGCCGAGGGCCTCCACGATGCGCCGGCACATCAGCTGCTGGCGATGGTAGCCGTGCACGTAGACGATCTGCGTGACGCCGGGGTGCCGGGCGAAGGTGATGCACCAGCGGAAGTCGAGCGGCGCGTCGACGTAGCCCTGCCACGGCTCGGGCAACTGGTAGGCCTCCGGCCCGGCGCCGTAGATCTCGGCGTCGGGGTGCTTCTGCTCCAGCCAGTGGGCGCTGCGCAGGCCGATGTCGATGACGTCGAGGTAGGCCAGGTTCTCGTCGGGGCGAAACGAGTAGGTCGACGTCAGCGCCATCCTGGGGTGCCAGGTGGTGACGAAGAGGGCGAAGAGCGCCGTCGCCCCCAGCGTGAACGGCGCCGAGCGCGGGAGCGCCGCGCGCACGCAGGCGAGCGTGAGGAGCAGGTACGGCGGCAGGAGGTAGATGCCGTAGCGCAGCCCGAACTCGCCCACGGCGCCGAAGAAGAGCCAGCCGACCAGCAGCGGCGCCGCCAGCGGCGCCAGCGGGCGGAGCGCGAGGCGCGGGGCATTTCGCCGATCGTGAGCATGGCAACGATCCCCGAAGCGCAGCCACGCCAGCGACACCCCCGCCGCGGCGAAGAGCACCCACCGCCACTGTCCCAGCATCAGCCAGGCCAGCACCGTCCACAGCGCCTGCGCGTGCGCCTCCAGCCCCTGCGGCGCCGCCACGATGCGGCCCGGTCGCCACAGGACCCAGCCCGTCACCGCGGCGTGGTACGCGAGCCAGACGGCGACGGCCACGATGGGCGCCAGCAGCGAAGCGTACGCCCGCGGGTCGCGGCGGCTCTCGCGACGGGCGGCGGTCACCACCAGCAGCGCCGCCGGCACCGTCAGCGGCGCCGGGATCTTCATGAGCGCCGCCGCGCAGAAGAGGACGCCCGCCAGCGCGCGGCGCTCGTGCACCCACGCCACCAGACCCCACGCCAGGAGCGCCGCGATGGGCAGGTCCATGTAGATCTGCCCGTACTCCGCGACCACCACCGCGACGCCACCGAAGAGCAGCGCCGCCGCGACGCCGAGGGTGCGATCGCCCAGCCAGACGCCGAGCCGATAGGTCGCCATCATGGCCGCCGGCAGGGCGGGCAGCACCAGCAGGTGCGCCACCAGCCGCGACTCACCGAAGAGCTTCCACGCCAGCGCCAGCAGCGCCACGAACAGGGGCGGGTGCGCGAAGTCCGAGTGGGTGGCCACCAGAGGGTGGAACCCCGTCGCCAGCAGATCGCGCGCGCTGTCGACCACGAAGGTCGCGCTGTCCCAGTGGTAAGGCAGCTCGCGCGTCGGCCACCAGACCATCAGGCCGAAGACGATCGCGAACGCGTGGAGGCCGCGGTCCAGCCAGACCTCCCGAGGCGTGCGGGTCGAGCGCGTCAACGAGCCGGATCGTAATCGAAAAGCGGCGCGTGCCCCGCGCGCATGCCACAATCGATCTCGGCGTGCGCATCCTCAAGAGCGCCCTGTTCTGGCGGATCCTGCTGAGCTCCCTGCTGGTGGTGGGGGTGCTCGGCGTCGGGCTGTCGCGCGCCAACGCCGCGCACGACGACCTGAAGAAGAAGTTCGTGCGCCTGGTGCAGCACGACCTGAAGCTGGCCGACTACGCCGAGCAGCTGCTCCGCCTCATGTCGGACCTGGAGACCGGCAAGCGCGGGTTCCTCCTCACCAACAACCGCACCTTCCTCGATCCCTACGACGAGGCGCGCAAGGAGCTGGAAGGCGTCCTCGTCGCCGCCAAGGTGGTGGCCGAGAACGGCATGGAGGACGAGCGCGTCGCGTCGTTCGATCGCCTGGTGCACGAGTGGATCCAGAACATCAGCGAGCCGCAGATCCGCGCGCGCGAGCGCGGCTTCGTGCCCGATCCGCAGGTCGCCGACGAGGGCAAGGCGCTCACGGACTCGATGCGCGTCATCCTCACCGACCTGCGCCAGCACGCCATCGACGACGCCGACGACAGCGAGCAAGCGGCGTTCGAGTCGGCGGCCGCGTCGCAGCGGGCCACGCGCACCGTGCTCCTGCTGGCCATCATCATCGCGCTCGGCAGCGGCACGTGGATCGCGCGCGACATCGCGGGGACGACGGCGCAGATCGAGGAGGCCCTCGCGGCGACGGGGCGGCTCGATCCGCTGCCCCCCATGGCGACGCGCCGCGACGAGCTGGGAGCGGTGGCGCAGAGCCTGGTCAAGGTGAGCGCGCTGCTGCTGGAGAAGGACTCCCGGCTGCGGGCCACGCTGGCCGAGCGCGAGCGGGCCCTGACCGACCTGACGCGCGCCAACCAGGACCTGGTGCTGCGCGACGCGCGGGCGCGCGCCTACGCGGAGTTCGTGCGCGAGCTCAAGACGCTCGACGTGGCCGCGCTCGCCGCCGGCGGCCTGCAATCGCTGGTGCGCCTCGCCGAGGCGCAGGTCGGCGTCGTGTACCTGCTGGACGACGCCGAGCGGCTGGTGCCGGTCCACGCCAGCGCGGCCGACGGACGCGCCGTCGACCACCGCGCCTTCGGTCCGGAGGGGCTGCCGAAGACGGTGCTCGAGAGGCGAGAGCCGCTCTACTTGCGGTCGGAGGCGCTGGGCGAGCCCCTGCCGGATCTCGATCTGGGCGTCGGCAAGGCGCCGCTCCGCTGGGTGCTCGCCTACCCCATCGCGCTCGGCGACGAGGGGGCGGGAGCGATGGTGCTGGCCGGCATCCACGACTCCCAGGCGGACGCGAGCGAGGGCGTGCGCGACGCCGCGCGCCAGCTCGCCGTGGCGCTGCACAACGCCTGGACGCACGACCGGCTGCGCGAGAAGAGCGTGGCGCTGGCCGAGCAGGGCGAGCGCCTGACGCGCGCCAACAAGGTGAAGACGGAGTTCCTCGCGTCGATGAGCCACGAGCTGCGCACGCCGCTGTCGGCCATCCTGGGCTTCGCCGACCTGCTCACCACGTCGCCCAAGGAGCAGCTCTCGCCCCGCGCCCGCGAGTCGCTGGAGCGCATCAAGCGCAACGGCGAGCACCTGCTCGGCCTCATCAACGACGTGCTCGACCTGGCCAAGGCGGAGGCCGGCCGCGTCGAGGTGCGCCTCACCCGGGTGAACGTGTCGCAGCTGGCGCGCGCGTGCCTCGCCGAGGTGGAGAGCCTGCGCGCCGGCAAGGACCTGAAGCTGGTGGCCGACGTCAGCGAGGCCACGCTCGACACGATGACCGACACCCAGCGCGTGCGGCAGATCCTGCTCAACCTGCTGTCGAACGCCATCAAGTTCACCGACCAGGGCGAGGTGGTGCTCAGCGTCCGCGCGACGGCCAACGAGATCCACCTCGCCGTCCGCGACACCGGCATCGGCATCCCCCCGCAGGCGATGAAGGAGCTGTTCCAGGACTTCCACCAGCTCGAGGCCGGCGACGGGCGGCGCTACGACGGGACCGGCGTCGGGCTCGCGCTGTCCCGTCGCCTGGCGCGCGCGCTCGGCGGCGAGGTGGAGGTGCGCTCGACCGAGGGCGCGGGCTCGACCTTCACGCTGATCTTGCCGCGCGTGACGCCGCAGCCGGGGGTGGACACGTCGCCGCCCAGCTTGCCGCCTCCGCCCGTGAGCAGCACGGGGACGCTGCAGTGACCGCCGCCGAGCGGCACTCGCTGTCGTCGATGGGCGACGCCGGCGGCGACGTGCTCATCGTCGACGACTTCCCGGACACTCTGGCGCTCTACGGGGAGGTCCTGGCCGAGGACGGTCACCGCGTGCGCACCGCGCTGAGCGGCCTCGAGGCGCTGCGGCACGTGGACGAGCGCGAGCCGGAGGTGGTCCTGCTCGACGTGTCGATGCCCGGCCTCGACGGCGTGGAGGTGCTGCGCCGGCTCCGCGCGCGCCGCGGCGGCGGGCCGGCGGTCCTCATGCTGACGGCGGCGCGGCGCGAGCCGAACGCCATCGAGGCGGGGCTGAAGGAGGGCGCCGACGCGTACCTCACCAAGCCCATCGAGTCGCGCGAGCTCGTGGCGCGGGTGCGGGCCGCGCTGGAGACGTTCCGGCTCAAGCGCATGCTCGAAGGGCAGCGCCGCGACCACATCGCGATGCTGGTGCACGACCTGCGTCACCCGCTGTCGTCGCTCGGCCTCATCGCCGAGGTGCTCGAGTCGGAGGACATGTCGCCCGAGGAGCGCCACGGGGCGGTCATGCAGATCCGCGGGATGTGCACGGAGATGGCCCGACTCGTCGACGGCGTCCTCGCCGCGAGCCGCATCGAGGCGGGCGTGTTCTCGGTCGAGCTGCGCACCATCAAGGTGCGCGCGGTGATCCAGCCGATGCTCGCCGTCTTCTCGCCGGTGGCCACCCGCCGGCGCGTGGCGCTCGAGTTCGACGGGTCGCTCGACCTCGAGGTGCGCGCCGACCCCCAGAAGCTGCGCCAAGCGCTCGACAACCTGGTGGCGAACGCGCTCAAGTTCACGCCGCGCGGGGGCCGGGTGCGCGTGCGCGTCTGGCGCGACGCCGCCGGGCTCACCTTCGAGATCGCCGACACCGGCCCCGGGATCCCGCCCGCGGAGCGTGACAGCGTCTTCGACCGCTACAAGCAGGGGGCGCGGGGTCGAGCCGCCGGCGGCGCCGGCCTGGGGCTGGCCATCGCGCGGGGCATCGCCGAGGCCCACCACGGGACCATCGAGGTGGTGACCGGGGATCCGGACCTCAAGGGCGCGGCCTTCCGGCTCGTCCTGCCTGCTTGACATTCCCGCCCCTGCCCGTACATTCCCGCGCTCCGGAAACCTCTGAGGCAAGACCGTGGCCAACCATCCCTCCGCCGAGAAGCGCAACCGCCAGCGAAACAAGCGCACCCTGCGCAACCGCGCCGTCAAGAGCTCCGTGCGCACGCACGTGAAGCACGTCCGCGCCGCGGTCGAGGCGAAGGACAAGAAGGCGGCGAAGGAAGCGCTCCTCGAGGCCACGGTCGCCATCGACAAGGCGTCCACCAAGGGCGTCATCCCCAAGCGCACCGCCTCGCGCACCGTCTCGCGCCTCGCGGCCGCCGTCCACAAGCTCGGCTAACCGCGCGATCCCTTCGCGATGCCGGCGTCGGCCTCGCTCGAGCTACGTTCAGTAGCCCTCGCTCGGCCTCCTCGGCCTCGCTCGGTCTCGCACGGTTCTGGGACGCGTTCTTCTCGGGGGCGGACGGATGAGCGAAGGCAGCCTGGTCGAAGCGTGGTCCGGCCGCACGCTGGGCGGGAAGTACCGGGTCGTACGCCTGCTCGGGTACGGCGGGATGGGCTCCGTCTACGAGGCGGAGGACGTCGCCGGCGGCGCCTCGGTGGCGGTGAAGATCCTCGACCGCGAGTGGGTGAAGGACGAGGTGGCCGCGGGCCGCTTCGCGCGCGAGGCCCGGGCCGCGAGCGCCGTGGCGAGCGAGCACATCGTGCGCGTGCTCGACGGCGGCACCGAGGACGGCTGCCCGTACCTGGTGATGGAGCTGCTGCGCGGCGAGGACCTCGGGGCGCGACTGCGGCGATCGCGGCGGGTGCCGCTCGACGAGGCGCTGCACGTGGTGGAGCAGGTGCTGCGCGGCCTCGTCGCGGCGCACGGCGCCGGCATCGTCCATCGCGATCTCAAGCCGGACAACGTGCTCCTGGTCCGGCGTGGCGACGACGCGAGCTTCGCCGAGATCGTCGACTTCGGGATGTCGAAGATCGAGCGGCCCGCGGGCAGCACCGCGCCGCTGCCGCTGACCAAGCGCGGGACGGTCATCGGCACGCCGCTCTACATGGCGCCCGAGCAGGCTCGCGCCTCCGCGAACGTAGACGGCAGGGCGGACCTCTACTCGCTCGGGGCCATCCTCTTCGAGTGCCTCGCCGGACGGCCGCCCCACACCGGCGAGACGTACGAGCAGATCCTGCTGTCCATCTGCATGGACGCGGCGCCCGACGTGCGGCGCTGGGCGCCGGACGTCCCCGACGACGTCGCCGCGCTGGTGGCGAGGGCGCTGGAGACCGAGCCGGACGACCGGTTCCAGTCGGCCAGGGAGATGCTGAAGGCCGTGCGCGCGCTCGGCCCGACGGCGCCGGTCGACCCGCGGCTGGCGAGACGGCGTGCGCGGACGCGGATGGTGGTGGCCGGGATCCTGGCGATGCTCGCGGGCGCGGTGGTGACGCTGCTGGCGGTGGCGCTGGTGGGGAGATGAGCTGGACAACGGGGGGGCTGGGCGGCTAACTACGCGAGGCTTCTGGCTCCGTCCCCATCGTCTAGTGGCCCAGGACCGCGGCTTTTCACGTCGCTAACGCGGGTTCGACTCCCGCTGGGGACGCTAGCTCGCCCGTAGGGCGAGCTGCGGCCCCTGCGGGAGGCGCGGCGCGTCGCCCCTCGCCCGCAGGGCGAGGGGCAGAGGGCTCGACCGCGCGGCCAGCGTCCCCATCGTCGCCGTCGATCGCGACGCGATCATCATCGGCTGGAACCGCGCCGCCGAGGAGCTGTTCGGTTGGTCCGCAACGGAGGCTATCGGACGCCCGATCGCGATCCTCGTACCGCCCGCTCTGCAGGCCGAGTACGCGGCGGACTTCGAGTTGCTGAAGACCGCCAAGCGCGTGACGGTCGAGACGCAGCGCTTGCGCAAGGACGGAACGCTCCTCGACGTCGCGCTAGCGCTAGCGCCGATGCACGATCAGAGGGGCCGCAACATCGGGGTCTCGGCCGTCGTCCACGATCTCGGGCCGATGCGCCGAACGGAGGCCGCGCTCCGGGAGCGCCTCTTCCTCTTCGAGCGCGCCGAGGAGGTCGCCCACGTGGGCAGCTGGATCTGGGACGCGGCGACTGACCAGATCACGTGGTCGGAGGGGTCGCTTCGGATCTTCGGGATCGCCTCGGGCTCGGAGCTCGTGCTCGACTCGGCGCTGCGCTTCGTCCACCCGGACGACCGGCCGAGGATCGAAGAGCGCTTCCGCGCGAAGCGCTCGATCGCGCGAGGACGTAGAGGTCACCTTCGCCAGCTTGTCCAAGACGAAGCGAGGGAGCTACCGGCTCTCGCCGCTGCCGGTGGCGGGGCCGGACGCGAGCCTCGTCGCGCGTCGAGCCCACGCAGAGCGCGACGCTCCGGCCCCCGCCGGCTCGCGTCGACTGCTCCTACCCTAGAGGGGCGTTCGCGTCCCAGGCGGCCCACGCCACGAGGCGCGCCGCGTCAAGCCGCGAGGGGATGGCGCACGAGCGACCCCAGGGGAGAGGCTTCGCAAGCGGTGGGTCGACATGGTCTCATGCGCTCATGGTGATGAGCGCCTTGTTCGCGAACTACACGGCCGTCAGCAAGCGGCTCGGGCTCGCATTCGAGGACGGCCGCATTCACGGGATGCTCGATGGGATTGCGCTCCAGATGTCCTTCGGAACCTACGCGGTCCACGTCGCAGCGCTGCTGCCGAGGACCGCACCGCTCGATCTGAGCATCGCCACGAAGACGCTCATCGGGAAGCTCGGAGATCTCTTCGGCGGTCACTCGCAGAGGATCGGCGATCCCGAGATGGACAAGGTCTTCTCGGTCAAGGCCTCCGACGTCGACCGCGTCGCAGCGCTCCTGGGGCCCGAAGCGCGACGCGCGCTCCTCGACCTCGAGAAGGAGGGGCTGCACCCGTCGGTCGACGCGCACTCCATCCATCTACGTCGATTCAGCGCGAGCGCGATCGACGACAGTCAGGAGAAGATCGAGCGAGACTTCCGGGAGGCGGCGAGGCTCGCGAGAGTCGTCAGCGACGCGTTCGGCGTCGCGGGTCGCTAGCCAGGCTGCGCCCGAATGCATTGGCCCGTTGGCTCTCGCGCTCGCAAGAGCACCCGGTGAATGACCGCTACGCGGGGAGCGTCCAACGCGGGAGGAGCGACCATGCGAAGAGGGACCGTGGTTCGCGCCATGGGAAGCATCCTGGCGATCGCGCTCGTGGCCTGCGGATCGGGCTCGGGCACGGACACCGGAGGCGACTCGGGAGCCGACGCGATCGGGGCGTGCGACGCGGGCGTCGCGGGCGATGTGGGGCGGCGGTGCAGCCTCTCCATGCCCGTGCAGGGCGGGCTGACGGGCACGCTCGACGGCAAGACGGGCTGCGGCGACGCGTCCGGCACGGGGGCCGGCGACTTCCTGAGCTGGGACTCGAGCGTCCTCGGCGGGCGCGTCTCGGCCAACTTCGCGAACGGTCTGCCCGATCAGCCGGGCACCTTCCCTCTGACCTCGCTCGTGATCCGGGCGCCCGGCGCCGACGGCGGAGCGGAGTCGTGGACGGCGCCGTCGGGGGCATGCACGCTCACCGTCACCTCCGTGGACGTCGAGTGCCAGGCGGTGTTTCGCCAGCTGATGCGGGTCGTCACCGGAACCGGAACGTGCAGCCAGCCCGCCGCTCCCGACGCAGGGTCGAGCGCCGCTCCCATCACCATCGGTGACTTCCAGGTCGTCCACTGGTTGTG
>DATBQU010000459.1:0-8423 GCA_036560665.1 Polyangiaceae bacterium
GCGAGGGCGGCGGGGGCGCGGGCGGCGGTCGCAGCGCCGCGTAGAGCAGGCCGCCACCGACGGTCACCGTCGCGGCGGCGGCGAGCCAGAAGACGACGGGGCGCCGGCGATCGGGAAGGACGACCGGGTCTTGCGGAACGGCGAACGCGGCCTCGGGCTCGGTCGCGGTCGCGGGCGCGGTCGCGGGCGCGGTCGCGGTCGCGGGCGCGGTCGCGGTCGCGGGCTCGGTCGCGGTCGCGGGCGCGGTCGCGGGCTCGGGCGCGGATGCGGATGCGGGCGCGGGCGCGGAGGCAGAAACCGTCGCCGTCGCGCTCCCGGACTCCGCCCCCGCCTTCGACGCCCCGCCCACCAGCGCCCAGGCCACCACCGCCGATCCGAGCACCGCCCCCGCCCCGATGATCCATCCCCACGGCACCGCGCGCTTCGGCGGCAGCACGCTGTCGATGGCCACACGCATCTCCTGCAGCGTCGGCGGCTCGAGCTCGTCGGCCATCCGGAAGCGCACGCTGGGCGGCTCGCGGCTCGGTCGCGAGGACAGGCGCGTCGCCACGTCAGCCTGTCCGTCGGCGCCGATGTGCACCACCTCGTCGAGCGCCGCCGCCAGATCTTCCATCGCCGCGTACCGCTCCTCGGGCTTCTTGGCGAGGCAGATGAGCGTGATCTCCTCGAGCGCCCCGAGCTCCTTCGCCGCCGCCGCCACCTGGCTCGGCGGGATCGGCTGGACGAACATGTGCTGCGTGAGGACGCCCATGTACGTGTCGGCCTCGAACGGCACGCGCCCGGTGAACATCTCGTACATGATGATGCCCAGCGAGTAGATGTCCGCGCGGTGATCGACGGGCTGGCCGCTCGCCTGCTCGGGCGACATGTAGTGCGGCGTCCCGAAGACGATCCCCTGCCGCGTCACGCGGCTCGACCCCACGATCTTGGCCGCGCCGAAGTCGACCACGCGCACGTCGTCGCCGGCCGAACCGCCGCCGCCGCCGCCGACCAGGAACACGTTGTCGGGCTTGAGGTCGCGGTGGACGATCCCCTGGGCGTGCGCAGCGCCCAGGGCCGCCGCGACCTGGCGGATGATGCGTACCGCCTGCCCGGCCGGGATCGGACCCCCGGCCTTGATGACCTGCCCCAGCGTCTGCCCGACCAGGAGCTCCATCACGAAGTACGGCACGCCGTCCGGCATGCTTCCGAAATCGGTGATCTGCACGACGTTGGGGTGGTGCACGCTGGCGGTGGCCTTCGCCTCCTGGATGAAGCGACCGGCGAGCTCCTCGTCGCGCGCGAGCTCCCGCCGCAGCACCTTGATGGCGAAGCGGCGATCGAGCGACGTGTGGCGGCCCTCGTACACGCGGCCCATGCCGCCCTCGCCGAGCATCTCGACGATCTCGTAGCGGCCGTCGACGACGGTACCCAGCAGCGGGTCGCCCAGCGGGTCGTACGTCGCCGTCTCGAGCTTGCTGCCGTCGAAGGGGCAGAACGCCGCGTCGCGCGAGAAGCGCTGGCCGCAGGCCGGGCACTGCTTCATCTCGCGACGGATGTCGACCGTCTTCTTAGTCGGCTGCGCTTCCATCCGGGGCATCCGGGGTGCCGGAGTCGGTCGCGTCACTGCCGCTGTCGGCCACGCCGGCGTCCGGCGGCGAGCACACCCCTTCCACGCACGACAGTCCGTCCTGGCAGTCCTTGGTACGCGTGCACGGCCCGTTGACGCCCGCCGCGGTCGTGTCCGTACCGCACGGATCGCGCAGGGCGCCGAGAGCAACGACGAGGAGCAGCACGTTGCGGCTCACCCGGGCAGCTTATCACCCGGCGCTGGCGGACGGGGCTCCGGCCGAGGCCGTCCCGCAGTTGGGACAGAACTTCGCCCCGGCGAAGAGCTCGGTTCCGCAGCCGCTGCAGAACTTCTTCTGCACGACGAGCGCCGCGCCGCACTCCGCGCAGAACTTTCCACCCGGTTGCTTGGCGTTGCACTTGCCGCAGATGACCTGGGTGCCGCCGGGCGAGAACGTCGGCGCCGCGGCCGGTGCTGCACCGCCGCCCGGCGCCATCGCGCCCGCCATGCCGCCGGCCATCACGTTGCCCATCCCGACGCCCACGGCCATCTGCGCGCCCATGCCCGCGATGCCGCCGCCGACGCCGTGCTCGGCCATCCCCTGCCCCGCCCCGATGACGGCCTGGCCCGCGGCGTACCCCTGGTAGCTGCCGGCCAGCTCCTTCACGTAGCGCGAGTCCTGCCCGAACTTCTGGTCGAGCGCGAACTGCTTGGCCTGCGCATCTGCCGCCGCTCCCGCGACGCCGATCTGCTTCACGCGCACCTCGCGCTGCGCCTTGGCGATCTCCGCGTTGGCCGCGACGAGGCGCTGGCGGTCCTCCTCGCCGAAGTTGATGTTGAAGGTGCCGACCTGGAGGATCTTCACGCCGATGTCGTTGAGGTCGGGCGCGTGGGCGACGAACGCCGCCGCCAGCTTGCTGGTGAGCGACACCGCCTGGAGCAGGCTCTTGCCCTCGTTCTCGCAGAGCTCTCCCAGGGTGGTCTTCACCCCGTTCATGAAGAGGCCCTTGATCCAGTTGAGGACGTAGTCGTTGTCGCCGGTGGCCGCCTGGCCCGAGTAACCGACGATGAACTTGACGGGGTCGACCACAACCACGCTCATCTCGCCGAAGATGCGCGGCTGCACCTGCTCGCTGGTGAGCGGATCGAGCATGTCGCCGATGGGGCCGCCGAAGGGGACGCTGCGCACCGGCGCGGTCTTCACGAAGAAGACCTCGGCGATGAAGACCTGGCCGCCGGTGAAGCTGGTCACCAGCGAGTTGAGGAAGGGGATGTTCTGCGTCTGGAGCGTGGTGCGCCCGGGCCCGATGACGCCCATCACGCGGCCGTCCTTGAAGAACACCGCGCACTCGTCGCTGTCCACCGTCAGCTGCGAGTACATCGGGATGTTCTGATCGTGGTGCTTGTAGACGATGAGGGACTTCAGGTTGTCGGGACGAGCAACCATCATCTCCTGCACGCCGTTACGCACGAAATCGAAGACGCCCATGGACGATCCCTTCTAGGTGAGCCTCGGAGCCAGAATAAGTCGGCGCCGACCGCGCGGCTAGAGACGTCGCACGAACGGGTGACGGGGGGGATATGCTGAAGGAGGATGGAGCCTCCGGTCGACGTCGCCACGCTCGCACCCGCGGCGCGCAAGATCCTCGACCCGGCCACGCCGGCGGCGCTGCGGCAGATGGCGGCCAAGGGGATCGCGCCGGGCCTGCGGCCCGCCGACGCGCTCACGGTGGTGGCGCTGCTGTCGGAGTCGGCGGACGAGGCCATCGCCAGGGCGGCGACCGAGACGCTGGCGAAGCTGCCGGCGCCGGTGCTCAACGGGGCGCTGGGCGGCGACCTGCCGGCCGGCGTCCTGGCGCTCATCGCGCCGCGCTACGCGCACAACGCGGTGGTGATGGAGAAGATCCTGGCGCACCCGGCCCTGCCGCCCGCGGCGGTGGCGGACGTGGCGGCGCGCGCCAACGAGGCGGTGGCCGAGCTCGTGGCGGTCAACGAGCAGCTGCTCCTCAGGCAGCCGGAGATCATCGAGAAGCTCTACATGAACAAGGCGACGCGGATGTCGACCGCCGACCGCGTGCTCGAGCTGGCGGTGCGCAACAAGATCGAGCTGCCGGGGATCCCGGCCTACCGCGAGGCGGCGACGGCGATCGCGATGGAGCTCATCGCCGAGCGCTCGCCCGAGCCGACGCCGGACGACGTGCTGTTCAAGGAGACGGAGGTGGCGGCCATCCAGGCGCCGGTGGACCCGTCGAAGGAGGACACGCACCGGGTGGACGAGGAGTCGGGCGAGGAGGTGGTGGACGACAAGTTCCTGCCGCTGCACGCGCGCCTGGCGCAGATGACGGTGTCGCAGCGGATCCGGCGCGCGCAGCTGGGGACGGCGACCGAGCGGCTGCTGCTGGTGCGGGACAACAACCGCCTGGTGGCGGCGGCGGCGGTGAAGAGCCCGAGCATCCAGGAGAACGAGGTGACGCGCATCTCGGCGAGCCGCAACGTGAGCGAGGACGTGCTGCGCATCATCGCCATGGACCGGGAGTGGACGCGGTCGCACCAGATCAAGCTGAACCTGGTGCAGAACCCGCGGACGCCGTTCGCCTTCTCGTCGAAGCTGATCCAGCACCTGCGGGAGCACGAGCTGAAGGCCCTGGCGAAGAGCAAGAACGTGGCGGGCGCGGTGGTGCAGGCTGCGAAGCAGCAGCTCTCGCGGAGGAACGTGCCGCACTAGTGCACCGTCGTCCATGCGTTGTGACCGAGCCTCGTGCAGCACATCCGCCGCCTCCTACTGTGGATCGCGAGCCTCGCGAAGTAGATCCGCCGGCTCGTTCTGCGGATCACGAGCCTCGCGAAGCACATCCGCCGCCTCGCACTGTGGATCGCGAGCCTCGCGCAGCAGATCCGCCGGCTCGCTCTGTGGATCGCGAGCCTCGCGGACCACACGCGCCGCCTCGCTCTGTGGATCAGCAGCCACGCGGAGCAGATCCGCCGCCTCGATGAGTGGATCCGCTGCCGCTTCTTCCGCTTCACCAGCCTCGATCAGCACCCCCGCCGGCTCCCTCTGTGCTTCAGGAAGGCCGATGAGGACGTTCCCAGCGCAGCTCTGCATCGCACGAGCCGGCATCTTCAACTTTCCGGCTTCCCCATGCCCGCCCGCTCGCCCGCTCGCCCGCTCTGCGTCTCCGCATCTCGACTTCCAGCGCTGCCGTCGACCGCTCGATCGCGTACTCGCAGCTCACCCGTCGAAATTGCCCGCTTCACGGCGCTCCCTTCCCCACGAACGCCGCCACCCGGTCGGTCGCCACGTACACCGTGCCGTGCGCCACCACGACGTGCCCGTACTTGCCGCCCGGGCCGAGATCGCCGGGGGCGCTCGCCCACAGCGTCTCAAGCGTGGCTGCGTCGAACGCGTAGAGGACGGCGCCCGCAGGGACGAAGCCGGGCTTGGGGACGACCGGATCGGTGCGCCGGGCGTTCTGGTCGAGGACCCAGACCACCCCGTCCTGCCCGCCGTCGTGGCTGGTGACGATCGGCGCCCCCGGGTTGCGCAGCACGGCGGTGCGGTTCGCCAGGAACGCCGGCTCGAAGTAGGCGTGCTGGCCCGGCAGCGCGACGAGGCGAAGGCGCGCCACGCAGGGGGGCACCACCGCGTCGAGGTTCGCCGGATCGCGCGACGTGCCGGCTGCGTAGACGAAGATCTGGCCCGAGGACGGGCGGAAGAGGGCCGGCGTCGTGCGCATCTTGGCGCGATCGAGGTCGTTGTCGCCCGGCGCGTCCGAGTACGGACCGAAGACCGGCAGCGGCCCGGGGTGGCCCGAGGGGTACGCCGCCACCGGCGCCGGGCCGTAGAGCGAGGCGTCGGTCGCGGGATCGTCGTTCAGGGGGTTCGCGTCGCACGCGGGGCGCTTCACCAGCGAGCCGCCCAGGTGATCGCGATCGACCAGGTAGACCACGCCCTGCTTGCTTCCGAACGTGGCCAGGTGCGGCGTGGAGGTCTGGCCGGGATCGACGTCGAACGTCACCGGGGAGCTGCCGCCGAGATCCGTGTCTCCCGCGTCGAGCAGGCAGTAGTTGAACGGCGAATACGTCGCGGCGAGCTCGAGTCCGGCCCCCCAGGCCAGCAGCGAGTTGCCCCACAGCCCGGGGACGCCGAACGAGCCTCCAGGCGCGTTGCCAGTCGTCATGTACACGCGCCCCTCGGGGCTCACCGCCGGTCCGCCGGCGCCCCACATGCCGCCGCCCGGTGCGACGGCGGCGGCGGCGGAGGAGAAGGACGTCACGACGCGAGCGCGGTGGACGTCGACGGCGACGAGCCAGCCCACGGCGCTGTCGGCGTAGGCGCCGAACGCGACGAAGAGCGTGCCGCCGTCGGGCGAGAGCAGGAGCGCCGAGCGCTGCGACGCCACCGTCGGCCCCGCCATCGCGGGCGGCGAGACGCCGGGCAGGCCGTTGCGGTCGACGGCGCGCACCACCGCCGGATCGATCGCCATCGGCCAGCCCGGCCGCACCGCGCCACTGGTGACGTCGAGCGCGAACACCTGCCAGCCCGCCGCCGCGTCGGCGGCGGCGACGTACATCGTCGGCGGCGAGGCGCCGGCGTCGACGACCGGCGTGCCGAGGACGCCGAGGGGCATGCCGCGGTCGAGCGTCGGGACGTAGACCGGCGCGCCGACCGGGGTTCGCCACAGGATGGTCCCGGCCGGCACGATCCCCTCGCCGTCGGCGGTGGGCGCGTCGGTGGCGGCGAGCGCGTAGACCCAGTTGCTGGTCGTCGCGACGAGGACGACGCTGACGCTCGCGCCGGCGAACGGCCCCGCAGAGACCACGACGTCGTCGAGATAGAGCGGCGTGGCGAACAGGCGCGGCGGGAACGCGTCCGCGTGCGCGCCGGCGTCGTCCTGGTACGCGACGTCCGCGCCGTCGAGCGGCGGCGACTCCCAGGCGCGCACCAGGCCACCACGCACGCGCGCGGGGACGAGCGTGCTCTCGACGTCGCTCCAGCCGGTGCGCGCGCGGTCGAAGTGGTAGGTCGGCAGCGCAATCCCATGCGGCGCGGGCGGAAGCGGACCGGGCGGGGTCCGGGAGCACTGCGCCGCCAGCGGCGCGAGCGCGACGAGGACGGCCGCACAGACCCACGCGCGACGACGCATCGATCACGTAAGATGCGCCGGCCGCGGGCGGCACCACAAGAGGAGGACGCGGGTTGATTCGACTGAGGCTCGAGACGTTGCTGGTCGCGCTGGCCGTGGCGCTCGGGGCCGGCCTGCTGGCCGAGGAGCTGCCGCGCATGCTCTTCCCCTGGGACCTTCGCATGTTCTCGGAGAGCGTCCTGCTGACCGACATGCTCAAGCTGACGGCCGGGCAGAGCCCGCACACCACGCCGGCCGACTGCAACTCGTTCGTCAACCCGCCCGGCCTCGACTACCTGACCTACGCCCTGCTCCGCCCGCTCGGCGCGCAGCTCGACGTGCGGGCCTGCCGCGCCGTGACCGTCCTGTGCGGCGTGCTCGCCGCCATCGTGACGGGGCGGCTCGCCGCCCGGTTCGCGGCCCAGCTCGGCGGCACCGCGGTCTCGCGCGCAAGCACCGTCGTCGCCTCCGTGATCGCGGGGGGGTTCATCTTCAAGAGCTACACCGCGGACGCCTGCCACCCGGACAACCTGCGCCTCTTGCACGCCGTCCTGCTGGCGGCGCTCACCTGCGCCGCGGTGACGTCGCGGCGCCTCGACCTCGCGCTGGTGGCCGCCGCCGTGGGCGGCCTCGGCATCGCCATCGCGCAGACGGGGGCGCTGGGCGTGGTGGGGGCTCTGGTGGCGCTGGTGATCGTCTGCGGCCCGCTGTGGGGGCCGGCGCGCACGGCGCTCGTGGTGGCGTGCGGCCTGGGGTCGTGCGCGCTCGCGGGGTACGTGACGTCGCGCGGCTGGGGGTCGTTCTGGACGCTGACGGTACCCGATCACTTCCCGCTCGAGTGGTACCGGCGCTACCGCATCCTTTGGCAGTACGGGCAGGTGCCGCACCGCCTGGTGCTGGCGCTCGCCTTCGCGCCGTGCGCGCTCTACCTGGCAACGCGGACCCGGCGCGACGAAGCGCTGCGGCGCATGACGCTGGTGTGGGTGACCGTCGGCGCCGCGGAGGTCCTGCCGGGCATCGTGGCCTACGCGCGGGCATGGACGGACTGGAGCGAGCTCACCGTCCTCGACCTGTGGATGGCGATGCCGGTCGTGGCCGTGCTCTGGATCGCGGCGCGCCCGGGCGACGACGGCGAGGCGGTCCTGGCGAGGCGCGCGCTCGGAGCGGGCACGCTGGTGTCGCTGCTCGTCGCGCTCGGCCCTACGCGCGTGGTGCCCACCCACGGCGAGTACGCCTTCGGGCGCGCCCTCGACGCGGCCATCGCGGAGGACGCGGCCAGCGGGCGGCGCGTGCTGGTGTCTCACGGCGCGTCGGCGCTCGTGCACGGCGGGCTGCTCGACGTCCCCCTGGACCGGTCATGGAGCGGCGATCAGCTCGGGCTGGCCAGGCTCGGCGGCGATGCGACCCGGGAGCGTCTGGCGCAGCGACGCTACGACAAGGTGTACCTGCTGCTCGATCCCGCGCCGCAGTACTGGCCCGACGTGCAGGCGGTCCTCGAGACGAACTACCACGAGGTCGCGCGGATCCAGGGCGACGAGACGCCGGGGCTGCCGTGGGACCTGGCGGCCTACCAGGGAGCCATGCGCGGCGGGGCCCGCGTGCTCGAGGCGAATGCGAGGTGACCTCCTGCCCCGGGCGAGGCTCGAGCGGCTCGTCGTGCTGACCGCGATGGCGCTGGCGGTGGGGCTCGTCGTCAACGAGATCCCGCGGCTGCTCTTTCCGTGGGACCTCAAGGCGTTCTCCGAGGCGAC
>DATBQU010000460.1:0-2859 GCA_036560665.1 Polyangiaceae bacterium
CGTCGCCGGGGCGGTCGCGCTGGAAGGGGTGCACGCGGCGATCGAGATCGTCGCAGTCGCCGCCGCCGAGCAGCGGCGAGTAGCCGTCGCGGTCGAGGTCGACCAGGTGACGCAGCCCGTGGACCGCGGGCGTGGCGATGAACCGGCCGGAGGCGACCGCCAGGCGCCCGCGGCTGCTCGGGAGGAGGAAGGGAAGGCAGAGCGCCATGGCCAGCAAGGCCAGCGACGCCGCGAGGCGCTGCGCCGGGGCGCGCGGCCGCAGGCGTGCGGGCACGACCTTCACGTCGTCGAGCAGCGCCAGGCCGAAGAGGACGGCGAGCAGCGCGCCGACGTCGCAGTAGCGCCGGACGGCGAAGTACGGCTCGAGCACCGGGAGGCGTTCGGCGTGAAGCAGCGCCCCCGCCGCCGCGAGGCAGACGGCCAGCACGCCCAGGCCCGCCGTGCGCGCGACGCTCCGCAGGCGACGGTGGACCGCCAGCCCGCCACGCAAGACGGCCACGACGAGCGGCGCCCCGGCCAGGGGCAGTGCCCATCGTCCCACCGCGCCGAGCGCCGTCCGCGAGACGCCCGGCCCCGAGAAGAGCCCGTGCGCGTCGCAGGCCAGCCACGCCGCCAGGAGCGCTGCGAGCGGCGCGCCGCGCGCGAGACCCGCCGGCAGGCGCGGCCATGCCGCGTGCAGACGCCGCCCCAGCGTCTCCGTCGCCATCCACAGCGCGCCCAGCACGGCCGCCAGGCCGAGCCCCGCGAGCACGTCGACGATCGCACACGCCGCGGCGATCTCCGCGCGCACCGCGGCGACGGTGTGAGGCAGGAAGGCCGCCGTCAGACCGTCCGCGACGGCGCCGAGCGCGCCCGCGGTCGCGCCGAGGCGCGCCGTCCGCGCGATGGCTTGCCACGCGGAGCTTGGCGCAGGAGTCAGCATTGGGCCGGCAGGAGGAAGCGACTATCTTCGAGCCCTCCTGCCGTTGTCCACTCCCATCCCCCGCCTGCCCGACGCCGCCGCGCCCCCGCGCGCGCGCGTCCTCATCGTCGACGACAACGTCGAGCTGGTGGGGACGCTGCACGCGGTGCTCATGACGGCCGAGCTGGCGGACGGCACCACCGCGTCGCGCTCCATCGAGGTCGTCACCGCCTCGCGCGGCGACGAGGGGCTCGCCATCGCGCGCGCCAGGGGCTTCGACGTGGCCATCGTGGACGTGAAGCTCCCCGACACCAGCGGCGTCGATCTCATCGCCCAGCTGCGCGAGGCGTCCCCCTTCGGCGAGGTGGTGCTCATCACCGGGTTCGCCTCCATGGACGCCGCCATCCGGGCGCTCCGCTACGGGGCCTTCGCCTTCGTGCCCAAGTCGTTCCGCCCCGAGGAGCTCATCTCCACCGTGGAGCAGGCGCTCACCAAGGTGGGCCTGGCGCGCGGGCGCGAGGAGCTCGAGCGCCGCTACCGCGCCCTGGTCGAGCTGACCGACGTGCTGGTGGTGGGCCTCGACGCCGACGACCGCGTGGCCCTCTTCAACCGCAAGGCGTCGCTCTTCGCCGGCATCGAGGCCAGCACCGCCCTGGGGCGTCCCTTCATCGAGAGCTGGATCCCCGACGAGGAGCGCATCCGCATGCGCGAGGCCATCGCCCTGGCCCGCGTCGGGCGCACCCCGGAGGTGGAGACGGGCTTCGCCGAGCTGTCGGCGGCGGCGGGCCCGGCGCACGTCTCGTCGCGCGAGCTGCGCGAGGCGGCCGCCCGCCGGCGCGTCCGCTGGCACCTGTCGATGGCCCGCGAGGCCGGCGACGACGCCGCCCTGGTCTACGGCATCGGCATCGACGTGAGCGAGCGCCGCGCCCTGGAGAAGCGCGCCGCCGACGCCGAGGCGCTCTCCGCCATGGGGACGCTGGCCCTCAACCTGGCGCACGAGATCCGCAACCCGCTGAACGCCGCCGTGCTGCAGCTGCACCTGCTCGGCCGCCACCTCGACAAGCTGGCGGTGGACGACGACACGCGCCGCGCCCTGCACGACCGGGCGCGCATCGTCGGCGACGAGATCGGCCGCCTCAACCGCCTGCTCACCGAGTTCCTCGAGCTGGCGCGCCCGCGCGGGGCGCAGCGCGAGCTCGTGCACTTCGGCAAGCTGGTGGGCGACGTGCTCGATCTCGAGCAGGGCTCGGCGGCCGCGCGCGGCGTGGTCATCGCGCGGGATCTGGCGAGCGACTGCATCCTGGTGGGCGATCCGGAGAAGCTGAAGCAGGTGGTCATCAACCTGGTGATGAACGCGCTCGAGGCGATGAAGGAGGGCGGCACCCTCGGCGTGCGCGTGGCGTGGGACGGCGACGCCGTGAGCCTGTCGGTGCAGGACACCGGCACCGGGATCGAGCCCGCGGCGCTGGCGCAGGTGTTCGAGCCGTTCTTCACCACCAAGGAGGCGGGCACGGGCCTCGGGCTGTCGATCGTCCGCAAGATCGTCGACCAGCACGGGGGCGAGGTGCGCATCGAGAGCGAGCGCGGCGCCGGCACCCGCGCCACCGTGACGCTGCCCCGCGGGCGCTGAAGAAGGAGGGAGAGATCACCGCCAGGGCGCCAAGGACGCCAGGGGAGAGAAGCAGGGTTGGTTTGCATCTCTCCCCTGGCGGCCCCGGCGTCCTGGCGGTTTTCTCCTCTTCCCCCGGGGGGGCGAGCGTTGCCCCGACGGGGACGAGCCTCGTTCCTCCACGGTGGAGCCTCGTTCCTTCGGGGTCGAGCCTCGTCCCTCCGGGGTCGAGCCTCGTCCCTTCGGGGTCGAGCCTCGTTCCCCCGGGGTCGAGCCTCGTTCCGCCGGGGTCGAGCCTCGTCCCTCCGGGGTCGAGCCTCGTTCCTTCGGGGTCGAGCCTCGTTCCGTC
>DATBQU010000461.1:0-2054 GCA_036560665.1 Polyangiaceae bacterium
GCGGATACGGGGAAGGTCGAGCGCGCGGTGCGCACCGAGCGCGCGGCGTTTGCGGATCTCTTGCGCGTGGACTGGCCGTCGCTCGAGGCGTTGCAAACCGCGCTCGATACGCGCGCGGCCGAGCGGCACGCGCGGCGGCGCTGCCCGATCACGGGCACGACGATCGCCGAGGCGCTGGCCGCGGAGCGGGCCGTACTCCAGCCGGTGCCGGCGGTGCACGAGCCCTTTGATTGCGTCGTCGCGCGGCGCGTGTCGCGCGAGTGCCTGGTCTCCTTCGAGGGCCGCCGCTACTCGGTCCCCTTCGCCACCGTGGGGCGGACGGTCGAGGTGCGGGGCACCGCGCACCACGTCGTGATCCTGATGCAGGGCCGCGAGCTCGCGCGGCATGCGCGCCGCACGTCGGCCCGGTTAGTCCTCACGCCCGCGCACTACGACGGACCGTCGACCGCGACGGTCCGCGCGCCGACGCCCCTGGGCCGGCGCGCCCGCGCCCAACTCGCCGGCCTCCCCGGCCTGCCGGCCCCGGTCGCGGTCGCCCGCCCACTCCGCGACTATGTCGCGCTCGTCGAGGAGGCGTGTCGATGAGCGCCGCCCCGAAGAAGGCCCCGACCGTGACGCTCGATCCCGTCGCCGCCCAGCTCGTCGCCCTGGGCCTCGACTATCCGGCGAGCTGTCTCGCGGAGCTCGTCGAGCAAGCCGCCCGCGAGCAGCTCTCGCCCGTGCGGTTCTTGGAGCTGGTCCTGAGCGGCGAGCTGGAGCGCAAGGATGAGCGCCGCGTCACGACCATGCTCAAACTCTCCGGCCTCCCGCCGGGCAAGACGCTCGAAGACTTCGACTGGAGCTTCCAGCCCCGCGTCGATCGCCGGCAGATCGAGGCGCTCGCGACCTGCAGCTACATCCGCGAGAAGACCAATGTCCTCTTCCTGGGCCCGCCCGGCGTCGGCAAGAGCCATCTCGCCGCCGCGTTAGGCGTGAAGGCGATCAAGAATGGCTTCTCGGTCACCCACTTCGTCCTCGACGACCTCATGCACGTCCTGCGCGCGGATGCCGCCGTGCCGCCGGCGCGCCTGCGGGCCAAGCGCTACTTCAACTCGGCCCTGCTCATCATCGACGAGGTCGGCTTCCGCCCGCTCGACCGGAGCGAGGCCAATCTCTTCTTTCGCCTCGTCTCGGCACGGTACGAGCGGGGCAGCATCGTGCTCACGTCCAACAAGCACGTCCGCGACTGGCCCGCCGTCTTCGCCGACGACGAGATCCTCACCACCGCGATCCTGGACCGCTTGCTCCACCACGTCCAGGTGCTGCTCATCGACGGCCGCAGCTACCGGCTCCGCGAACTCGGCGCCCTCCTCGGGCCGCGATCCGACGCGCCGACCCACTCCTCCCCCACCCCCGGAGGTGCGCCCCCTTCCTAAAATCCGAACCCCGGGTGCGGGAATTTGCCTGTTCACCCACTGCGGGAATTTGCCTGTACTTGCACAAGCAGGCACGCGATCCGGAGATGCACCAGACGTGGAAGGGGAAGCAGTGGCACTTTGGCATGAAGCTGCACGTGGGGACGGATGGGCGGGGCCTGGTCCATCACGTGCGGGCGACGGATGCGCGCGTGGCGGACATCACGCAACTGCCGGGGTTGGTGCACGGGCGGGAGCGCGTGCTCTATGGCGACCAAGCGTATTGGAGTGAGGAGCATCGCCAGCTCTGGACGATGAGCGGCGGGCAGTATCGCGTGAACCGGCACGGGACCACGCGACATCCGCTGACGCGGCGGGAGAAACGGATCAACCGGGAGCGCTCGCGGCAGCGGGCGCGGGGCGAACACGCGTTTCACGTGATCAAGACGCTGTGGGGCTTTACGAAGGTGCGCTACCGCGGGCTGGCGAAAAATCTGACCCGGGCGTACACCATGTTTGCCTTAGCCAATCTCTACCTGGTGCGGCGGCGCCTCCTGCCCCGCGGGGCCACGCCATGCTTGACCTAACGCGGCAGCGGGCCCGGCGGGCGCCCGATGGGCCCCACCACGACCCGGGCGGGACGCCGTCGGGAGCATCCGC
>DATBQU010000462.1:0-7537 GCA_036560665.1 Polyangiaceae bacterium
AGATGTGGCCGCTGGTCGGCTTCTCGAGGGCCACGATGAGGCGCAGGAGGGTCGTCTTGCCCGCGCCCGATCCGCCGACGATGCACGTCGTCTCGTTTCGGCGGCATACCATGTCGATCCCTTTGAGGACCTCCGTGTCGCCGAAGCTCTTGCGCACGTCCTTGAGGACGACGATGTCGTCGTGGGGCATGCCGGGGGCCGCGAGCTTAGCGCGCTCGCTGTCGACGTGGGGCGGGCTTCGGGGTAGGACTTCGCCATGACCGGCGAGCACCTCGAGGCGATCCTGAAAGTGGCGGGCGCGAAGGGCGACAAGGACGGGTGGATGCCCTTGCCCGACGGGGCGACGATGACGCTGCACGTGGCCCACGACGGCGCGAGCATGACCATCTCGCGCATCGAGGCGGTCAAGCCCGACGGTGAGCTCGTCTACGCGCGCAACCCGAAGCGCGAGCTCTTCGTCGTGGTCCGCACCGACATCTTCGCGGTGGCGCTCGAGGGCGAGGCCAGCGTGGGCAAGGTCGTGCGCCGGGCCGGGTTCGGCTGAGTGGCGTGGCGGCTGCTGCTGCGCGCGCTCGGCGGCCTCCTCGGATGGCTGGCGGGCAGCGTGCTGCGCATCCGCCGGGCGCACGTCGAGGCCTCGATGCGCGCCGCGGGCGTCGCGCGGCCCGGCGTGGAGGCCCGCGCCATGTATGCGGCCCTCGGCCAGTCGGCGGTCGAGTTCCTGTGGCTCGCGCTGCGGGGGCCGAGGGCGCTCGAGCACGTGCGCATCGACGAAGCATCGCGCGCCCGCTGGGACCAGGCCCTGTCGCGGGGTCGAGGCGTGGTGGTGGCCGCGTCCCATACCGGCAACTGGGACCTGGCGGCGTGCGCCATCGCGCGCGAAGTGGAGCTGCTGGTGGTGACCCGGCGCCTGAGCATCCGGTGGCTCGATCGCTTCTGGCAGGGGACCCGGGCGCGGCGTGGGGTGCGGCTCTCCGGGGCGCGTGGGGCCCTGGCGCGGTCCCGCCGGGTGCTGCGCGAGGGAGGCGCCGTGGCCATGATGATCGACCAGGTGCCGCTCGACGGGCGCCACGCCGTCGCCGCCGAGTTCCTCGGGCGAGTCGCCCAGACCGACCGTGCCGGGCCCGCCCTCGCCGCGGTCTCCGGTGCCCCGCTCGTCGTCGCCGCGAGCCGCCGCGACCCACGCGGCCACCACGTCCTGTCGGTGCTCGACGTACTCGAGCCTCCGCCGCGCGCATCGCGCGCCTGGATCGAGGAGGCGACGCGTCGCGCGACCCGCGCCCTCGACGGCTTCGTGCGCGCGCACCCGAGCCAGTGGCTGTGGCTCCACCGTCGCTGGAGGGCGCCGCTCGCCTTGACAGGGAGGGGCCTTCACGGTTCGCTTTCGAGCGAGGGCGCCTGCGCGCACGCCGGGCGCGGGTGAGGGAGAGAATGGAGACGCGATCCCCGACGTCGGATTTTGCGACACCCGGGCGCGTCATCGCCGGCAAATACCGCCTGGAGACCCTCATCGGGCAGGGCGGGATGGGCTCGGTCTGGGCCGCGACGCACCTGGGGCTGAACAGCCGTGTCGCCGTCAAGCTCGTATCGCGCGAGCTCGTCCGCTCGGCGGACGCCCTGCGCCGCTTCGACGCCGAGGCCAAGGCGGTGGCCAGGCTCCAGTCGCGCCACGCCGTTCAGGTCTTCGACAACGGCACGCTGGACGACGGCACGCCGTACATCGCGATGGAGTTCCTCCAGGGCGAGAGCATCAACGATCGCCTGCGGCGCACCGGCCCGGTCCCGCTCGCCGAGGCCGTCGCCATCCTCGGGCAGTGCTGCAAGGCGCTCGGTCGGGCGCACGCGGTCGGGATCGTCCACCGGGACATCAAGCCCGACAACCTCTACCTCGCGCTCTCGCACGACGACGACACGTACGTGGTGAAGGTGCTCGACTTCGGCATCGCGAAGGTCACGTACGAGGAGGGGGAGGCGCAGTCGTCGACACGCACCGGCATGGTCCTCGGCACGCCGCTCTTCATGAGCCCCGAACAGGCCCGCGGGCTCAAGACCATCGATCACCGGACCGATCTCTACTCGCTGGGCCTCGTCGCCTTCATGATGCTCACCGGCAAGCTCGCGTTCTCGAGCGACGCCTTCGGCGATCTGCTCCTGCAGATCTGCACGCAGCCCTTGCCGAGCATCCGCGCCGCGGCGCCCTGGCTCCCCCTGGGGATGGAGGGGTGGTTCCAGCGCGTGTGCGCCCGCGAACCTGGGGACAGGTGCCAGTCGGCGCAGGAGTTCGCCGAGTCGCTGCGCGTCGCGGCGGGCCTTTCGGCGGCCGACGCCAGCGGCGGCCACTTGCCCGTCGACCGGGCGAGCGGGGCGGCCGGCTCGCCGCATGCCTTCATCCCGGGGGCACCGAACGTCGCGCCGCCTCTGTTCGACTCCGGTCTGAGCGGGCCGCGGCCCCACCCCATGCTCACCCAGGCGGCGCCGAGCGCGGCGGCCCCCTACGCGGCCACGCGTCCCGCGGGCCTGGATGGAGCGGCGCCCCCGCCGACCACGCCGGCCTACGGCCAGGGGCCACAGGCGCCCGTGGGGATGGCGCGGAGCGCGGGAACGGATCTGTCGATGCTCCGGGCGGCGGGCGTCCCGCGGGCAGGTCGCGCCGGTGTCATCATCGGCGCGTTCATCGCGGCTGCGGTGCTCGCGGCCGCCGTGTCGGTGGTCGTCCTCAGGATGCAGGCGCGTTCGAGGGCAGCAGCCGGGCCCGGGATCGCCGCCACCACCGGCGCGACCGCGCCAGCCGTGAGCGCTCCGCCTCCTCCGGTCGTCCCCTCCGGGCCCGGCGCGTCTACCCCGCCTCCGATCCCATCGGCCTCCAGCAGCCCCGCCATCGCCACGCCGTCCGCGGTCGCGGCGCCGGTGACGCCGTCGTGGGCCGGCACCCCTCCGTCGAAGCCGGCGGCCTCCGGCAAGCCGCGCCCACCACCGAACTCGACGGCGCCCATCGATCTCGGGTACTAGGAAAACAGTCTCATGAGCGCGCTCCGGACGCGTCTGCTGCCCCCGGGGCTCGCGCGCCGCGCGTGCTCGGTCGCTGTCGCCAGCTCGCTGCTGGCGGCGTCGGGCGGCGCGCGCGCGGAGCCGACCGCCAGCCAGATCGCCGCGGCCCGCGAGCTGGGACGGGCGGGCGTCATGGCGGCCGAGGCGGGCGATTGCGCGACGGCGGTCGACAAGCTCGCGCGCGCCGAGGCGCTCTATCCGGCGCCGACGACGGCCGAGCCGCTCGGCGAGTGCCAGGTGAAGCTCGGCAAGATCGTGGCGGGGACCGAGACCCTCAACCGGCTGGTACGGCAGCAGCTGCCGCCCACCGCCTCGCCGGTCTGGGTCGCGGCGCAGAACAAGGCGCGGACCGTGCTGGCGACGGCGCTCCCGCGCATCGGGAAGCTCCGCATCCACGTGGAGCGGCCCGCCGGCGCCGGAGCGCCCACGGTCACGGTCGACGACGAGGCGCTCGACCCCGCGCTCCTCGACAACGACCGCCCGAGCGATCCTGGCACGCACGCGGTGCGCGTGACCGCGAGCGGGTGTCTCCCCAAGGAGACGTCCGTCACCCTCCCGGAAGGGACGACGCAGACGCTCGTCGTCACGCTGGAGCCCGATCCCGGCGCGATCCACGGTGCCCCGCCGCCGTCTGCTTCGGCGGCCACCCCGCCAGCGACGTCTGCGACGCCCGGACCGGGGCCGGTCACGCCGGATGCTGCCGCGCCGAGCCCTCCGCGCGACAAGACGCTGGCCTACGTCGCGCTGGGGACCGGCGTGGTCGGCGTCGCCGTGGGCACGGTGTTCGGTGTCCTCGCGCTGGGCGCGAAGAATCACCTCGACGGAGCGTGCACGAACAAGCTGTGCCTGCCGTCGTCGCAGTCGGACATCGACACCATGCACAGCGACGCGCTCGTCTCGACGGTCGGCTTCGGCGTGGGGATCGTCGGCGTCGCCGTGGGGGGGTACATGCTCCTTCAGGGGTCGTCGTCGCCTCGCCCGGCCAAGACGGGGCAGGTCACGGTCGCCCCCTGGGTGGGCCCCGCATCGCTCGGCCTCACGGGGAGGTTCTGATGACCCGACCGCGCCTGGCCATGCGCGCCTTCTCCGTCGTCGTGTTCGCCGCGACGGTCGGCAGCGCCTGCACCGCGGTCGTGGGCGACGGCGACTACAAGGTCGTCCCCGACAAGTGCGGCGTCAGCATCCCCGTGCCCGGGTGCGCAGACTGCTTCACCGCGCACTGCCACGATCAGTGCGATCTGTGCACGGCCGACCAGCCCTGCATCGGAGCCTGGAACTGCAGCCTGCTCTGCGCCGGCGACCAGACCTGCACCACGGGCTGCGTGCTCGGCCTGAACTCGGGCTCGCAGACCCTCATCACGTCGATGGCCAAGTGCTTCACCGACCACTGCACGACGGCGTGCACGCCACCCACCGGCACCGGCATCGGCGACGCGTGCACGTCCAACGCCGGCTGCGCCTCGAACACCTGCGCGGGCAGCAGCGCGTGGTGCACGGAGACCTGCTCCGCGTCGAACGCCAAGTGCGCCGGGACCGGGACCGACGGGGTGAACGAGTACGGCTTCTCCAACTGGTGCATCGAGAACAGCAACAACGCCTTCACCTGCTTCCCCGGCTGCTCGAGCAACTCCGACTGCGTGCAGTACCCCGGCACGACGTGTCAGCCGGCGAAGGACGCCACCGGCTTCGCCACCACCATCTGCTCGAAGTAGGGCGCGAGCGGCGCGGTCGGGCTCACCCTGGCTCCACGGTCGCCGCGAGCCTATCCTCCCGCCGCCATGCAAGACCCCCTCGTCATCGCCGGGCGGAGCTTCGCCAGCCGCCTCATCGTGGGCACCGGCAAGTACAAGGACGTCGGCGAGACCGAGCGTGCCATCGAGGCCTCCGGCGCCGAGATCGTCACCGTTGCCTTGCGGCGCGTCGACCTCTCGGACCGGTCGAGCGGCTCGGTCATGGCGCTGCTGGCTCGAAAGAAGTGGCTGGTGCTCCCGAACACCGCCGGCTGCTTCACGGCCGACGAGGCAGTGCGCACGCTGCGTCTCGCGCGCGAGCTGGGGATCGCCGAGATGGTGAAGCTGGAGGTCATCGGCGATCCCCGGACGCTCTATCCGGACAACGAGCAGACACTGGAGGCGGCGCGGCAGCTGGTGAAGGAGGGTTTCATCGTCCTGCCGTACTGCATCGACGATCCCATCGTGTGCAAGAAGCTGGCGGAGCTCGGGTGCGCGGCGGTGATGCCGCTGGCGGCGCCCATCGGGAGCGGCCTGGGCATCCGCAACCGGCACAACCTGGAGATCATCCTCGAGCAGGCACGCGTCCCCGTCATCGTCGACGCGGGCGTGGGCACCGCCAGCGACGCCGCCGTGGCGATGGAGCTCGGGTGCCAGGGCGTCCTCCTGAACACCGCCATCGCTCACGCCAGGGACCCGGTGCTGATGGCGGAGGCGATGCGCGAGGGTGTGCGCGCCGGCCGCAAGGCCCATCTCGCGGGGCGGATGCCGAAGCAAAGGTACGCGAACGCTTCGAGCCCCACCTCTGGCATCATCGAGTAGATGCTGGTCCGCGCCGCGATCGCCGCCGCCGTGATGTCGATCGCGCCCCTCCAGTGCGGGGGCCATGCCTCGGATGCGGCCTTCCGCGAGGACGACACCCCGGGCGACGCGCTCTGGCAGCTGGCCCAGCGCTTCCACCAGGATCACGACGTGGCCGCAGAGCGGCGCACGCTGGAGTACCTGGTCGAACGCTACCCCGCGAGCCGCTGGGCGGAGCCCGCGCGCGAGGAGCTGGGCGCGATGGACGGAGGAGCGGGGGAGGGGGGCTGAGGTGCGACCGCGCATCATCCTCATCACCGATCCGGTGTTCGGCGACGACGCCATCGCCCGCTGCGTCGAGACCATCGCAGCGGAGCTGCCGGCGGGGTGGCTCTGCGTGCAGCTGCGGGACAAGCAGCGACCGCTCGTCAGCCTCCGCCTGTTCGCCTCGCGACTGCGTCTGGTGACGCGCACCGTCGGCGCATCGCTCGTCATCAACGGCGATCCGCGGCTGGGCCGGGACGTCGGCGCCGACGGGGTGCACCTCGGGCGCGGAGGCGCGACGGTGGCGGAGGCCCGGAGCGTGCTCGGGTCGCGGGCGTGGGTCTCGGTCTCGGCCCACTCCGACGGCGCGGTGCGCGCCGGCATCAGGGACGGCGCGGACGCCGTCCTGGTCAGCCCCGTCTTCCCGTCGAGGCCGCCATCGCTCCTGGCGCCGGCCAAGGAAGGGCGGGGCCTCGACGCAGTGCGCGAGGCCAGGGCCGTCGCCGGCGGTCGCGTGGCGGTCTACGCTCTCGGCGGCGTCGACGCGGACAACGCGCGGGCGTGCGCCGAGGCCGGCGCAGACGGGATCGCCGTCGTGCGGGCCCTGCTGGCGAGCCCCGAGCCCGGCCGCGTGGCGCGCGCCATCCATGACGCGCTGGCCTCGCGCTGCTAGGCTCCGACCACGGGGGAACCCCTATGTCGAGCTACGAAGAGTCGCTCAAGATCACGTGCGAGCTGCTTCGCCGCCACGTCGCCGAGACGCGCGCCATCCGCGCCTCGGATCACATCCAGAACGACCTCGGCCTCGACAGCCTGGGCGTGATGGAGCTCGTGGCGGACGTCGAGTCCCGCTTCGCGGTGAGCATCCCGGCGGAGATGTTCGACAAGATCGCCACCGTCGACGACGTGGCGCGGGCGGTGACGACGCTACGGCCCTAGTCCTCGAGGGGACCGATGTCCTCGCCCGACAGCACGTAGAACGCCTCGCCGTACTCCTTGAGGAGCTCGAGCGCGCGGTCCAGGTCTTCCTGGGTGTGGCCGCGCGTGACGTTGACGCGGAGCCGCTCCTCACCCTGCTTCACCGAGGGGTAGGTGAGCGGCACCATCATCACGCCGCACTCAAGCAGCGCCACGTGCATGAAGAGCGTCTTGCGCTCTTCGCGGCACATGACCGGCATGATGTGGGTGTTGCTGGCGCCGAGGTCGAACCCGGCATCGACCAGCTTGCCGCGGAAGTACTGCGACTTCTGGTGCAGCTCCGCGACCAGCGCGACGCCGTCGGTCTCGATCATGTCGAGGCACGTCGCCGCGGCGGCCACGATGGGCACCGGGAGCGACGCGCTGAAGAGGAAAGAGCGCGCGGTGTGCTTGATGTACTCGACCACCTCGCCCGACCCGAACAGCAGTCCGCCGATGCCCCCGAAGGACTTGCTCAGCGTCGACACCACCACCGGGGCGCGTCCCTCGAGACCCATCGCCTCGAGCGTGCCGCGGCCGTGGGCGCCCATGGTCCCGCTGCCGTGCGCGTCGTCGATGACGAGCACCGCGTCGTACTTGGCGCACAGGTCGACGAACTCCTTCAGGTTTGCCGTATCGCCGTCGAGCGAGTAAACCCCCTCCACCACCACCAGGGCGTTCTTCCGCTCGCGGGAGGTGAGGATGCGCTCGAGGCTCTTGGCCGAGTTGTGATTGAA
>DATBQU010000463.1:0-3658 GCA_036560665.1 Polyangiaceae bacterium
GTCGAGCGAAAGGAACGCCTGAACGACCCACGAGCACGTGTGGTCGTGGCTCGTCCAGGCGTTCGTTTCGCTCGACCACGCGTGCTCGTGGGTCGTTCAGGCGTTCCTTTCGCTCGACCACGCGTGCTCGTGGCTCGCCCAGGCGTTCCCTTCGCTCGACCCCGCGTGGTCGAGGCTCGTCCAGGCGTTCCCTTCGCTCGAACGCGCGTGGTCTGTGCTCGACCACTTGTTCCCTTCACTCGACCACGCGCGCTCCCGGCTCGACCACCCGTTGCCTTCGCTAGCCACCGCGATACCCCAGCAACAGGACCGCAGTCGCGAGCGAAGGGGGCGTGGCCACAAGCGGAAGGACCGCGGTACCCCAGCAACAGGACCGTAGTCACGAGCGAAGGGGGTGCGGCCAGGAGCGTAAGGACCGCGGTACCCCAGCAACAGGACCGCAGTCGCGAGCGAAGGGGACGCGGACATGAGCGTAAGGACCGCGGTACCCCAGCAACACCACCGCCGTCCCGAGCGAAGGGGGCGCGGCCATGGGCGTAAGGACCGCGGTACCCTGGCGACAGGACCGCAGTCGCGAGCGAAGAGGGCGCGGCCACGAGCGCAAGGCACCGGGGTACCTCGACGACAGGACCGCCGTGGCGAGCGAAGGGACCGCGGTCACGAGCGGCAGGACCGCGGTCACGTAGCCACCGGAGCGCCGTCCCGAGCGAAGTGGGCACCGCCACGAGCAGAAGGACGGCGGTTGCGAGCGACAGCAGCGCGGCACCAAGCGTAGGGGAGGCGGTCGCGAGCAGAGGAACCGCGGTCACGAGCCAAGGAGCCGCAGCCCGGAGAGAAAGGAGCTACCCTGGAAGCATGGGGAGGCCGCGCACCCGCGTCGTGCTGCGCGCCGTGGCCGGCCTGGCCGCGGGATACGGGCTCGCGTTCCTCATGGGCCTCGTCGCGCACGCGCTCGGGTGGTCCAGCCTTCTGCGCCCGGGCATCCCCTGGTGGTGGGGCGGCGGACCCACGGAGGTCGCGACGCTGTTCGGCGTGGCGTGCGGCGCGTACCTCTTCGGGCTGCTCGCGGCGACGGTGCTCGTGCCGCTCGCGCTGGCGGCGCGCACGGTGCAGAGGGCGCGGGTTCGCGCCGGGCAAGGGGATCCCATGGCGGGCGCGCGGCGCTGGGTCGAGGCGCATCCGGGCTGGACGCGCGCGCTCGGCGTCGCGCTTCCGGCGGCGCTGTCGGCGATGTGGCTGGGCGAAGGTGCGAGCTGGGTCATCAGCCTGCCGTCGTCCGTCCCGCTCTGGCTGACGCTCGGCGGCACAGTGTCGGTCTACGCGATCCTCGAGCTGCTCGGCGTGCAGCGGGCGGGGCTCCGGGCGCTCGTCGCCCCCGCCGCGGACGCGACCGCGCCGCCCTGCGGGAAGGCCGACGACGCGATCACCTTCGACGCGGTGGCGGTCACGCTCGAGACGCGCGCGGCCGTGGTGGCCATGGCCGCCCTGCCGTTCGCGATGGTCGTCCTCGTCAGCGCCCTCGACCGGCATGGCCTCGGGGGGGACGCGGCCGTCCTCGGCGGCATCGCGGCGAGCATCGCCGCGGCGATCGGCGGCGTCGCGCTCTTCAAGCGCGCCTCCCGCATCGTGGTGGGGCTGGACGGCGTCCTCGTGACGGGGAGCTCGCGCACGCGCTTCCTCGCGTATCGCGACCTCGACGGCGCGCGCGCCGACGGAGCGGACCTGGAGCTCGTGCGTGGAGGCCGCGCGCTGCTTCGCCTCCAGCTTCACGGGCAGGACGCGGCACGTCGGGGCGCCGTGCTGGAGCGCATTCGCGCGGCGATCGGTCGCGCGGCGGAGGGCCGCAGCGACTCGACCACCGAGCTCGTGTCCTCGGCTTCCAGCGCGGCGCTCGCGCGCGCTGCGCACGGCGCGGGCGACTACCGGCAGGCCGCGGTCACGCGCGACCAGCTCTGGGCGGTGGTGGAGGGGCCGGCCGTCGACGCCGCCGCGCGCTGCACCGCCGGCGAGGCCCTCGCCGGGAGCGGGGACGAAGAGGAGCGCGCGCGTCTGCGCGTGGCGGCCGATCACTGCGCCGACCCGCAGGTCCGCGTCGCGTTGCACGCGATCGCCGACGGGGGCGAGGCCGAGGAGCCGGTCGTCCCTTCGGTCAGTCGTCGCGCCGCGGATCCTTCGACAGATCGGCGCTGACTTCTTCCCGCAACGACTCTTTCGCGCGGCCCGACCGGCGAGTCACCGGGGGGTCGGACGGCTGCCTGCGCTCGGGGTCGCCCGGCGGGCGCGCGCCCGTGGTCGGGGGCCGCGGCGTCGCGACGCGCGGCAGGTCGGGGCGCGTGACGCGCCGGCTCGGACGACTGGCAGCCATGGCGGAGGAGCTCACAGCAAGGGCTACGGCCGATCTCCCCGGGACGGTAAGGGATCGCCGGTCGGCACCGCCTCGCCGCCGGTGTACCTCCATGCCCCCTGCTCGCGCCGGAAGGCGGAGCGCTCGGCGAAGGAGCGGTCGGCGCCGCGCTCGAAGATCCGGGCGTGAAAGAGGACCTCGCCGCGGTCGCCGTCGCTCGACGCCGCCACGATGCGCAGGCCGAGGAACCGCTGCCGCTCGCGCGCGCCCGAGAGCTCCCGGGCGAGGGCGGCCTCGTCTCCGGCGCGGTCCGGGTGATCGCGCCCGAGCGTCTTCACCAGGTACGCGCCGAGGCCCAGCGCGAAGGCGGCGTACCGCGAGCGCATGAGCTCCTCGGGGGTGTCGGCCTCGCGCTCGTCGCGGTGCAGGGGCGCGCAGCACGCGGCGTAGCGCCGGCCGGAGTGGCAGGGGCAGTCGCGCGGCGGCGTGCGCACGAGCCGGCGGGGCCCGGCCCCTTCAGCCGGCGATGCGGCGCCGCGTCGTGCGGGCGCCGGGCGTCGACTCGAACAGCGCGGACACGTCGATGCCGAGCGCGTCGCAGAGCTGGTGGGCGACGAAGAGCGACGGCCCGAGCTCACCGCGCTCGAGTCGCGCGACGTAGTTGGGCGAGAACCCCGCGGCCTCGGCGAGCTGGGCCTGCGTCCACCCGCAGGCCTGCCGCGCCCGGCGGACGGCCTCGCCCACGCCCGTGGCGAACGCCTTGGGATCCGCGGCGCGCGGGGGAGGGCGCGACGAGGTGAGCCTGCGGCGTGGGCCCGAGCCGGAACCAGCGACCATATGCTCAATGTAGCGCGAAAGCGACGACCCGGCGCTACCATGGTGGGGCGGCGCATGGAGATCGACGTCGGACGCCTGATCGCCGGGAAATACGAGCTCGTGCGCCTCCTCGGTCGGGGGTCGATGGGGGAGGTGTGGGTGGCCCACCACAAGACCCTGGCCGAGCACGTCGCGGTCAAGCTCCTCACCGACTCGCCCGCGGGGGACGACCTCGAGGATCGGGAGACCGCCGGCAAGCGCTTCCTCTTCGAGGCCCAGGTCGCGGCGCGGCTCTCCCGCAAGACGCGGCACATCGTGCGCGTGACCGACCACGGCGAGGAGGAGGGCCTCGCCTACCTCGCCATGGAGCTCCTCGAGGGCGAGACGCTGGAGGCGATCCTCGCGCGCGACGGGCGGGCCCCGCTGCCCACCGTCGTCGGCATCGTGACCCAGGTCGCGCGCGCGCTCGAGCAGGCGCACGCCGAGGGCGTCCTTCAC
>DATBQU010000464.1:0-7791 GCA_036560665.1 Polyangiaceae bacterium
CTACGGAGGCGGCGGCCACCCGGTCGTGGGCGCGGTGTCGCTGCCCGCCGACAAGGTCGAGGAGGCCCGGGCGCTGGCGCTGACCATCTGCGACGAGCTGGCGGTCTAGGCTGCCATGACCGTCTGGACGACGGCTCCTCTCGTCGTCGGCCACCGCGGGGGGCGAGGGGAGGGCTGGCCGCTCGAGAACAGCCTGGCGGCGTTCGAGCGTGCGCGCGCGGAAGGGGCGCGTGCGGTCGAGCTCGACGTGCGGACGCACGAGGGTCAGGTCATCGTCCATCACGATCCGCAGCGCGCCTCGCTGGCGGAGCTCCGGGCGCTCGGCGTGCCCACGCTGGCCGAGGTGCTCGCCTGGGCCCGCGAGCGCGACGTCGCGGTGAACGTCGAGCTGAAGCACGACGTGCCGCACCGGGCGGCGCTGGCGCAGGCCACCGCGCGCTCGGTGCGCGCCAGCCGCGCCGACGTCCTGCTCTCCTCGTTCGATCCCCTGCTGCTGGCGACGGCCGGCGCGCTGGCTCCGCGCGCGCCCCGCGCCCTGCTGGTCCACCGTGGCCAGGGCCGCTGGGCCGGCGTGATGCAGGAGGCGGCCCGGGCGCCCTTCTGCGGCGCCCTCCACCTCGAGCGGACGCAGACCGAGCCGGAAGCCCTCGCGCGGTACCGCCGCCGCGGGCTGCGGCTCGGCGTGTGGACCGTCAACGACCCTCGCGAGGCGGTCGACCTCGTGGCCCTCGGCGTCGCCACCATCATCAGCGACGCCCCGGGCGCGATCCTGGCCGCGCTCGGCCGGGTGCCACGCTAGTCGTCGCAGGTGACGTGCTCGATCCGTACGCCCGGCGGCACCGGCTGGTCGAACGTCCCCTCGGGCAGCGGCGGGTTCCACGAGAGCTGCTGGTACGAGAAGCGAACGTCCGCCTCCGGATCGGGCACCTCGACGTGGATCCTGCGGGGGATCTCGGCGTCGCACACCGGGCCGCTCGGCGGCGTGGGGGGCTCGAGGTTGTCGGGATCCTCGCGTGGTCCCGCGGTGGGCGCGCCCGCGTGGTCGCTCAGCTCGGCGTGGTAGAGCACGTTACCCTGCTGTTCCACCCGCACGTCGAGCACGCGCATGCGCTGCTGCTCCCAGGGCCGGGTCCAGTCCTCCGGCCGGGGCGCGAGGTGGATCTCCTCGACTGCCTGGCGCGTGCTGGGAATGCGCAGCACCCACCAGCCGTGGGTGTCCCAGGCGATGGTCGTGCCCAGGGGCACGTGCTTGAGCACCGGCGCCTCCCCGCGGAGCAGATCGACCATCACGTGCCCGGGCACCGGCACCGTCGTCAGGCGGGCGATGTTGCACGCGCTCGCCGGCCCGGCGTAGAGCGCCCGCTCGCGCAGATCCATGAGCGCGAAGCGGCGTCCGTCGCTGGTCAGCGTGGCGAGGGCGACCCCGAAGGGGCTGACGACGTCCATCCGGATCCGCGCCGGCCGCGCCACGAAGAGCATCAGGTCGCCGCGCACGCGGCCCTTGGCCCCGAAGTGATCGATCTTGGCGTTGGCCTGGACCGCGTTGCCGCAGGCGTAGCTGGCGTGCATCCGCTCCAGCGCGGCGTCTGCGGTCGGCGGCGACGAGGCCGGGGGCGCGACGTGCGCGCATCCCAGCGAGACGGGCAGGAGCGCCGTCGCGAGGACGGCGACGCGCGTTCGACGCAGGGCGACGAGGATGTTTCGGACGCGTCTCACGCCGTGGCCTTGTCCGGAATGTGGACATCCACGCCGTGCGCGCTGTCAACGTAGGAAGACATGTGAGTTCGCGTTTCCCGGGAAAAATCGACCGCGCGTGTGGCAGCCGAGTTGCTCATGGGGATACCCAGGAGGCAAGGCATGACGGCGACGCAGGGCGGCGGGACTTTCTTCTGAGACACGGTTGCCGAACGTATCCCGTGCTTGCACGGGTACGGAGGCAGAAACCAGGCGGGGGGATCAACCCTTCCCCTGCAGGAGCCGCGCTCCCGGGATCTTGTCGACCGGGAGCGCGCTCGCTTGCGCCGTGTAGAGCTCCGTGTAGCCGCATCCCCGGCACACGTACGCCTGCAGGGTGCCGACCTCCTCGTCTTTCCAGTCGTAGTGGGTGACGTGGAGCACCAGCGGGCGCACCGTGTCCCGGTCGTCGCGATCGGCCAGGTGGGGCACGAAGAGGATCTCGCGATGGTGGCACTTGGGGCATACGTGGGAAGCGCGCATGCCACCCACGCTAGTGGCGGACGCGCCCCCGCATCAAGGCACCAGCGCGCGGGCGCGGGCCTCGGCGACGCCGCGGTCGACCACCCCCAGGGCCTCGGGGCGCACGCCGAGCACCGCGAGCTCCTCGCGAGACGCCCAGCGAACGTCGGCAGCGTCGTCCCCGGCCCGCGGCGTGGCCCGCGGCTCCTCCGGGGCGAGCAAGTGCTCGTGGATGGCGTACGAGAAGCCCTCGTCGGCCACCTGCACCACACCGAGCGCGCACACGACGCGCGTCGCCAGCGCGGTCTCCTCGCGCACCTCGCGCACCACCGCCTCCCCGAGCGTCTCTCCGGGCTCCACCCGCCCTCCCGGTAGCGTCCAGCGGCCCGCGCCGGGCGCGCGTCCGCGGCGCACGAGGAGGACGCGTCCCGCGCCGTCGAGCACCACCGCGCCCACGGCGACCACCGGCTCTGCTTGCGGCGGCTGCTGCACGCGACGATTCTAGCGCGCATGCTGGGACGCGACCTGGTGCGCCCGCTCGACGACGGCTGGCGCGAGACGCTCGACGCCGTCGCCCGGTCCCGCGGGTGGCCGACCAGCCGCGACGTCGCACGCCTGGCGGCGCGCGTGACGGATCTCTCGGCCGCGTACAACGACGCGTCGCGCGCGCGCGCCGGCGTGCGCGACGCAGGGGCGGCCCGGCTCGGATTCTCGTTCGCGCGCGACGTGCCGAAAGGCGCCGCCGCGGTGCGCGAGCTGGTGGCGACGGGTGTGCTGCGGCTCGGTGGCGTCCTGCGCGTGCTCGACGTCGGCGCCGGGCTCGGCGCCACGACCTGGGGGGTCGTGCGGGCGCTCGAGGCGTCGGGGGCGCGCGGCGCGGTGGAGGTCACGTGGGTGGACGCCGACGCCGAGGCGCTCGATCTCGCGGCGGCGGTGGCCCGTAGGCGCGCCGGGCACGGCGCCGTCGAGCTGCGCCCGCGCACCGCCGCGCGCGCGGTCGGGCCGCTCGACGACCTCGGCCGCTTCGGTCTCGTGCTGGCGGGGCAGGTGCTCAGCGAGCTCGACGTGGGCGCGCCCGACGAGGTCCGCGTGGAGCGTCACGCGTCGCTCCTGCGGGGGTGGCTCGAGCGGCGCGTGGACGACCACGGCGCGCTGGTCGTCGTCGAGCCCGCGCTGCGCGACCGCACGCGCCACCTGCACCGCGTCCGCGACGCGCTCGCCGCCTCCGGCGCCACCGTCTTCGCGCCGTGCCTCCACGCCGCACCGTGTCCGGCGCTGGCCCGCGACACCGACTGGTGCCACGAGGACCTGCCCGTCGACCTGCCACCGTGGCTGGTGCCCGTCGCCCGCGCTGCGGGGCTGCGCCACGAGGGGCTCACCTTCAGCTACCTGGTGCTGCGCCGCGACGGCGCCTCCCTGGCCGGGGTCGTCCCCGCGCGCTCCGGCGCGGCCCGGCTTCGCGTCGTGTCCGACGCCATGCCCAGCAAGGGCAAGCGCGAGGCCTTCGTCTGCGGCGAGCTGGCGAGCGGCGGCGGGCTCGTCCCCGCCCGTGTGCGGGCCATGCGCCTCGACCGCGACGCCACCGAGGCCAACGCCGCCTGGGACCGGCTCGCCAAGGGCGACATCCTCACCATCGAGCCCGCCCCGCAGCTCGACCGTGCGCGAATCGGCAGAGGCACGCAGGTGTCGGCGACCTCGGCCGACAGGCAAACCTGACCTCCGGGACAGGTAGGCCGTTCGGGCGACACCGAAACGCGTTGACGCCCCCTCTCGTCGTGCACTACGTGCACGCCTGCGATGCGGGGTCTGTACGCGATCGTGGACGTCGGGACGCTGGCTGCGCGGCGCCTCGATCCCGTGGCGTTCGCCGCCGCCGTGCTCCGCGTCCGGCCCGCGGCGCTCCAGCTGCGCGCCAAGGACTACCCACCGCGCGAGACGCTGGCGCTGCTGCGCGAGCTCGCCCCCATGTGCCACCGCGTCGGCGTCCCCCTCGTCGCCAACGACCGTCCGGACCTGGCCATCCTCGCCGGGTGCGATCTGGTGCACATCGGGCAGACGGACATGCCCGTCGACCGCGTGCGACGCATCGCGCCCGGCCTGCGCGTGGGGCTGTCGACGCACACGCTCGAGCAGCTCGACGCGGCGCTCGCCGCGCAACCGGCGTACGTCGCGTTCGGGCCCGTCTTCCACACCACCACCAAGCTCGATCCCGATCCGGTGGTCGGCGTGGCGGGCTTGCGGCCTGCGCACGCACGCGCCGCGGCGGCGGGCGTGCCTCTCGTGGCCATCGGGGGCATCACGCGCGACAACGCCGCCGAGCTGGTCGGCCTGGTCGACGCCGTGGCGGTGGTGGCGGATCTGGTGCCGCCGACGCTGGTGCACGGGACGGCGGCGCCGGCGAGCGACGTGCTGCGCGAGGTGACGGCGCGCGCCCAGGCGCTGCACGACCTGTTCGCGCCCCCGCTGCCCATCGCCGGGGCGGCGCGGTGAGCCTCGTCGTCGAGGGGCTCCTCATCGCCGGAGGGATCGTGGTCGGGCGCTGGATCGCGCGCGCCATCCGGACGCGCGGCGCGAGGAGCGAGCCGGCTCGTCCCGCAGCGGCGGCCGAGGCGAACGACGCGCCGGCGGAGCTGCCGGCCACCTTCGCCTGCAAGCTGGGCGACGTGGTGGTGCGCGTGGCCGAGCGCGACGAGGCGTGGCTGGCCGGAGCCCTGGTCTTCTCCGAGGAGCACCCCACCGCCGCGCTCTTCGTCGCCCCCGAGGCGGGCGCCGACCGCGCGCTCTTCGTCCGCGACGCTCCGGGCGCGGGCCTGGTCTGGCTGGCCCCGCTCGCGGCGGACGAGCTGCCGCTCACCAAGGACCCGCCGCACGCGCTGGAGCACGGCGGGACGCGCTTCGAGCGGTCGCGCCGCCTGCCGGTGCGCGTAGCCCGGCAGGGCAGCGGTGCGCCGAACGTGGGCGACCGCGCGATCGTCGCCGAGTACGCGGGCCCCGCCGCCGAGCGCCTCGTGGTCGTCGCGGGCTCGGACGCGACGCTGGCCTGGCGGGGCGTCCTGCTCGGGGAGGGCGAGTACGACGTGCTCCCGGGCAGCAAGGAGACGCGCGAATAGCGCGCGTCACACGGCGCGCATCTTCATCAGCATCGCCTCGACGGTGAGCTGCGTCGACGCGTTGGCGTCGATCTGCCGCAGCGCCGCCAGGGCCAGCGCGTGGCGCGCCGCCGCCGTGTCCGACCGCCGGTCCGCGGCGCCCGCCGCGTCGCGCGCCTGGGCCCCCAGCGCGGCCGCCAGCGCCTCGATCTGCACCACCAGCGCGGCCTTGTCGCCCTTCTTGCCGTCCTCGGCGAGCTCGAGCGCGCCCGACAGGTCGGGCGTCTCCAGCGCCTCGAGCGCGCGCGCCACGAACTCCTCCCGCCGGGCGGTCGCGTCGGGATCGCTCAGGCTCAGCGCCGTCGCCATGCTCCCGCCCGACAGGCGCGCCGTCGCCTCCGCCTGCGCGCGCTCGACGCCGTGCTCGGCGCCGACCAGCAGCTCGACCACCACCGCTTCGGGCAGCGCGCCGAAGCGCACCCGCTGCGTGCGCGAGCGGATGGTCGACAGCAGCGCGTCCGCCACCGACGACAGGAGCACGAAGTGCGTGCGCGCCCCCGGCTCTTCGAGCGTCTTGAGCAACGCGTTGGCCGCCGACGTGCTCAGCTCCTCCGCGCGACGGACGATGAACACCTTGGCCCGCCCCTCGTGCGGCGGGAAGGCGGCGCGCGCCAGCACCAGGGTGCGCACCTGGTCGATGCTGATGTCCTGCGTCTCCGGCGTGCGCCGCCCGATGCTGGTCGGCTCGTAGAGGCCGCGCTCGAGCACCACCACGTCCGGATGGAGCGGCCGGGTCTCGCCCGCCCGCGGGACCGCCCGCGCGCACGCCCGGCATTCCCCGCAGGCATCCGCCGAGCCCTCCGCGCGCCGCTCGCACACCAGCGCTTGCGCCAGCCCGAACGCCGCCCGCTCCTTGCCCACGCCGTCCGGCCCGTCGAAGAGGTAGGCGTGGTGGACGCGGCCCGTCGCCAGCGCGCGGCGGAGCGTCGCCATGGCCGTGGGTTGCGCCTGGACCGTGGAAAGCAGGGCGGGCGTGGCAGGCATGGGGTCGGTGCTCCATAGCAAACGCGCGGCGGCGCGACGACGGGCAGGGATGGCCCTATAACCAGGGTCCCAGATGGCTCACGTCCCGTCGAAGACGCGGAAGAAGGTCGAGTGGCTCCTGCGCCGGGCGGAGGGGGCGCTGCTGCCCGACGCCGTCCTCGCCCGCGAGGGCGCGCACCTCGGGTGGCCCGAGGCGCTCGAGCGCCTGGCCGGCTTGCACGAGGAGGTCGGCCTGCTCGGCATGGAAGGGCGCTTCGAGCAGCTGGGGAAGGTCATCGAGAGCGCGCGCGACGAGGACCGGCAGAAGTACGCCGAGCAGCACGGGGTGGCGGGCGTGCGCCGCTTCCACGCCGGCGCCGCCGCGCGCATCTACTGCATGAGCGTCGAGACGTTCCCGCACCACGTGAACAACGTGTACCTGCTGGTCGAGGAGGGCAGCCGCATCCTCTTCGACTGCGGGTCGGGCTCGGACTCGTCCAGCCGCGACCTCGCGCTCGGCTTCGCGGTGGTGCGCGCCGCCTTCGGTGAAGAGGCGCGCTACGAGTCCCTCGACTGGTGCGTCGTCAGCCACGCCCACTACGACCACTTCGGCGGCGCCAACCGGCTCAAGGAGGAGACGCGGGCACGGCTGGCCGTGCACGAGCTCGACGCGCGCGTGCTGTCGTGCTTCGACGAGCGCATCGTCATCGCCTCCAAGGACTGCGACGTCTTCTGGCGCCGCGCCGGCGTGCCCGACCCCGAGCGCGCCCTTCTGCTCGAGATGTACCAGGCCGCCAAGAGCGCCTTCCGCCCGCAGGAGGTCGATCGCCTGCTGCGTGACGGCGACACCATCGGACCCGGCTACCGCGTGCACCACGTGCCGGGGCACTGCCCGGGGCTGATGTGCCTCCAGGTGCACGACGCGCTGCTCACCAGCGACCACGTGCTGTCGCGCATCACGCCCCACCAGTTCCCGCAGGCCATCACGCCCTTCGCCGGCCTCGAGCACTACTTCCACAGCCTGGCCAAGGTGCGGCGCCTCGACGGGATCAACTTCGCCCTGGGCGGCCACGAGGAGCCCATCTGGGACCTTCGCGCGCGCGTCGACGCCATCGCCCTCTTCCATCGCGACCGTCTGGCCAGGGTGCTCGGCCTGTGCGAGAAGCCGCGCACCGTCGTGCAGGTCGCGCAGGACCTCTTCGGCGACCAGGACGGCTACTCGCGCATCCTCGCGCTCGACGAGGCGGGCGCCCACGTCGAGTACCTGCACCAGCTCGGCCAGCTCCGCATCGCCAACCTCGAGCATGTCGCGAGGTCTCGCGATCCCGTCATCGAGTACGCGAAGAGATGAGTCTCGGTCTGGTGAGCCCTTCGGGCCGTCGGCCCGCCTTCGGCGGGACCCTGGTCTGGTGTGCCCTTCGGGCCGTCGGCCCGCCTTCGGCGGGACCTCAGTCTTCGTCGTGCGAGAGCGCGTCGAGCTCCT
>DATBQU010000465.1:0-8745 GCA_036560665.1 Polyangiaceae bacterium
CCATGCAATACATGCTCTTGATTTACGACGAGGAGAAGCAGCTGGGGAAGATGTCCGAGACCGAGCGAGGCAAGTTCCACGGCGACTACATGGCCTTCACCGAGGCCATCAAGAAGAGCGGGCACATGGTCGCGGGCGACGCCCTGCAGTCGGTCACGGCCGCCACCACGGTCCGCGTCAGGGACGGCAAGAGCGTCACCACGCACGGCCCGTTCGCCGAGACGCGCGAACAGCTCGGGGGGTACTACCTGATCGAGGCGAAAGACCTCGACGAGGCGACCATGATCGCGGCGAAGATCCCGTCGTCGCGCTCCGGTTCCATCGAAGTGCGTCCCGTCCGCAAGATGTAAGTCGCGCTACGCTGGCGTCTCGCCAGCATGAGCACGGTCGTTCGCGACATCGAGCGCATCTATCGCGACGACGGGGGGCGCGTGCTCGCCACGCTGATCCGCCTCCTGCGTGACTTCGACCTCGCGGAAGAGGTCGCGCAGGAGGCGTTCGCCGCGGCCGTCGAGCAGTGGGCGACCGACGGGGTGCCGGGCAACGCCGGGGCGTGGCTGGTCGGCGTCGCGCGCAAGAAGGCCGTCGATCGCATCCGGCGCCGGGTGCGCCACGGCGAGAAGGTGGCGGAGCTGGCGGCCAGCTCGCCGGGCGAAGCGTACGAGGTCGACGACGCGCCGGAGGCGGACGCGGGGGTGGAGGACGATCGCCTGCGCCTCATCTTCACCTGCTGCCACCCCGCGCTTCCGCTGGACGCGCAGGTAGCGCTCACGCTGCGCACGCTGTGCGGCCTGTCGACCGAGGCCATCGCCCATGCCTTCCTGGTGCCGGTGGCGACGATGGCGCAGCGGCTGGTGCGCGCCAAGGGCAAGATCCGCGACGCCGGGATCCCGTACCGCGTGCCCGACGCGGAGGTGCTCGGCGAGCGGCTCGAGGCCGTGGCGGCCGTGATCTACCTGGTCTTCACCGAGGGGTACGCGGCCAGCTCGGGCGACGCGCTGGTGCGGCGAGAGCTGTGCGCAGAGGCCATCCGCCTTGGGCGACTCCTCGTCGCGCTGATGCCAGCGCACTCCGAGACGCGCGGGCTGCTCTCGCTCATGTTGCTGCACGACTCGCGGCGCGAGGCGCGGGTCGACGCAGCCGGGGATCTGGTGCTGCTCGAGGACCAGGAGCGCGGGCGGTGGGATCGCGCCGAGATCGAGGAAGGAGTCGCCCTGGTGGAGGAGGCCCTGCGCGTGCGCGTGCCCCCTGGGCCTTACGCCCTGCAGGCGGCGATCGCCGCGCTTCACGCCCAGGCGCCGCGCGCCGAGGCGACGGACTGGCCGCAGATCGCGGCGCTGTACGGCGTGCTGGCCCGCGCTGCGCCGTCGCCCATCGTCGAGCTGAATCGCGCCGTCGCCGTGGCCATGGCGGAGGGACCCGAGGCCGGGCTTCGGCTGCTCGACGCCATCGAGAGCCGCGGCGAGCTCGCGACCTACCACCTCCTCGCGGCGGCGCGCGCCGACCTGCTGCGCCGCCTCGGGAGGAGAGAGGAGGCATCTGCCGCCTACCGGAAGGCCCTCGGGCTCGCGCCCAACGACGCCGAGCGTCGCTACCTCGAGCGACGCCTGGCGGAGCTCGCGTGAGGTCACGCCTCCGGAGGCTCGCCGCCAGGTGGCTGCCGCGCCTCGCGCTGGCCCTCGGCGTGGGGTACCCCGTCGCCCTGGTCGCCGTCACGGCGGCGATGCGGTTCATCGGCGAGGCGTGGCCCGTGACCGCGGTGGCGCTCTACCTGCCCCGCCTGGGGTTCGCCGCGCCGCTGCCCTTCGTCGCGGGTGGCCTGCTGCTCTGCAAGATGCGGCGGCTGCTCTGGCTCCAGCTGGCGAGCGTCGTCGTGCTGGTCTTCGCGCTCATGGGTCTGGTGCTTCCGTGGCCGCACTCCCCCGACGCCGGCGCGCCGAAGCTGCGCGTCCTCAGCTACAACGTCGACTCGTGCCGGGCGGGAGCCGAGAGGATCGTCGAGGAGATCGACCGGTACGCTCCGGACGTCGTGGCGCTCCAGGAGCTCGGCGAGACCGCGGAGACCGAGCGATTGCTGCGCGCGCGGTACCCGACCGTCGACGTCTCCACGCAGTTCCTGGTGGCGTCGAAGTACCCCATGGTGTCCTCGTCCGACCCTCAGAAGCTCTCCTACGACGAGCGCCTGCGGTCGCCTCGCTTCGTCCAGCGCGTGCTCGACACCCCCCTCGGCCGGATCGCCTTCTACGACGTCCACCCGCTCTCCCCGCGCCCCGCGTTCAACACGCTGCGGGGGCGGGGAGTGCGGCACGAGCTCTTCTCGGGCCGCCTCTTCAGCAGCGCGAGCGGCCACCTCATCGAGGACAACTTCGGGCTCCGGGCGCTCCAGGTCCGGGCGTTCGCCGAGGCGGCGGCGCGCGAGACCGATCCGGTGATCCTGGCCGGGGACACGAACCTGCCGGAGCTGAGCCGCGTCCTTGCCCGCAACCTGTCTGGGTACGCGGACGGCTTCACCAAGGCCGGGTGGGGCTTCGGCTACACCTACCCCAGCAACGACAAGCACCGTCCGTGGATGCGGATCGACCGGATCATGGCCAGCGAGGGCCTGCGGTTCGTCGGCTTCGAGATCGGGCAGTCGACCGCCTCCGACCATCTGTGCGTCGTCGCCGACGTCCAGCGCCGGTAGCGGGCGCTACGCGATCGAGAGGAGCTCGACCTCGAACACCAGGGTCGCGCTGGGCGGGATGACCGGCGGGCGGCCGCCCGGCCCGTACGCGAGCTCGTGCGGGATGGTCAGCTTGCGGACCTCTCCGATCCTCATCCCGGCCACGCCCTGGTCCCACCCCTTGATGACCTGGCCCGCGCCGACCTTGAACTCGAAGCCCCGCCCGCGATCGCGCGAGCTGTCGAACTTCTTCCCGTCGGTCAGGGTGCCGACGTAGTGCACCGTGACGCGGTCGCCCGACTTCGCTTCGGCGCCGGTGCCTGGCTTCAACGTTTCCATCTGTAGCTCGCCCATGGTCATTTCACCTCTCTGCCCTGCGGGGACGCGCGAGCGTAGCGCTACCCCGGCAGGAGCACGAGCTTGCCGGTGGTCTCGCGCGACGCGAGCATCCGGTGGGCTTCCGGCGCGCGCTCGAGGGGCAGCGTCTGGTGGATGCGGACGGCGAGCTCGCCGCGTGCCATCGCCCCCAGCACGGCGCCGGAGCGCTCGAGCAGCTCCGCGCGCGAGGCCACGTAGTCGCGCAGCGTGGGCCGCGTGACGAAGAGCGAGCCGCGGGCGTTCAACACTTGCAGATCGAGGGGCGGCACCTTGCCGCTGGACTGCCCGAAGAGCGCCAGCATCCCGCGGGGCCGCAGCGAGAGCAGGCTGCGGTCGAACGTGGTCAGGCCCACCGAGTCGTAGACCACGTCGACGCCGCGCCCGCCCGTGCGTACGCGCACGGCCTCGTCGAAGGGCTCGCGCGTGTAGAGGATGACGTCGTCTGCCCCCGCCTCCTTCGCCAGGCGCGCCTTGTCGTCGGTCGACGTGGTACCGAGCACACGCGCGCCGAGCCGCGTCGCCATCTGCACCAGCAGGAGGCCCACGCCACCCGCGGCGGCGTGCACGAGGCACGTGTCGCCGGCCTTCAGCGGGAATGTCGCGTGCGACAGGTAGTGGGCCGTCATTCCCTGCAGCATCGCCGCCGCCGCGTCCCGCGAGGTCACGCCCTCGGGGACGGGCACCAGCGCTCCCGCCCGCGCGAGCACGTGCGTCGCGTACGAGCCCGGCGCGCCCGACCACGCCACGCGATCGCCCGCGTGCAGCGCGGTCACCCCCTCGCCGACGGCTTCGATCACGCCCGCGCCCTCCTCGCCGAGCCCGAAGGGCAGCTCCCGCGAATAGGCTCCCGTGCGGTGGTAGATGTCGATGAAGTTCACTCCCGCCGCCTCGACGCGCACCAGCGCCTCGCCGGCGCCGGGACGCGGGGTGGGCAGCTCGACGAGCTCCATCACCTCGGGTCCGCCGGTGCGGCTGCAACGGATGGCCTTCATGGGCAGCGACGCTCGCGGGCCCCGGCGCCGCCGTCAAGGGGGCGCGGGACGGGCGGGGGCGACGGGGCTGCGGTAGCCGGCGGTGTCGCGGGCCCGCACCCCGAAGAAAAGGTCGTCCTTCGACATGGGCAGTCGCGCCTCGGTCGCGCGGCCGACGTCGCGCGCGCCCTCCCACGTCGCGCTGGTCGTCGCCCGCCACAGGACCTCGTAGCCGGCCGCGTCCTCGTCGTGGCTCGGCGACCAGCGCAGCAGAGCGTCGTTCGACAGCTCGGCCACGACGCGCGCGTCGGGTGGGGGCTCGGGCGCGTCGGCCAGATGCACGAGCACGGCGGCGTTCACGCGGGCCACGCCGGCGAGGTAGGCCGCGTCGACATGCTCGGCCGTGTCCCCGTAGTCGACACCCTGCTCGAAGCGCACGTCCTGGTGCTGGCGCGTGTAGTCCTCGCCGCTGGCGGTGAAGCGCACCGCGGGGATGCCGGCCTCGGCGAAGGGCAGGTGGTCGCCGCCCCGCAGGATGCGGTCGGGCCGCATGACCAGGCGCGGCGTGAGCTCGAGGTGCTCCCACGCCGCCGTGTCGCCGACGAAGCGCGCCAGCTCGCGCGCCGGCGAGTCGTCGTCTCCCTTGGAGAAGACGCGCAACACATGCGGATCGCCCCGGGCCGGATCCCCCACGATGTCGTCGTTGAGGACGGCGCGCACGTCCGCCCCCGCCCCCGCCAGCGCAGCGACGTGCTCCTTCGCTCCGAGCAGCCCTTGCTCCTCGCCGGAGGTGGCCAAGAGAACGACGGTCGCGTCGAGGTGACGTGGACCGAGCACGCGTGCGAGCTCCAGCAGCACCGCGATCCCCGACCCGTCGTCGTTGGCGCCGGGGGCGTCGCCGGTCGCGTCCATCACGTCGGTGCGTCGCGAGTCGAGGTGGGCGACGACGTAGTATCGCCGGGCGCGCGCCGCGGCCGACGCCCCCGGCAGCGTCGCCACCACGTCGACCACGTCGACGTCGCGCGGGACGCGCTTTCCGTCCGCGTGCACCGTGTGCGGCTCGAGGCTCACCTGCATGGCCGGCCCGCCCCCGCGGCGCAGCTCGGCCTCGAGCCACCGCCGCGCCGCCCCGATGCCCCGCGTCTCCGACGTGGTGTCCGACAGCGTGTGCCGCGTCCCGAACGCGGCGAGGCGAACGACGTCCGCTTTCATGCGCGCGCCGTCGACGTCGTGGAGGATCGAGGCGACCTCGGCGGGAGGAGGCGAGGGCGGGAGCGCGGGCGCGAGAACGGGCGGGGGCGTGGGCGCGGAGGTGGGCGTGGGCGTGGGCGCGCGGGCACCAGACGGCGTGCACGCCAGCAAGGAGGTCAGCCCCACCACGCATCCCTGCCTGCCCATCTCTCACCCCCTCAGCACTTCCAGGAAGCCGTCGCCGTACTGCTCCACGCGCGCCGGCCCCATCCCGAACACGTCGAGCAGCTCGGAGTGCGACCGCGGCGAGCGCGACGCCAGCTCGATCAGCGTCCGATCCAGCGCCACCACGTACGCCGGGACCCCTCGCGAGCGGGCCACCTCGGCGCGGTGAGCCCTGAGCCGGTCGAACCGCTCGCGGGTGGACGCGTCGAGCGCCTCCACCGCCGGCGCCGTGTCCCGGCGCCCCGTGGAGCGCTTGCGCGCACGCACCTCGCGCTCCTGGGGCAGGGCGAAGCGCACCGGCCCCTGCGCGCGCATCACCTCCGCCCCCGACCGCGTCAGCAGCGGTACGGGGTGCTCGTTCGGGGTCAGGTCGATCCACCCGGCCGTGAGCAGGGCGCGCAGCAGATCGAGCACCCAGCCCTGGGAGCGATCGCGCAGCAGCCCGAACGTCGACAGCTCGGTGAAGCCGAAGCGCCGCGTCTTGTCGGTGTCGAGGCCCCGCAGCATCTCGGCGATGGCGATCATCCCCGCTCGCTGGCGCGCGCGCGCGACCCCCGAGAGCGCCATCCGCACCAGGCGCGCCGTCTCCTCGCGTTCGGCGTCGTCGCCCTCGTCCGCGTCGCGCCCGTCGAGCGCCACGCAGATGTCGCAGTGGCCGCAGCCGCCGAGGAGCTCCTGCTCGTCGCCGAAGTAGCGCAGGATGAAGTCGTGCCGGCAGGTGCCGGCGTCGAGGTAGCGCAGCAGCTCGCGGAAGAGCGCCCAGCCGCGGGCGGCCAGCTCGGGTGGCGCAGGCGAGCCGTCCATGCCCGTGGTGACCAGACGCCGGCGCAGGCCGATGTCGGCCTGCGAGCAGAGCAGCAGGCCCCACGCCTCGGCTCCGTCGCGCCCGGCGCGGCCCACCTCCTGGTAGTAGGCCTCGATGGAGGAGGGCGGCTGCACGTGAAGGACGGCGCGGATGTCGGCGCGATCGATGCCCATGCCGAAGGCGTTGGTGGCGACCACCACGTCGAGGGAGCGCGCCGCGAAGCGCGTCGCCACGTCGCTGCGGTCGCCGGGGTCCATCCCGGCGTGGTACGAGGCCGCATTCCAGCCCCTGTCGCGCAGCATCTGCGCCCACTGCTCGGTCTGCCGGCGCGTCGCGGCGTAGACGATGGCCCCGCCTCGCGGGGACGAGGGCTCGCCCAGCGCGGACGACATCGCCGCGAGGACCTCGCCCCGGGCCTCGCTGACGCCGTCGACGTTGCGCGCGGCCAGGTGCAGGTTGGGCCGGGCGAAGCCGCGCAGCACCTCGACGCAGGCGTCGCCCAGGCGCAGGTTCTGCCGGATCTCGCGGCGCACCCCGGGCGTGGCCGTGGCCGTGCACGCCAGCACCCGCGGCGGGCGCAGCCGCTCGAGCAGCGCGCCGATGCGCAGGTAGTCGGGCCGGAAGTCGTGGCCCCACTGCGCGATGCAGTGCGCCTCGTCGATGGCCACGAGCTGCACGTTGCTGCGCGCGATGGTGTCGACGAAGGCGTCGGAGGCGAGGCGCTCCGGCGCCACGTACACCAGCTTGTAGCGCCCGCGCAGCATCCACGACTCGCGGTGGCGGCGCTCGCCCGGCTCGAGCGTGGACGCGATGAACGTGGCGGGTACGCCGCGCGCCTCGAGCGCCCGCACCTGGTCCTCCATCAGCGCCACCAGCGGAGAGAGCACCAGCGTCATCCCCTCCAGGAGCGTCGCCGGGAACTGGTAGGTCAGCGACTTGCCGCCGCCGGTCGGCGCCACCACCAGCACGCGGCCGGAGCCCGTGAGCACGCCCTCGATCGCCTCGCGCTGCCAGGGATGGAAGCCGCCCAGGCCGAACCGCTCGCGCAGGAGCGCGTCGAGGTCGGGCGGGGCGGCCATCGGCACAGGGCTTAGCATGTTCTCCCGTCCCCCCATCGGCCGCGCCGCGCCCCGGTTGCGCGATTGTTGGTACGATCGACGCATGCCGACCATCCCGCGCCTGTTCCTCGATCGCGTCGCGCTCGGGCCCGAGCGCCGGGCGTGGTCGTCGTTCCTCGAGGGCGCGTGGCGCGACTTCACCTGGGGCGACTACGAGCGCATGGCCCGCGACTTCGGCCTCGGCCTGGTGGCCTGCGGGCTGCGCCGCGGCGACGTGGTGGCGATCCTGGGAGAGACCCGGGCCGAGTGGGCGATCTGCGACATCGGCGCGATCGGCGTGGGCGGCGTGACGGTGGGCCTCTACCCGACGCTCCCGGCGCGCGGCGTGGGCTCGATGGAGTACGTGCTGACGCACTCGGAGGCGCGCTTCCTGGTGGTCGAGAGCGGCGTCACGCTGAAGGACAAGCTCGGCCCCATCCTGGGCGACATCCCGCGCGTCGAGAGGATCGTGGTGTGGGACTGCGACGACCAGGCGCGGGCGCTCGATCCGCGCGTGATCTCGCTGGCAGAGCTGTCGGCGATGGGCGAGGAGCTGCACCGCGCACGACCCGGCGCCTGGCGCGAGGCGTGCGACGCGGCGCGCCCCGACGACCTGGCCCTCCTCATCTACACCTCGGGGACGACCGGGCAGCCCAAGGGGGCCATGATCACGCACGGCAACGTCGACGCGCAGACCGCCGCCATCCAGAAGGTGTTCCCGCGCCACGAGGAAGACAGCGCCGTGGTCTTCCTGCCCATGGCGCACGCCGCCGAGCGGTGCATGAGCCACTACAACCGCGTCAGGCACGGCACGCCGGTGCACTACGCGCGGTCGATCGAGACGCTGCTGGACGACGTGGCGACGGCCAGGCCCACGGTGTTCGGCTCCGTGCCGCGCATCTTCGAGAAGGCGTACGCCCGCGTCCATGCGGAGCTCGCCAGGCTCGAGCCGCCCATGCGGGCGATGGCAGAGAAGGTGATGGCGGCCGGCGTGGCGGCGGGTCGGGCCCGGCGGAGGGGCGAGGCGGTGGATCCCGAGACGCAGGCGCTCGCCGGGATCTTCGATCAGCAGCTCGGCGCCCGGCTTCGCGACCGCTTCGGCGGACGGTGCACGCGCCTGGTGAGCGGCGCCGCGCCGATCGCGGTCGAGATCCTCGAGCTCTTCGACGCCTGCGGGATGCCGACCTACGAGATGTACGGGATGACCGAGACCACCGGCCTGCTCACGGCGAACACGCCGGACGCGATCGAGTTCGGCACCGTGGGCCGCGCGATCCCCGGCGTCGAGCTGCGGGTGGCCGACGACGGCGAGATCCTCGCGCGCGGAGCGAACGTCTTCCGCGGCTACTTCAAGGACGAGGAGGCGACGGCGGAGTGTCTGAAGGACGGGTGGCTGCACACCGGCGACATCGGGAC
>DATBQU010000466.1:0-17151 GCA_036560665.1 Polyangiaceae bacterium
GCGCTCCCGGCGCGGCTTCGGCTGATGTTCGAGGCCGGCATGGCCACCTTCCGCTTCTACGTGCGGCTGCGGTACGTCCGCAGCTTCTGCGCCCTCGACATCGACCGCCGCCGCGCGGCCGTGCACTCCTGGGCGTTCGGCCGCGTCGGCCTCTTCCGCCAGCTCTTCCGGCCGGTACGCTCGACCGCGCTGCTCGCGTACTACGAACGCCCGGCGGTCGCGCGCGCTCTCGCCCCCGTGCCGCTGGCGAGCGCCTCGCTCGCGCTGGATGCGAATGGTTGAAGCGCGCCGCGTGCAGGTGCTGGTGGTCGGCTCCGGCGCCGGCGGAGCCGTCACGGCGCTCCAGCTCGCGAGCGCCGGGCTCGACGTGTGCGTGCTCGAGCAGGGCTCGCGCTGGAAGCTCGAGGAGTACGGACACGGCTCGGTCGATGCCATGCGCCACCTCTACCGCCGCCGCGGTATGACGCCGATCCTGGGGCGGGTCCCCATCGGGTACGTGGAGGGCGCGTGCGTGGGGGGCAGCACGGAGATCAACAGCGGGTTCTGGCACCGCACGCCGCGCGAGGTGCTGCTGCGCTGGAAGGCGCAGTTCGACCTGCAGCACGCGTCGGTCGACGAGCTGGCGCCGCACTTCGACTTCGCCGAGAAGCTGCTGGAGGTGTCGGCCTACGACGGCCCGCTGCCCAGGAGCACCGCGGTCTTCGCTCGCGGAGTCGAAGCCATGGGCTGGGCCGCCCAGCTCGTGCCGCGCGCGGCGCCCGGCTGCAAGAGCACCAACGCCTGCGCGACGGGCTGCCCCACCGGCGCCAAGCAGGGGATGAGCCGCCGCGTGATCCCGCAGGCGGAGGCGGCCGGCGCGCGGCTGGTGACGGACTGCGGCGTCCAGCTGCTCGTCCACCACGGCGACCGCATCACCGGCGTGCTGGCGGACGTGCGACGCGACGACGGGACCCGCGAGCTGGTGCGCATCGACGCCGAGCACGTCTTCCTCTGCGCAGGACCGACGGAGACCCCTGCGCTGCTCCGCCGCAGCGGCATCAAGCACCACGTGGGCGACTCGCTGCGCATCCACCCCATGCTCAAGGTGGCCGCCGTCTTTCCGGAGCGGATCGACGCCCAGGACAGCGTCCTGCCGCTGCTCCAGGTGAAGGAGTTCTGGCCGGAGATCTCGCTCGGCGGCGCCTTCTTCACGCCGGGGCACCTGGCCATGACGCTCAGCGACAACTGGCTGGACACGAAAGAGCAGATGAGCCGCTACCGGAACATGGCCTCGTACTACGTGGCGGCGCGGGGGAGCGGTCGCGGCTCGGTGCGCCCGTCGCTGCTTGGCGACGGCGCGCCGGTGCTGCGCTACGAGCTGTCGGACGAGGACGGGATCAACCTGAGCAAGGGGCTGGCTCGTCTGGCGACGTTGCTGCTCGCGGCGGGCGCGACGACGGTGCACCCCACCGTGCAGGGCCTGCCCACCATCCGCAGCGAGGTCGAGGCCATCCGCTGGCTCGACGAGCGCCTGCCCCGATCCTCGCTCAGCCTCACCACCGTGCACGCTTTCTCGTCGTGCCCCATCGGCGAGCGACGCGACCGCTGCGCCGCCGACTCGTTCGGCAAGGTGCACCGTTACCGGAACCTCTACATCAACGATGCCAGCATGCTGCCCGACTCGCCGGGGGTGAACCCCCAGGGCAGCGTGATGGCGCTCGCGCGCCGCAACGCCATCCACTTCGAGGAATCGCTTCGATCATGACCGCTCCCACTGCTTCTCTCGCGCTCGTCACGGGCGCGCCCGGCTGGCTCGGAACCAGACTGGTCCAGAGCCTGGTCCAGGGGCTGCCCGACGTCCCCACGCTGGCGTCCCCCGTCGGCGAGCGCCGCGTGCGCTGCCTCGTCCTCCGCGGGAGCGAGACGACGAGCTTGAAGAAGCTGGGGGACGCGGTGGAGCTCGTCGAGGGCGACCTCACGGACGCCGCGTCGGTGGACGCGTTCGTCGCGGGAGCCGAGGGAGCGACGCTCTTTCACTCCGCCGGCGTCATCCACCCCTCGCGCGGCACGCGGGAGTTCTTCGAGGTGAACACCGAGGGGACGGGGCGGCTCGTCGAGGCCGCCAAGCGCGCGAAGGTGCGGCGTATGGTGCACGTCTCGTCGAACTCGCCCATCGGGACCAACCCCACCAAGGACCACGTCTTCGACGAGTCGGCGCCGTACAACCCGTACATGGGCTACGGGAAGAGCAAGATGCTGGCCGAGCAGCGCGTCCGCGCCGCGAACGACGAGGGCCTCGAGACCGTGGTCATCCGTCCGCCCTGGTTCTACGGCCCCGGGCAGCCGCCGCGGCAGGCGCTCTTCTTCACGATGATCAAGGACGGCAAGGCACCGCTCGTCGGACCCGGCGACAACCGCCGGTCGATGGCCTACGTCGACAACATCTGCCAGGGGCTGCTCCTGTGCGAACGCGTCGAGCAGGCGCGCGGACAGGTCTACTGGATCGCCGACCGTCGCCCCTACGCGATGACGGAGATCATCGACACCATCGAGCGGGTCCTCGAGCGCGACTTCGCGGTGAAGGTCGCCCACGGGCGCATGCGCCTGCCCGGCTTCGCCAGCAGCGTGGCGTGGATGGCCGACAAGCTCATGCAATCGGTGGGCCTCTACCATCAGAAGATCCACGTCCTGTCGGAGATGAACAAGACCATCGCCTGCTCGATCGCCAAGGCGGAGCGCGAGCTCGGCTACGACCCCAAGGTGGACCTCGAGGAAGGAATGCGCCGCTCGATCCGCTGGATGCTGGACAACGGACAGTCGGTGTAGGAAGGACCCCGCCAGAGCATGAGCGAGCTTCATCTGGTCACCGGAGGCGCGGGCTACTTCGGCACACTCCTCGTCGAGCGGCTGCGCGCCGCCGGGGTGCGCGTGCGGATCTTCGACATCAACGACGCCGAGGAGCGGCCGGCGGAAGTCGAGATGGTCCGCGGCGACATCCGCCATCCCGACGCCTTGCGCCGCGCGGTGGAAGGGGTGAGCGTCGTACACCACAACGTGGCGATGGTGCCCCTCGCCAAGGACAAGGCCGCCTTCTGGAGCGTGAACCGCGACGGGGCGCGGCACCTGCTGGAGGCGGCGCTGGCGGCCGGGGCGCGCAAGGTGGTCAGCATGTCGTCGAGCGCCGTCTTCGGCGCCCCGTCGCGCAACCCGGTCGACGACGCGACGGTTCCGCGCCCGCAGGAGGACTACGGCCGAGCCAAGCTCGCCGCGGAAGAGCTGTGCCACGAGTACGTCGCGCGCGGGCTGGACGTCACCATCATCCGACCGCGGACCATCATGGGCCACGGGCGTCTGGGGATCATGCAGATCCTCTTCGAGTGGGTGCGCCAGGGGAAGAACATCCCGGTGCTCGGGCGCGGCGACAACCTCTACCAGTTCGTGCACGCCGACGATCTCGCCGACGCCGCCATCAAGGCCGCCGAGCGCCCTGGCGCCGCCACCTACAACGTCGGCGCGGACAGGTTCGGCACGATGCGCGAGACGCTGGAGGGCCTGGTGAGCCACGCCGGGACGGGCAGCCGCGTGGTGTCGGTGCCGATGTCGCCCGCGGTGGCGATGATGAAGGTGACGAGCCGCGCCGGGATGTCTCCTCTGGGCGCGTACCATTCGCTCATGTACGGCCGCGCGATGTACTTCGACCTCGCGCGCACGAAGCGCGAGCTAGAATGGACCCCGCGCTTCGGCAACGTCGAGATGTTCTGCGACTCGTACGACTGGTATCTCGGCCACCGTGACGAGGTGCTGAAGCGGCACGGGGCGTCGCACCACCGCTCGCCGGTGCGTCAGGGCGTGCTGCGGGCGGTCGGCTGGGCGCTGTCCTTCGCTCCGGGCTGAGGATAGAAAAGATTGCCCATGGCCGACTCTTCGAAGCCGCCCGACGCCGCCTACGCGCCGCTCGGTTCCCCGGAAGAGCTCCGCGGCGTCTGGGATCGATTCCGCGCCGGGGAGGTCGTCCCCTGCCCCGCCGACGGCGCACCTCTGGCGCTGGCGGTCGACGCCGCCGCGGGCGCTTATCGCTTCGTCTGCACCAAGTGCGGCGTGGCGTCGTCCTGGTTCGAATCAGGTCCGAGCGGCATCCACATCCGCGGCTACTCGCCGCCGGGCTCGAGCCGCGGAGCCGCCGACGAGTGACCCGGCGAGGCTCACAGGTCGACCGTCCAGGCCCGGTCGACGCGGAAGTCGCCTGGCAGGTCCAGCGCCCACGCCGCCTCGCGCAGACAGCCCGCCAGCGCCTCCGTTCCGGGCTCGACGCTCACATGCGAGACGTCGACCACCTCGCGCGACGTCGTCTCCACCGTCACCCGAGCTCGCGCCCCCCGGCTGCCGCAGGCCATCCAGGCCGGCGCCAGCGACGCGCGCAGGACGGCGAGGCCGTCGAAGGTCGAGGCGACGCTCATGCCGATGCCGCAGGCGCAATGCGACGTCCCGCACATCGAACCGAAGCCGCCGCCGTGCAGTCCCTCCTCGAGACCCGACGTCGACGGGCGGGCCCCGGGCTCGACGGCGAGGTAGCTCGTCACCGGCGAGACCGCGCGGCCGCGATGGGCGAGCGCGCGCATCTCTTCGTCGTGCATGTCGTTGACCAGGTCCGTGCCGAAGACGAGCGCCGACCACAGGCGGGTCTCGTCGTCCGACGGCAGGACCGAGAGCCGCACCGGGCGGGACCAGAGCTCACCGCGCACGTCCAGGGCGGCGGGCGCGGCGACCATGATGCGTGCGTCGTCCAGCCCTGCCCCCTCCTCGAGGGTCGTGGCGTCGAGCGACGCCTTCGCACCGCGCAGCGCGACGGACAGCCGGTCGACCCGTACGGGCCGGGCCCACTCCTCGAAGACACGACCCATCGCCGCGGCCTCGGCCGGGTCGGCGCTCGCTTGCGCGTTCCAGAGCACACCGCCCGTGGCGCGGGGCAACGCGCTCCACGGGTCGTCGTCATCGCGCCCCAGCGAGGGGCTGCCGGGCCGAACGCTGGCCAGGTGCAACAGCGCTCCCGAGCGAGCGACGCCCGCGAGCGCGTCGCCCGGCGCGAGGGACGTGCGCATGCGAAGGTCGGTCAGGGCGAGGATCCTCCGCGGCGCACCGGCCGGTGCGTCCGCCAGCAGGCGAGCCGCCTCGACCAGGGCAGCGTCGAGCTGGCTCCCGTTGTGGAGCTCGAGCCGGGTGGCCGCCAGGGCGGCGAGGGCGGCCCGAACGTCCAGGAAGGCGGGGACGATCGGACGCGGGACGCGGTCGAACGCGACGAGCGCGACCCGCGCGTCTTCGAAATGCGAGAGGTAGGCGCGCGCCGCGGCTTGCTCCGCGACGACATCCCCGGCATCCAGCGACCTCGACGCGTCGAGCAGCACGACCACCCACGCCGCACGCGGGACCTCGGAGAGCCTCGCCGCCTCCACGCGGGCGTGAACGGCGACGCGCGCGCGTCCCAGGGGCATCACCGCCAGCGCCGCGGCGAGGGACGGCTGCGCCTCGGGCGCGAGCGCGAGGTCGACGGGGTGATCGAGCGAGACGCGCGCGGGGGCCGCTACCAGCCCACCGTCGACGAAGAGCGCGTCGTGCGGCGCGTCTGCGCGCACGGTGGCGCGCGCGATCGTGTCGCCGGTCCCCATCGCCGGGACGACGACGTGCCACCGCGCATCCCGCCACTCCGCCGGTACGCTCAGGGTGTACTCCACGGTCCTGGCGGCCCCGGGCGGGACCGGGAAGGCCTGCAGCGACAGCGCGCCTACCCCGGCCCAGGAGAGCAGGACCGGATCGCGCGGCGCGGCCGGTCCGTACCCGGTCAGCTCGCGATAGCGCGTCTCCGCCCGCGCGGCATCCATCAGCTCCGCGTCGAGCCATGCGCCGCCACCGACCGACGATAGCGCGCGCAGCCCGGTCCCTACCCCGCCGCGTGGCGCGTCGATCGACAGCACCGCCTGATCGTCGCGCTCCCCCTCGTTGACGAACGTCCGCCGCACGACCAGCGTCGCGGCACCGCGCTCGACGCTCACATCGACCGCCACGGACCGCTCCACGATGCTGCCGCGCGTCCCGCTCAGCGCGTCGGCCTCCGCCGCGCCGGGCGCGAGCACGAGGGCGAGGGCGAGGGCGCAGGCGCAGGCCTGCGTGCGTGCGAGCAAGGCGAGGCGTGCGCGCATCGGTGGGTTTCGACAGCACGGACCCGGAGGAGTTCCCGCGTGCTATGGCAGGCGGCGATGAAGAGGGTCGAGGTGGCAGGGCTGAGCGTGCTCCTGGCTGGGGGCACCGATCGCGAGGGTGCCGGGGACGGACCGCTGGTGGTGCTGCTGCACGGCTTCGGCGCGCCGGGGGACGATCTCGCTCCGCTCTGGCGCGTCATCGACGCCCCCTCCGGGACGCGATGGGCGTTCCCGGCCGCGCCGAACGCGCTCGACGGAGCGCCCGCCGGGGCGCGCGCCTGGTGGATGGTCGACATCGAGCGACACATCCGAGCGGCCGAACGCGGCGAGCTCGACCGCCTCGCGCGCGAAGCGCCGCCGGGGATGGGCGAGGCGCGGGAGCGCGTCGTCTCGTTGCTCGACGGGCTCGACGAGATGCTGCGTCCATCGCGGCTCCTCCTGGGGGGCTTCTCGCAGGGGGCAATCCTGTCCTGCGACGTCGCGCTGCGTACGGAGCGCGCCCTGGCGGGGCTGGTGCTCCTCTCAGGGACGCTGACGGCCAGCGAGGAGTGGGAGCCGCTCGTCGCGCGCCGGCGAGGACTTCCGGTCTTCCAGAGCCACGGCGTGGCCGACCCCATCCTGCCGTTCACCCAGGCGGAGAAGCTGCGCGATGTGCTGCGCGCAGGCGGCGCGGAGGTGACCTGGGTCCCCTTCCGCGGCGGTCACGAGATACCCGGGCCGGTGGTCGACGCGCTGGGCCGCTTCACCCGCGCCACCCTGGCCTGACGCCTACCCGCAGTGCCCCGACGACGCGCCGGCGCCGGGGACGCAGGTCAGGCCCACGCTCGCGCAATCGAACGACTGCCTCTGCCCGCCGACGCACACCGAGATGCTCGTCCCGGTGCACGTGTTCTGGTCGGCGTCGAAAGGCGTGCAGGTGTCGTCGGCGCGGACGCAGCGCGCGGCCCCCCCCTTGGCCGAGCACGTTCCCCCCAGCGCTGCGCAGTCGAACTCGCTCTCGTCGAAGCCGTCGCAGACGTCGACCACGTCGCCCGAGCACGACGTTCCCGCGGCGCTGCACGGCTTGAGGAGGGTGCCGGTGTTGCAGCCGATGAGGCCCGAGTCGTCGTTCGTCGCCATCCCGCAGGTGTAACCGTCGAAGGCGCAGTTGATGCCGAAGTGGAGGTTGCTGCCCTGGCCGCAGTAGTCGAGGAGCGAGCCGATGCAGGAGGCCGACACGTTGCAGTGGGTCCCGGTGGAGCACCAGTGGGACTCGTCGTCGCCGACGAGGCACTGGCTGCCCGGCGCGTAGTACGCAGCGCCGCAGTGCAGGGCGTAACCACCCGCGCAGCGCAGCACCGTCCCCGCGTCGTCCGCGCATCGCTCGCTCGCGTCCACCCCCGCGTCGGCGCAGCGAGGGTCCCCGGTCGCCAGCTGCTCGAGGGACAGGCACGAGCCAGCCGCGGCGCACGTGGTCCCCTTGGCCATGCACGCGAACGTCTGCGATTGGACCGCGAAGCCGACCCGGTCGGTGGGGATCGGCCCGGCGAGCCAGTGGACGCACAGCGAGTAGTTGACCGGGTCGATCGGCACCGCGCTCGCTCCCAGCACCGAGGCCGCGAGCAGCGGGCAACGGAAGACGAGCGAGCAGACACGCGCGGCGTCGGCGATGGCGAGATAGCCGGCGGCGGTCGAGGCCTCGACGGGACCGCCCTCGACCGGCGACGTGTCTCCGGCGGCGTCGCCGGACGGCAGCGCGACGCCGTTGAACGTGGTGCACGACGCGGCAGCCGTCGCTCCCGCGGCGACGACCACGCCTGCCAGGACTACCGCCGCCGCACGCCACGGTCGACGCATCGTGGGAAATCGTAGCACGCAGTCACGGACCATACGGATTCGCGTGCAGCTCGGGCGCGTGCGCGCCGCCGGTGGCCTTCGGCCTGGCCGGCGGCGCGGGCCTCGCGGCATCCGGCGGCGGCGGCTCGGCGCTCGGCTCATCGACAGGCGTCGCCACCGCGGCCGGCACGACCGGATCGAGGTGCAGCGCCCGCGGCCCGTCCGAGCGCGCCACGGCGTGTGCCGCCCGCTCGCCCTCCAGCACGGCGTCGATGGACAGGTCGCCGCCCCAGCGAGCCACCACCAGCCGTGCCTGCGAGCCGCGCACCTGGACGTCACGCATTCCGAGCGCACGCACGCTCTCGATGGTCGTGTCGGCGGTGAGCTCGATGGCCACCTCGTCGGGCGCCACCTCCCGGGACGACGGGGGGCGCGCGGACGCGACGGCGGGGGCGCTCGAGGGACGACGTGACGAGGCGATGGCGGCCAGGACGACGAGCGCCCCCACGACCATCGCCGCGAGGGCAGCGATGGCCCACGCGCGCCGGGAGGGCCCTTGCCGCGGGGCCGGCGCGTCGTGCGACGCCGCGATACGGCTCTCCGTCCCCTCGTCGGCGTGCCCGGCGGCGAGCCGCCGCCGCGAGGACGGTCCGGACGGGTGGGTCGACTCCCCGTCCCCCGGCGACAGCGAGAGCCTCGAGCGGCTGAGCGGCTCGATGCGGCCGGCGAGCATCCCCTCCAGCGTCGCCCGGCGGCTCTCCAGCCGCTCGCCGCAGTACGCCTTGAGAACCGAGGCGACGTCGCGCGGCGCTGCCGGCGGGCACGCCCCCTCCAGCGCCTCCATGAACTCCGCGGCGGTCTGGAAGCGCTGCTCGCGATCCCGCGAGAGCGCCTTCAGCGTCACCGCGTCGAGGGCGGGTGGGACGCTCGGGGCGATCGAAGACGGCGGCCGGACCGGCTCCTCGACGATGCGCCGGATGGTGTCGAGCTCGGTGTCCCCCCGGAAGAGGCGCCCGGCGGTGAGCGTCTCCCAGAGGACCACCCCCGCGGCGAAGATGTCGGCGCGGCGGTCGACGGGCTGGGCCTTCGCCTGCTCCGGCGACATGTACCCGTACTTTCCCTTGAGGCTGCCGCTCCGGGTCTCGGTCAACCGGTGGCGCGCCTTGGCGACGCCGAAGTCGATGAGGCGGCTCGACCCGTCGGTCCCCACGATGACGTTCTGCGGGGACACGTCGCGGTGCACGATCTCGAGGCGGTGCCCGCGCATGTCGACCGCCTCGTGCGCCGCGTGCAGCCCGGACAGGGTGTCGACCAGGATCCGGACCGCCGCCGCCGGCGGCAGGCGCTGCGACAGGTCGTGGGTGGCCTTGATCAGCGTCGAGAGCGCCGCGGACTCCACGTACTCCATCACCAGAAAGAGCTCGGCGTCGGCCTCGACGACGTCGGTCACGGCCACCACGTGGGGGTGATGGAGCATGGCCGCGACGCGCGCCTCGTCGCGGAACATGTCGGTGAACTCGCGGTTCGCCAGCAGGTGCGGGTGCACGCGCTTCACCACCACCAGACGCTCGAACCCCGCCGCCCCGATCTGCCGGGCGACGTAGACCGTGGCCATGCCTCCCGTCGCGAGCTGCAACAGCGGTTCGTAGTTGCCGAGGTGCATGCGCGGGGCGGGCGCGTCGCTCACTTCAGAACTCCCCTTGCAGTGTGAGCGTACCCAGGCCCGCCCCGAGCTGCACGCGCGGCTCGTCCTTCCCGTCCGGCTCGTGCGGCGACGGGTGCCAGTCGACCAGGAACACCGCCGCGACCGCGGTGAGCACCGCCACGCCGCCGGTGGCCGCGATGAGCACGTTCGTCCGGGTCTGTTTCTGACGGCCGACGTCGAGGCTGTCCTGCGAGGGCGCCTTGTCGAAGGCGTCCTTCTGCTGCAGCGTGTCGAGGCCGGACCACACCGTGATCCCGGCCAGCGCGAGCGTCACCGCGCCCCCGAAGTACACGAAGATGGGGGACCACCGCCGCGACGACGGCGGCGGCTCCGGCTCGGGGGCCGGCGCGGGAACCGGGGCCGGCGCCGGCGTCACACCGGGGGGCACGAGCGCGACGCTCACCACGTCCCCCGCCTCCACCGTGTGCGCCTCGCGCACGGGGCGGTCGTCCTTGGTGCGCCCCTCGATCACGTGCGCGCCCGGCGTGACGAAGACGCTCGGCGCATCGACTGGCTGCGTATCGATCTTCACGTCGCTCACGTCCGTGGCATGAACCTCTATACGCGCGAGCTTGCTGGACAGCTCGCCCAGCGCCTTCTGCGCGTTGTTCCGGTCGCGCGCGCCGGGGGGCGCCTCGCGCAGGTAGCGCGCGTAGAGGTTGGCGGCTCGCGCCAGCTCGCCGGCGCGATGCCACGAGCGGGCGGCGTTCCAAAGCGCGGAGTGGTGCGGCGCGCGCTGGTAGGCTCGCTCGTACGATTCGGCCGCCTGCCGGTAGTCGCCCTCCTTGAAGGCGCGGTCGCCGTCCGCGAAGTCCTTGCCGGCCTGCCTGCGGTCCTCGGCGGTGGTGGCAGGCGGGCTCTGCGCAAACGCCGGAGCCGGCCCCGTCGCCAGCGTCGCCGCCGACGCGAGGAAGGCCGCCCCGAGGACGCCAGTCCAGCGCGCGTTCATTGACCTGGGATCGAAGCTAAAGGCCTGCGGCGCGATGGGCAAGGAAGCGCGCACCCTGTCAGTGCGCACCCTTCATGGGTGCGGCTTCCGCACGTGGGGCTGCGAGGACGTGGCTCCGAGAAATCGCGAGCGAGCGGCGTTGCCGCCAGCGGGGCCAGCGCGCGCGCGTCGCTCCGCAGGCGGTCGAACGCGTTGATCCGTGGCTGGCGTCAGCGTGGGGGACGCCAGGGCGGCCGAACCCGGTGTCGAGGGGGCGCAGGCGAACGCCGCGAGGGCGACGAGGGACGAGCGGAGGCGCACGCGCGCACGCTATAAGCAACGCGGCCGCGTGCTTCAAGCTCCCGCTCCCTCCCGACCGGCGCTGTGGCCGGTCGTCGTCGCCTACCTCGTCGCCTTCGTCGCGGCGCTCGGCGCGAGCGCCGTCTTCGTCGTCGTGGCCGCCCTCCCCCGCGCCGGAGGCGACGCGATGCGCCTCGCCGACGAGGTCGCGAAGTTCGCCGTCACCGCGCCGGGGCTCATGGGGGCCGCGCTGGTCGACGCGGTGGTGCTCGCGCTCGTCGCGGGGATTGCCGCCCGTCTCCAGGGCAAGGGCGTCGCCGCCCGCCTCCGGCTCGGGCCCACGCGGGCCAGCCCGCTCGGCCTTCTCGCGGCCGTCGTCGGGATGGCGGGCCTGAGCCTCGCCGGCGGCGCTGCGGCGCAGCTCGTGCCGTTCGGTCACGGCGGCGTGATGGACACCATGGCAGTCGCGCTGCAGCATCCGGGTCCGACGCGCTTCGCCCTCGGCCTCTTCACCATCGGCCTGGCGCCCGGCATCGCCGAGGAGACATTCTTCCGCGGGCTCCTGCAGACGCGCCTCGCCGCCCGCTGGGGGCGATGGCCGGCCATCGTCCTCAGCGCCCTCGGATTCGGCTTGTTCCACGTCGATCCCGTGCAAGGCTCGCTCGCCTTCGTCGCGGGTCTGCTGCTGGGCTGGATGGTCGAGCGCTTCGGGGGCATCCGCCCCTCCATCGCGGCCCACGCCATCAACAACGCCATGTTCGTCGCCCTCGCCTCCGTCGCGCCGGGAGTTGCCGACGTGCCCGACGGGCGGGCCGGGACCGCGGGCGTCCTCGTCGCCGGCGCGGTCGTCTGCGCGGCGTCGATCGCCGTGCTCCGCTCCCGCTTCGCCGTCAGAGCATCGACACCCGCTTCATGAGCGCGCCGCAGAGGTCCGACTGCGCGTTGCGCTCGCGCTCGAGGGCGAGCGCGGCGCGAAAGACAGCGCCCGCCCCCTCCTCGTTGCCCACCGCCACGTGGCACATGCCGAGCATCTCGTAATCGGCCGGCTCGTTGTGCTTGGACACCAGCTCGGTGAGCGGCTCGATGGCGGCGCGGTGCGCCTCCACGATCTCGGGCGGCGGCGGATCGGGCATCCCCTTGGCGTGGATCATCAGCTTCAACGCCTGGCGCTGGTCCGCGACGTCGTAGGCGCGGAAAGTCGGGCTGGCGAAGAGCTCGCGGTAGCCGGCGTACCCCTCCTGGCGCTTGCCGGAGCGGATGTTCGCGACGATCGTCTTGACGGCGGAGACCAGCGCCTCGTTGGCCATGCCGCGGAACGTACCGCGCGAGCGACGGAGTTGCACGCTATGCTCCCGGGGCGTGACCCGACCCTGGCTCCTCGGCCTCGCGGCCGCGCTCGTCTCCGGCTCGGCCTGCCACGCCTCGTCGGGCTCGCCGCCGGCGCGGACCTGCACCGTCGCTGCCCCCGCGGCTCCCGACTGGCGCCTGCGCGCGGACGGCACCGTGCTCCGCGACGGCCTGGGACGCGTGGTGTTCCTGCACGGGGTCGACGCGGGCGGCCGGAGCAAGTTCGCGCCGTACGTCCCCTTCGACTACGCGCCCGGGCAGTACGGCGCCGCGCTCGCCGCCTACATGGACCGCGCCGCGTCGTGGGGGATCGACGCCATGCGCGTGCCTTTCACCTGGGCCGCGCTCGAGCCGGTGCGCGGACAGGACGACCAGGACTGGCTGTCGCGCTACCAGCAGCTGCTCGACGCGGCGTGGGCCCGCGGGATCTGGACGGTGGTCGACTTCCACCAGGACGTCTACTCGGAGAGCTACTGCGGGGACGGTTTCCCGACGTGGACCGTTCCCGGCGCGCCTGCCCCGCACCACGACTGCCCCGGCTGGAGCTTCGAGTACTTCAACGACAAGAGCGTGGCGGCGGCGTTCGACGCCTTCTGGGCGAACACGGCGGGCGTGCAGGACGCCTACATCGCCGCGTGGGACGTGATGATCGGAAAGCTCAAGGACCAGGCCGGCGTGGTGGGCTTCGAGCCGATCAACGAGCCGGGCTGGGGCTCGCAGGACGCCCAGAAGTTCGAGGCGACCACGCTCACCCCCTTCTACGCCATGATGGTGCCCCACATGCGCGGGCTCGCGCCGCTGTCGCTCGTGTTCGTCGATCCCACGGGCTTCGCCGGGACCATCGTCTCCACCGAGCTCACGCTTCCGCAGGTCCCGGGCGTCGTCTTCGCGCCGCACTTCTACCCCATCGGCGCCGGCAACCCGGACAACGTCCTCTCCGGGATGCAGAAGTGGGCGACGCTGGGCGCCACCTGGAACGTCCCGGTCTTCGTGGGCGAGTTCGGCATCAGCCACGGCTCCGGGGCGGCGCCCGACTACATGGCGGCGCACTTCGCGGCGCTCGACGCCACCGGCATGAGCGGCACCGAATGGGAGTACAGCGTCGAGAGCGAGGAGTGGAACTCGGAGAGCGACAGCGTGGTCGCCGCCGACGGCACCGAGTACCCCGTCGCCCAGGTGCTGGTGCGGCCCTTCGCGCGCGCGGTGCCGGGCGAGGCCATCGCGCAGAGCTGGGACGCGACGTCGAGCACCTTCGCCCTCTCCTTCACGCCGTCGACCGCCGCCGGATCCACGGTCACCGAGGTCCAGCTCCCGGCGCGCGCCTACCCGGGTGGCTACGGGGTGACGCTCTCGGGCGGGTGCTACGACGCGTCGTCGGTGCCGGGCCGCATGCTGGTGCAGGCGGACGACGGCGCCACGCAGGTGGCCCTGACTATTGCGCCAGCAGGCTCTTGAGCCGCGGCGCCATATACGCCACCGCGCCGTCGCCCTTGATGCCCCCCTCGACCTGCTGGCCCGAGGCGCGGCCGTCCGTCGCGGGGAGCGCGAACAGGGGGATGAGCCTGGACACGTAGCCCGCGAGGGCGAGGCGCTCGTTGTCCCGGTCGAGGTCGAACTCGAGCAGCGTCACGTCCGGGAACGTGGCGTCGAGCTCGCCCGCCTCGGCGGCGTGGTGGAACCGCTTGCACGGCTCGCACCACGTCGCGCCCACGTACACCACCACCCGACGCCTCTCGGTGGTCGCCCTGGCCAGCGCGTCGCGCACGAGATCCTGGACGTCGCCGGTCGCGGGCGCCGGCGTGACGCGCATCTTGCCCGCGGGGGCCGCCGGCGCGGCGCGGGCGCCGGGATCGGGCCCCACGTCGGACGGCGCCTTGTTGTCGCAGGCGCCGGCAGCGAGGGCGAGGACTCCCGAGAGCGCGAGCGCTGCTCCCCTCATCGAGCGCGCGCCCTACTTCCACATGTCGGTGATGGGCGCGGCCGATGCCGCCCCGCCGAGGCGCGTGACGCCGAAGGTGTCCTCGATGGTGGCCAGAAGCGACTCGTGATTGTAGGCCGTGCTCGACGCGCCCTTCTTGCCGAGCGGCGAGATGGCGATGAGGAGCATGGGGACGTTGGCGCCGCCGGTGCTCCCCGTCTGCTCGTCCCACACGATGAAGAGCACGTCCTTGCCCGTGGCCGCGAAGCCGGGTGTGGCGAGGATCTTGGGCACCTCCGTGGAGAGCCACGTGTCGCCCTGGGTGATCGACGACGGCGTCGCCGGGCAGGTGGGGTCGCCGTGCATGTCGTCGCACAGGTTCGGCGAGATGAGCCCGAAGCGGCGGTTGCCCGCGGTGAGGTCGGCCTGGAAGTCGCCGTAGTCGCGCACGCCGTCCTGGCAGCGCGCGGTGTTGGTGTAGACGTCGTCGTAATAGAGGAAGGGGATGTGCTTGGTGGCGTAGGGCGCCGCGGACGTGCCGTTGCACGGCGTGCCCATCGTCTGGCCGTACTCGCGCCACGTGACGTGCGCGCCGTCGAGCTGGTCGGCGAGGTTGGCCACGCCCTTGTGGCAGTTGCAGTTGCCGGTGAAGAACGCGCAGGTGGCGTCGCAGGCGGTGCCGATGGGCTGGCAGTCGCAGCTCACTCCCTGCGTCGCGCCGGAGGTGAGGTCGAGGTAGTTGGGCAGGCTGGGGTGGTACGTCGTCGAGTACTGGTTGGTGTACGCGTACTTGCCGAGCAGGCCGTTGATGTACGGCGCCTGCCCGTTGTTCTGGATGTCGGTCTGCGACTCGTTCTCCATCACGATGACGTAGACGTGATCGAAGGCCGGGACGCCCTTGGCGCTGGCGCAGTAGCCGCCCGACGTGCACGAGAAGCCCGACGGGCACGTGCCGCACGCGCCGGAGTCGCCCGCGCCGCTCGAGGAGCCGCTGGAGCCGCCGGAGCTCCCGCCGCTCGACCCGCCCGAGCTGCCGCCGCTGCTCCCGCTGGAGCCGCCCGAGCTGCCGCCGCTGGAGCCGCCGGAGCTGCCTCCGCTCGACCCGCCCGAGCTGCCGCCGCTCGACGAGCCGCCGTCGCTGCCGTTGCCGTTGGGAGAGCTGTCGCCGGAGCTGCCGCAGGCCACGGCGACGGCCGCGACGAGCGCGAAGGGGAGCAAGTGAAAGGCGCGCATGGGCGTGCCCTACCACGAAATCGGCGGGGCGTCGGCATCCCGCCGCCGTCTCGACGAACGGTCGCGGGCCGTCCCCCCGCCTCGCGCCTCCGCCCCTACCAGGCGTAGGCCTCGGGAGCCTGTCCCCCTGGACCGGGCCAGATGGCGTCGAGCTTCCTCATCACCTCGTCGGAGAGCTTCAGCTTCTCCGCGTGGAGGGCGTCCTCGAGCTGCTCCATGGTGCGCGGGCCGACGATGGGCGCAGTCACCCCCGGGCGGTGCAGCAGCCACGCCAGGCCCACGTCCGCCGGCTTTTCCCCGAGCTCGGCGCAGAGCTTCTCGTACGCCTCGAGCTGCGGCCGGTGCTTGTCGATGGCCTTCTGGATACGCTCGCTCGCCCGCCGGCCCTCGCTCGCCTTCTTCAGCGCCCCACCGAGCAGGCCCCCGCCGAGCGGCGACCACGGAAGGATCCCGACGCCGTACGCCCGGCACGCCGGGACGACCTCGAGCTCGATGGTCCGCGCGGCGAGGTTGTACAGGCTCTGCTCGGACACGAGGCCCAGCGACCGCCGCGACCTCGCCGTCTCGTTGGCCTGCACGATGTTCCAGGCCGCGTGGTTGCTGCTGCCGACGTAGATCACCTTGCCCTGGGCGACGAGGAGCTCCATCGCCTGCCAGATCTCGTCCCACGGCGTCTCGCGGTCGACGTGGTGCATCTGGTAGAGGTCCACGTGATCGGTCTGGAGGCGGCGCAGGCTGTCCTCGCACGCGCGGCGGATGTGATACGCGCTCAGGCGCCCGCCGTTGGGGACGTCGACCATCGGGGCGTACACCTTGGTGGCGAGGGCGACCCGCTCGCGCCGTCCGCCCCCCTGGGCGAACCAGCGGCCGATGATGGTCTCGGTCTTGCCCTTGTTCTCGCCCCACCCGTAGACGTTCGCCGTGTCGAAGAAGTTGATCCCGGCTTCGACGGCGCGGTCCATGATGCGGTGCGCGTCGGCCTCTTCCGTCTCGGGGCCGAAGTTCATCGTCCCGAGGCAGATGCGGCTCACCTTGAGCCCTGCGCGTCCGAGGTGGGTGACGTCCATGCCGCCCACCGTAGATCATTTCTCCACGCGATCCAGGGTGCGGACGGCCGGCGCGACGTTCACGTTGGGCACGCTCGGCACGCTGCCGGGCTGGGCCGAGGCCACCCCCGGCTGGCCCGTCGGCAGATCCAGCGAGGGGCGCGGCGTGTGGGTGACGATGGTGTCGGGCGGCGGCGCCTCGAGCCTCTGGCGCTCGGCGAGCTCCGCGTGCGTGGCGCGGATCTCGGCGAGCAGGCCGTGGCCCGGGCTGGGGTTGAAGCCCGGCTCCGGGCCGTCGCGGAAGACGAAGTAGTGGTCGAGGAACTCCTGCCGCTCCTGCATGCGTCGCTCGAAGATCCGGCGCATGTCGCCGTCGTCGCGCACGATGTACGGCGTCAGCACCAGCACCAGGTTGTCCTTCTCGATGGTGTCGTGCGTCGAGCGGAACAGCGCGCCCAGGATGGGGATGTCCCCCAGCAGCGGGACCTTGCTCGCGTAGTGCAGCACCTTGTCGCGCACCAGGCCGCCGATGACGACGGTGTGCTCGTCCTTCACGGTCAACGTCGTCGTCGCCCCGCGCTCGACGAAATTCACCGTCCCGAGGGTCCCTTGCGGAGGATCGGACGTCAGGTCCGAGATCGACTCCTCGACGTCGAGACGCACGTCGTCGGAGTCGTCGAGGTGCG
>DATBQU010000467.1:0-4770 GCA_036560665.1 Polyangiaceae bacterium
CTCGATCCGGCGCAGACCGGGGTGGTCGTCCCGGACAACTAGCTACGCGTAGATCATCCCCAGGTGCTCCTCGAGCGCCCGGGACGACGCCGGCTGGCTGCGGAAGCCCACGTAGCCGTCGGGGCGCACCAGGTACAGGCACTCGCTGCCGGCGCCGTAGCGGTGGTGCATCACGCCGCGTACGTCGAGCAGCACGCGCTCCTCGCCCGCCAGCTCCGGGGGGCGGTCCTTGCGCGGCACCACGATCCACGACTCGACATGGTTTCCCCACCGCTCGTGCACCTTGCGCGCGATCGCCGCCAGGTTGGCGTACCCCTCGGGCGTGGCCGCGCTCCCGTCGAACAGGAGCAACGTGCTGCGCGGGTGTCGTAGCAAGGCGAAGAGCGAGGTGCCGTCGTCGCTCACCACGTCCGGTGCCCGATCGCCCGGATGCGGCGCGCCGCCGAAGTCGAGCCAGTCGGTCAGGGTGGGGAGCTCGCCGACGCGCTTGCCCACGGTGGCGCGGACCACCGGGGCCCGGTGCTCGTCGACGATGGGGCTGTCGCGGTAACCGATGGCGATCTCGCTGGCCTGCGCCAGCAGCCGCTTCTGCACCACCTCCAGCCCCGAGATCACCATCGCCAGCCGGTTGCGCACCTCGCGCGCGATGGGGTTACGCAGGGTGACCGCGCGCGTCGCCAGGTCCGTCGCGAAGAGCGTCGATGCCGCGACGGGGCGCCGCTCGGCGTCGTAGGAGTCGAGCAGCTCGGGCCGCGCCGCTCCCGACTCCACCAGCGCGAGCTTCCACGCGAGGTTGAGCCCGTCCTGGATCCCGGTGTTCATCCCCTGCCCGCCCACGGGGCTGTGGATGTGAGCGGCGTCCCCCGCCACGAAGGCGCGGCCCACGCGGTAGTGCGGCACGATGCGGCGGTGGATGCGGAAGGGCGTCATCCAGCCGCCGTCGGAGAGCTTGGCCTCCGGCGCGCCGCGCTCCCGCAGCAGACGCGCGAAGTCGTCGATGCTCGGCTCCGCGATGCCAACGTCGCTGATGAGCCGCCAGCGGCCCTCGCCCGGCAGGGGCAGCGCCACGATCACGCCGCCGGGCGAGAGGAAGGCGTGCGTCTCGTCCTCCGGCAAGGACCAGGCGATGCACAGGTCGGCCAGGACGAAGGCCTCCTCGTAGGGGATTCCCTCGAAGGGCAGCCTCAGCGCCTTGCGCACCGCGCTGTGAGCGCCGTCGCACCCCACGACCCAGGCCACCCGCGCCTCCTCCTGCCGCCCGCCCGGGTGTGCCAGCGTCACGTTCACGCCGTCGGCGTCCTGCGCCAGCGCGGTCAGCTTCACGCCCCGCTCCACGCGGCCGCCGAGCTCCACCAGCCGCTCCGCCAGCAGCCGCTCCGACTCGCTCTGCGGCAGCGAGAGCACGAACGCGAAGGGCGAGTCGACGTCGTGCAGATCGACGTGGACGATCCGCTTGCCGTCCGCGTAGGCGTTCACCCCGTGCAGCTTGCGCCCCACGGCCAGGAACCGCTCCACCAGGCCCATCGAGTCGAGCGCCTCCAGCGTCCGCGCGTGGATCGCCAGGGCCTTCGACCTGTCGGTGGGGGCCTCGGTCATGTCGACCATGCGCACCGGCACGCCGCGCCCGAGAAGGTCGCACGCCGTCGCCAGCCCCACCGGCCCGGCGCCCACCACGAGGACGCGATCGGTCGTCATGAGCGAAGGCTACCCGCCCGTGCTCCCCCTTCGCTACGATCGCCGTTCGATGCAGGCCCTGGAGGACGTCCTGGCGCAGCTGTCGCTCTTCGAAGGCCTCCGCGCCGACGAGATCGGCCGTCTGGCGCGGCGTTTTCGCGTCGAGACGCTGGCGGCCGGCGAGGCGCGCGCCTTCGAGGCCACCCCGGAGGCGGCCCGGATGCTCGTCGCCGTCCGGGGCCACATCGCCGTCGAGGTCGACTCCCCGGCCGGCACCCTGCGCTCGGAGCTCGAGCCGGGCGACCGCCACGGGGACGTGGCGCTGCTGAGCGGCATCCTGCACCGCGTGCGGGTGACCGCCGCCGGGGACGGCGCGCTGCTGGCGACCATCGACCGCGCCGGGCTCGACGCAGCGCTGGACGACTTCCCGGCGGCAGGCCTGCCCCTGGCACGGGAGCTCGCGAGCGAGCTGCGGTCGCGGCAGGACGTGGCGCGGCAGCTGCTCGAGCTCCACGCCGAGGGTCTCCCGGACGAGGAGCTGCGCGAGGCGGTGGAAGAGCGCCGGCGCGCGCTGTCCCGCCGAGGAGCGCGGGTGGTACGCACCGGTCCGCGCGCGCTCTTCCGGCGCCTGGTGGTGCAGCAGGGGGCCGAGCCGCCCTTCTGGATGCTGGTCGGCTTCGTGGTGTCGCTCGCCTTCGCGCGGCTCACGGTGTTCCTCATCCTGCACTTTCACCTGGAGCATCAGCTGTTCGCCCTGGTGAAGGACCCCAACGACCCGAACCCGATGCACGTGCACCACTTCAACTACGGCCTCGTGCTCATCGGCCTGTCCGGCCTCGCCGCGCTCGCCCCGCTGGGACGGCGCGCCCTGCGCGTGCTGGCGGCCGTCTTCGGGATCGGGTGCGGCCTCGTCTTCGACGAGTTCGCGCTCTTCTGGAACCTCGATCCGGAGTACGCGCAGACGGCGAGCCTGGTGGCGGCCGCCGTCGCCGCGGCGACGCTGGTGCAGCTGGTGTGGTTCCGGCGCTTCTGGAGCGCGCTGATGCGGCGCATGTGGCTCGCCGCGCGGGGGGCGCGTTGAAGGAGCTCGACCAGGACGAGCTGGGCATGGTGCGCCGCGTCCCGTTCCTGGCGGCCCTCGACGACGAGACGCTGCGCGAGATGGCAGCGCGGAGCCGTCGGGCGCGCTGGACCAAGGGCGCGCGCATCGTGAGCGAGCTCGAGTCCGGAGCCGACGTGTTCATCGTCCTGCGCGGGGAGGCGGAGGTGTGCCTCCATTCCCGGCGAGGCGAGAAGGAGGTGCTGGGGCGCATGGGGCCGGGCAGCGCCTTCGGCGAGATGTCGTCGCTCACCGGCGAGCTGCGCTCGGCGACGGTGCTCGCGCTCGACGCGGTGGAGGCGCTGGTGGTGCCCGACGACGTGTTCGACGCCCTGCGCGAGCGCCGCCCGCAGGTGGCGGTGGCGCTGGTGAGGATGATGGCCGCGCGCCTCGCCGGAGCCGAGCGTGCCATCGACGCGCTGCTTGCCGCTCCCTCGGCGCGGGCCGCCCAGACGGCGGCGGCGAAGGCCGACGTGAAGGCGTCGCGGGGCTCGATCGGCCGGGCGTGGCGGGAGCTGGTGGTGGGCCACCGCAAGGACCTCGCCTTCCTCACCTTCGTCGGCTTCGTCGGCGCCCTCGGGTTCGTGCGACTCGCGGTCTACCTGAGCTTCCGGACGTCGTTCGCCCCCTTCGACATCCTGCGCGCCGCGTACACGACCGGGTTCGCGCTGCTCGGCGTCAGCGCGGCGGCGTCGCTGCTGACGTTCCGTCCTGGCTGGCGGCGCGGGATCGCCCTGGCGTACGGGATCGCGGTGGCGCTCATCCTGAACGAGCTCGGCGTGACGCTCGCGTTCGACATCTTCTACAAGGACATCCACACCCCCGATCCCACGGTGCCGTTCGACGTGGAGCAGCTGTACCGGCGGACCGAGGGCGTGCGGGCAGTGCTCATCGCGCTCGGCGTGCTCCTCCAGGCGGCATACCTCCGGCCGTTCTGGCGACGCGCCGCCTTCGTCCTCCGCACCCGGATTCGCAAGGTGCTCGCGCGCTCGACCGCGGCGCGGTCACGCTGACGCGATCACGGGTGACCGGCCGTCGCCTGCTGGTCGAGCCTACTTCACCTCGATGGTCCCCGCGCTGCCCGTCGTGTCGAGCGTGAAGGGCACGTCCTCGCTGGTCGAGCAGTAGCCGGAGCCCAGGGACGTGCCGGTGCACACCGTGATCGTCCCCTTCTGCGCCGCTGCCGCGGGCACCGCCATCCCCATGGCGCACGGCTGGCCGCTCGCCACGCATTGCGTGTCGGGGTGGATCTCGGTGTAGACGCGCCGATCCCAGGCGATGTCCACGGTCGCTCCCGGCGCCAGCGGCGCGCCGTAGCCGGGTCCGCAGTCCGAGCAGCTCTGGCCAGCGGTCCCGGCGTAGACCTCCTCGCAGGTGAACTCGCACGTGTCGGCGGGGCCGGGGCCGATGCCGAGCACGCCCTGCGACGTGGGCAGCACGATGGGCAGCGCCCCGCCGCACCCGTACGCGAGCGAGAGCGTGGCCGAGCCGCCGTTGTGAACGTGGAACGTGAAGAGGCTGCCCGGCGGATCGAGGTGGCAGAGTCCACCCGCATCGCCGCCCTCGAGGCCGGAGTCACCGCCGCCCGCCTCGCCCGCCTCGTCCTGCGCCACGTCACCGCCGGTCGCCGCATCGCCGCCCGAGTAGTCATCGCCAGCGGTCGCGGCGTCGCCCGTGGAAGATGCCGTCGTGGTCGCACCGCCGCAGGACGCGAGGGCCAGGACGAGGAGAGACGAGACCAGGGGGCGTCGGATCATGCGCGCGCCGGAAGCAGCGAGCGTGCCGCGCCGTCACCGCGTGGATCGCCCGCGTTTTCGCGTTCCCCGGTGCGCCAGTCTGCGCCGCAGCTCATCGCAGCCCGTCGTATCCGCGCGTGTGGAGCGTGATCGAGAAGCCGACGCCTGCATCCGGAAGTCGCACGGAGCAATCGCCGCGCCACCTCAGTGCGGATCGTGCACCGCCATCCAGCGCTCGGCGTCGAGGGCGGCCATGCACCC
>DATBQU010000468.1:0-24205 GCA_036560665.1 Polyangiaceae bacterium
GTCCGCCGCCGAGTGGACGGAGCGAAAGGCCGACCAGAGCCCGTTCGAAAAGTCGGGTCCCTCGTCGGGGACGCGGGCGAACCGGAGCATCGCATCGCCGATGAACGACTGGTTCGGCGGCGAGGGCATGACGGAGAGGCTCAGCTCCCACGTGTCCGGCTCCGTGCCGCTCGCGCGGAGATCGGCGTTGCCCTGCAGGGCCGCGAACCTCTCCGCCAGCAGCTTCGGCACGTCGGCGACTTCGTGGTTCGGCACCTCGACGGGCTCTTGGTCGTACCCGATGGCGAGCTTCCGCATTCGCCCCACGACGCCGGCGGAGACGGCGCCCGCGACCCATCGCTCCACGAAGCCCGAGCCCCTCCAATCCGGGCAGCCGTGGCCGATGACGCTCCAGCTCAGCGTGACGGAAGCTCGCCTGCTCGTCGTCACGGGACCCAACGCAGCTGAACGCGCTGCCCGGAAGGCCCGAGGTACCAGACCCGGAAGCCCCTGTCGTCCAGCAGACGGGCATTGGCCAAAGCCGCGTCGCGGTCCTGGAACAGATAGTTGATGGACGTGACCTCCGCATCCGCTCCCCTCGCCTCCTCGAATGCGAGGATCCTCCGGTAGTCGCGGACTTGATCCGCGGGGACAGGTGCACGAGTGAACTTGAAGTCCCACAGCTCCTTCCCGCGAGCCACGTAGCCGTCGGATTCGCGCGCGGCCTCGAGGGCAGGGATCATCGTCCGGTCGTAGGCGATCCGGCCGAATCCCCCGCGGCGGAACTTGTACATTCGGCCGTAGTTCTCGAACATCGGGCCCTTCATCGCGTTGATCTGACCGATCTCCGCGGCGCCGGACTCTTCGGCCACGCCCTCGATGAGGGCCTTGAAGGTTGCCCAGTCGCTCACCTTCGCGGGCACGACGGCGTTGAGATACCGGGTGAACATCTTCTCCGGGGGGGCCCTCCCGACCATGATCTCCGCGTTGGCGAGCGGGCTCAGGTCGTCCGCCGTCAGGCCCGCCTTGCGAATGAAGGCCAGGAGCGAAGGGTGCCTCTTGAGCTTGTCCGCGACGGCGGCGCGCATCTCCTTGGGAATGGCCTTCAGCACGTCGTCGGCGGTCTCGAGCACCTTCCCGCTGGCTGCCGCGGCGCGCGCGGGATCCTCGAGGTAGGCCCTGAGCTTGACGAGGTCGACCTTGCAGGGCGATGCGCATCCCAGCAGGATGCGCTGGAGGGTGGGGCTCAGGGCCGCCAGCCTCTCGAGCAACGGCTCCGGGAGCGAGCGAAGCCGCGCGACCGCCGACATCGTCAGGTTGCTCAAGACGTCGGCCGGCAGTCCGAGCTTCCTGGCTGCCCACTCCACGCCCTCCGCGAGCACCGACCCGACGCCGCGCAGCCCCTTCATCCCGGCGCGCCCGAGGATCGACAGGATGCGTTCGCCGCTCGCGAACTCCCCCACGTCGACCACGCTGAGGGCGAGGCTGATGTAGGCCCAGCGGGTCGCCGACGCCGCCGCCTCCTCCGAGTTGAGCGCGAAGCCGCCGGGGACGTCGAGCGCCGCGCCCGCGCGCATCCGCTCCGCTTCGTCGAGCTGCTGCCCCGCTTGCATCACGCCGAGGCCGACGCCGCCGGCAGCGAGGCCTGCCCCGACGGGGCCGCCGACCAGCCCGCCGCCGATGACGAGGAGCAGCTCGAGAAGCCCGATCCCGAGCATGCCGGCGACCTCGGCGATCGTGTGCTCCCCGATCGCGATGCGAATGGCGATCTGCTGGCTGGTGCTGAAGAACGGGAGGATGGCCGGGTGCAGGGGGCCGAGGGACAGCGTGGCGTCGATGTCGCCGTAGAAGTGACGCCGGATGAGGTCGATGTGCTCGAGCCGTTCCCCGAACTCCTTGGTGACGTCCGCGGCGACCTCGAGGTCGCTCTTCCCCGCCGACGCGTTCTCGATGTCCCCCTCTTTCACGGGCTCGGTCGAGGCCGGATCGCGGTTGCTCTTCACCATCAGCGCGGCCCCGGGGTACTTCGACTGGATGCGCCCGATGGTCTCGAGCGAGTCCATCAAGTCGAGCTCGTCGTCCTCGGTCAGCTCGGCCTTGTTGATCAGACCGGTCGCTCGCGCCAGCTCGCCGCGCAGCTGTTCGGCCCGGCGCTTGACCTCCCCCCCGTAGTCCGTCTTGGACTCGTCGGAGAGCCCGATGCCCGAGAGCTCGTCCTTCAGCCGCCTCTGCGCCGCCGCGAGGTGCAGCATCAGCAAATCGAGCGTGGCCGTCTTGAACAGCGCGAGCGCCTGCTCGTCGCTGAGCGAGTCGGTCTTTCCGAGCAAGGTCGCCGTGCCCCTCGCGTACGACTCCGGATCCTGCGTCTGCGCCCCCCCGCGGTACCGGATCGCCGAGGACGGCCGGAGGACGTAGCCGTCGCTCGTGATCAAGGTCGCCGGGGTCCCACGGGGGGCGGGCACGAGCGTCGACCGCCCCTCCTCCCAGCTGGGGACCAGGAAGCTGCTGGAGAACGAGAACTGACCGTTCAGCGCGTAGGCGTAGAAGCGATCGCCGATCTTGAGGACGGCGCTCGACCGACCGGAGATGCGTGCCCATGCGATCGCCTCTGCCTCCGTCGGCGAGCCCTGCCCCGGGTCGAGGACGTACGCGGTGAAGAGCGTCTGGTTCCACCAGAGGATGTTCTCGCGGGAGGCGACCTCCCGGCCGATCCCCTGGGCCCCGGTGGCGGTCCACTCCGCGCGGTTGGCCTCCGACTCCGCCGCCTTGGCCTGCGCCTTCTCGGCCTGCTCCTTCACCGCAGCCACGAGCTCGTCGTGGTCGGCCGCGAGGAACGTCTCCGGCGCGTCGAGAACCGAGGGTCCCTCCTTCGCGATGCGCTTGAAGAGGTCCGGGTAGCTCAGGTGATCGTATTCGTCGGCGACCTTCCGCACCTCTTCCCACGCAGCCATCTGGTCCGGCGTCGGCTGCTGCCCCGCCGGCCAGAAGTCGTCCTCCAGCGCGACCAATCGCGCGTAGATCTCGTGGCCCCCGAGCACGACCTTCATGATGCGTTCGTCGTTGTCGTAGGCGACGGAGACGGCGTCCTCTCCGAACTTCGCCGCGAGCTTCTCCCGTATCCGCTTGAAGGACTCCGGCTGGTGCGCTTCGAGCGACTTCAACCCCCCCATCCCTTCGACGAGGGTCAGCAAGTCGATCGCGTCTTCTTCGACCAGCTTGGCGAGCTTGTCGTCGGGATACTTGCCGGGATCGGGGGTCGGGTCGCGATGCACCGTGTGGGCGTCCGGCTCGACGCGAATCGGCTCCGGGAGCGCCCCCTCGAGCGGCGGCGCGAACCCTTGCTGCGCGACGTGCGCGAGCTCGTGGGCGAACAGTCCCAGGTCCGGATGCTGCGCCGAGCCCGCGCCGCGCCCGAGCACGACGCGCGACCCCACCGTGAACGCGCGTGCGTGGACGGCGGCGGCGGTCGACGCCGCGTCGGCGCCTTCGTGGACGCGAACCGCCCCGAAGTCGCGGCCGAAGCGTGGCTCGAAGAACTCGCGCACGCCGCTGGCGATGGGCGTCCCGGGGCCGATGCGTCTCGAGAGGTTCGAAGGCGGAGACGGCGGACCGTGCCCACCGCGGTCCGGCGCGCGCATCACCTTCGACTCCTCGGCACATTTCGGACACGTCCCCCCGCCGGACGCGCACGCCGGGCACGGGGTCGACGTGCCCGACGCCGCTGCCCCCGGTGCGCGCATGACGCGACTCGCGACCTGCCTCGCCTCGACCTCCGCGTCGTCCTCGGGCGCGCTGACGCTCGCCGCCGCCTGAATGCCGAGCGACTTGCGCAGCCGCTGCATCTCCATGTTTCCCAGCGCGCCGGCCATGAGCAGCAGATCGTCGGACGCGGCGGGCACGGTTGCCGCCGTCGACCGTGCGCGCGACGCCTGCGCAGCGTGATCCTCGCCCTTGGCGACGGCAGGTGCGCGTGTTCCGTTCGCCATGAGCGGGTTCAGGCGACCACCGACGCGCGCGTCGCGTCAAGCCGCGCCGGCGGGATCGACGGGGGCTCGCCCGGCCGGCGCACCCGGTGACACCCCCGGCCCGCTCCGATAGCGTCAGCCGGTGAGCGCCTACTCGACGGACGTCCGCATCGTCACCTGCCCGCAGTGCGGTGCGCCGGTCCAGCTGCCGCGGCAGGGAGGGCAGACCCAGTGCGCGTACTGCCACGCGCCGCTCGCGGTGGTAGCGCGCGACGACGTCACCATCCAGCGCGCCGGCCCCGCGCTCACGGAGGCGGAGCGCTATCAGGGCCTGTGGTCGCAGGCCGCCTCCTTCGGCGCGAAGCAGCTCCCGCCGGAGATGACGGAGGTGCTGCGTGCGGGCCCGCTCACTCCCGACCGCGTCGGGGCCGCGCTCACCATCTGGCGCTCGTACTGCCAGCGGGCCAGCGCCGGCGACTTCTCCGCCGGCGAGTTCGCCGTCCTCATGAACGGGTCGCTGTCGAGCTACTTCGGCGGGGCGAACGACCCCCCTCGCCGGCGGGCGCTGCTCGAGAGCACGCTCGACGCGCTCCGCGAGCCGGCCCAGAAGCAGGTGATCCGTTGCCAGCTGGCCCGCGCCGCGGCGGAGTCGGGCGACATGCAGTCGGCCCGGACCTGGTTCGCCGCCTGTGATCCGAGCACGCCGGATCTGCAGGCCGACACGGCCTATCGCGTGACGTTCGCGGCTCTGGCCACCCTGTTCAACGACTTTCGCAACGTGCTCGCCGCGCTCGGCCCCGCGCCGGGCAGCATCCCGACCGCCTCGCCCTCGCGCCTCATGATCGACGTCCTGCGCGCCAACGCGTACGAGAAGACCGGCGACGTCGGCACCGCCGTCGCGCAGCTCGTCACCGCCGCCCGGTCGATGGACGGCGGTCTGCAGAACGTCCCGAGGATCGTCGCGGTCAACGCGTACCTCCAGCTCTGTCCGCAGAGCCTGCCGCACGCGATGCGGCAGTGGGGGTGACGCGGCGAGGAGCTATCGTCGACGGGGCGCGGGCTTCCGAGAGACGCGGCCGTGATGGGGCGACGAGAGCATCGCCGCTTCGGCCACGGGAATGTGGGATGGAGCGAGGAGCGGGCTGGCTCGCGAGAAGGGAGCGCGCGATCGAACCCTAGGGACGGGCGCTACAGCCTTCGCGGGGCGCCCCCAAGCGAGGAGGGCGTGCGCTACTGCGTTGGGGGAGCGCCCCCAAGCGAAGGGGGCGTGCGCTACTGCGTTGGGGGAGCGCCCCCAAGGGAAGGGGCGTGCGCTACCGCGTTGGGGGAGCGCCCCCGAGCGAAGGGGGCGTGCGCTACTGGGTCGGGGGAGGGTCCCCGAGCGGGAAAGCGGTGGGATCCGCGATGTGGGCGGGCGCGCGCACGCAGCCGGGGTCGCCCTCACCAGTCCGCGAATACGGCTGGTACGGACGCGGCATCGTCGAGTCGCCGCGGAACCTCGGGAACAGGCCCGCGTACTCGTCGGGCGTAAAAAGAGCGACGATCCCTTGCGCACGCTTCAGGCCCTCCAGACGATGTTTCCGACGAACTCGGTTTACCGACCAGGAACATCCCGCTCCTCCACGACAACCTCGAGATGATGGCGCCCCTCTGGCACCAGTCGTCGGCCACCGCGTACGGCATCGGGGCCATGCGCGAATCCTTCTCCGGGAGCACCCTCAGCACGCGGCCATCGCGCGTGCAGATCAGGACCCACTCGCGCGTCTTGCCGCTCAGCAGCGAGCCCCCAAGCGTCTCAGCGTCCATCAGGGCCGAATCGCCCTTCGACTCCCCGGGAGCCAAGTCCTCCGCGACTCGTCCTTCCGCACACTTACGCGCATTCGTCGCGCCCCATGTCGATTTCTTCCCTTCCGGCGCGGAATCGCCCCGTCCCGCCGGACTGCGTCTGTGAGTGGAACAAGAAACGAACGCACCCCCGCCCGGAGCCCCTGCTCCTGCGCGGGTCGCCATCCCGGCGATGTGCGCCCTCGGAAAGGAGAAGAAACACATGACCAGTTCCTCACCGAAGGTCTCCAAGGCAACCGTCTTGGCGCTCCTGCAGGCGCTCATCGCCGGCACGGAGAAGCACTTCCCGAACGGATCGTTCACGCTCGGGAACACGGCGTACACCACGGCGGCGCTCGTTCAGCTCTTCAAGAGCCTGATCGACGCGCTGACGGCGATGAACGCCGCGCAAGCTAGCGCCAAGGACGCGGTGGCGGCGACGCGGGGAGTCGAAGCGAAGGTGGACCCTGTCCTCCTGCTGTACAAGCGCTTCATCCTCACGACGTACGTCGGCGCGACCCAGACGCTCGCGGACTTCGGACTCACGCCCCCCAAGGCGCGAGCCCCGAAGACCGCCGAGCAGAAGGCGGCCGCCGCGGCGAAGGCCAAGGCCACGCGCGTCGCGCGTGGGACGAAGAGCAAGAAGCAGAAGCTCCTCGTCAAGGGCGACGTGACGGGGATCACCGTGACCCCCATCATCAGCCCGACGCCTGGGCCTGCGCCGTCCGCACAGCCGGTGGTGGCTACTCCTGGCACGCCCGTTCCCGCGGGCACCGCCACGAAGTAGTCGTCACCTCGTAGGCGCTCACAGCGCCTGATCAGGGACCGGGAAGCGCCGCCCGCGGGAGAGTGGGGCGGCGCTTCCCGGCGCCCGTCTTCTGTACTGATCCGCATCGCGCATCGGGAACCGGGAGGGACGAGTGAGCGAGAGCAAATCCATACCGATGACGGCATTTCCGGGGACCGAGAGGCTCGGTCGACCGTTGACCGACCAGGAGAAGGCGGACCTCGCGGCGCTATTGCGGGCGCACGACTACGTCGGCGCGAGGATGGCGGCGCTGCGATTCGCGTCCTCGAGGACGGGGAGCCTGCAGGCCGCGCAGGATCTGGTGGGGCGAGTGGACGCGCGCCTGCTGCAGTGGGGCTGGGATCCACACGACTGTCCGCTGAAGAAGCGCATGTGCCGCATGGTCTGGAGCGTGTGGACGCACGAGCTCGAGGCGAGCAAGGCGGCAGAGAGGGCCGCAGAAATGTACCTGCGGGAGGAGGAGGCGGTGGGCCCCGAGGGCAAGGCGGCGGCGCTTCGGCGCAAGCACCGCGAGCACTCGGCCGAACTGGCAGAGCTCGAGAGCCTGCGCGCCAGCTTCCTGAAGGCGAAGGACGAGGTGAACCTCCTGTGGATCAACTACCAGCTCCAGGGGATCGAAGAGCCCGCCGAGATGGCCCGCCTGAGCCGTCGCGACGTGAAGGAGTTCTACCGCGCGACCGATCGGCGCAAGAGGCACACGGATCGATTGCTCGCCGCGCAGCGCGGCGTGAAGGACAATGAGGAGGACGCGTGATGTCCAAGCGCACCCCGAAGGAAGTGTGGCAGAAGCTCGTCGACGAGGCGGGCGAGGAAGAGATCGAGCGCGCCGCGAGCGTGAGCGTGGAGCAGGCGGAGAAGGAGCTCGCCGCGGCCGGCTTCGACGTGGCCGCCGAGCGCGCGACGGCGAACGCGTTCCTGGAGGCGCTGGAAAGGGGAGAACTGCCCGCGCCCGCGCCCGCGCCCGCGCCCGCGCCCGCGCCCGCGACCGCGACCGCGACCGAGCCCGAGGCCGCGTTCGCCGTTCCGCAAGAGCCGGTCGTCCTTCCCGATCGCCGGCGCCCCGTCGTCTTCTGGCTCGCCGCCGCCGCGACGGTGACCGTCGGTGGCGGCCTGCTCTACGCGGCGCTGCGACCGCCGCCCGCGCCCCCGCCGCCCTCGCCCGAGCCGCCTCCGTCCGTCCCCGCCCCGGTCGACTCGGTCGTGCCCGATCTGGTCGCCGCGGCCGACCTTCGGCTGAAGGCAACCGTCGCGTGCGACGCGAAGAGGTGGGACGACTGCCTCGCCTACCTCGACCGCGCGCGCGCCCTCGATCCGGCCGGGGACGACGCCCCCGCCGTCAAGGCCACGCGCGACCGCGCGCTGCGAGGCAAGGACGACAAGAAGTGATCACCCGCCGCCGAGCAGCCCGGCGAGGAACGCGTCCGCCTCGCCGGTGATGCGCCCGAGCGACGCGGCGAGATCGTGCCCGTCGTCGACCTCGACCAGGCGGACGTGGCGCTTACCGCGCGCGAACTCGCGCGACCGCTCGACGCCGACCGTCTCGTCGCGCACGCCGTGGACGATGAGGGTCGGCACGCGGACGTCGGGCAGGCCCCCGTCGAGGGCGTCGATGCGCGCGATCTCCTCGACGAACCCGAAGTCGACGCGCGCCGGGCGCCCGGTGGCGTGGTCGTGCGTCTCCAGCCAGCCGCGCGTGCGCCACTGCTCCCAGCCGTCGTCGCCGAGCCGCGCGCGCCACCCGTCGGCCAGCCGGAACGCCGGCGCCATCAGGACGAGCGCGCACACGCGTGCGTCCGCCTCGGCCACGCGGCACGCCGAGAGGCCCCCCAGGCTCGAGCCGATGAGCACCGCGCGATCGCGCTCGCCGCCGATCCGCTCGCGGACGTGCTCCACGATGGCCGACAGCCGGAGGTGCTCGAGCGACGGCCGGCGCAGATCGAGGCGCTCGAGGTCGACGCCGCGCGCGGCGTAGTGGGCGGCGAGCGCACGCGCCTTGTTCGACTGCGGGCTCGACGCGAAGCCGTGGAGATAGAGCCAGCGCGGTCCGGGGGACATCGACGCCAGCCTACAAAGGCGCGCGCCTGCCGCAACCACCGCGAGCGTGCCATCATCGTTCTTCCGTGACCAATTCCGTCCCCATGACGGCGCCCGCGACCGCGCCCGCGCCCGCATCCGCGCCCGCGCCCGCGCCCACCCCCGCGCGCCCCCCCGGCCCCCCGCCCCGCGACTCCCTCCTCGCCCACGCCCGCTACTTCACCGGCTTCCTCCTCGATCCCATCGGCTTCGTCGCCCGCCGCTTCGACCGCTACGGCGACATCTACTACGCGCCCAGCGCCGGCACCGGGCTCTACGTCATCCGCCACCCCGACCACCTGCGCGAGGTGCTCGTCACGCGCGCGTCGTCCTTCCACAAGACGCACAGCGCCTTCGCGCGCCTGTCGCTCGTCCTCGGCGACGGCTTGCTCACCACCGACGGCGACACGTGGAAGCGGCAGCGCCGCATGGTGCAGCCCGCCTTCTCGAGCGCGCGCCTGGCGGGCTACGCGGGCGTGATGGTGCAGGAGGCCGCGCGCGCAGCCGGTGCAGGCGATGCAGAGGGCGCGTGGCGCGACGGCGAGGTGCGCGACATCAGCCGCGAGATGATGGAGCTCACGCTGCGTGTCGTCAGCCGCACGCTCTTCGGGCACGACGTGCCGGCGCGACACATCGACGTGGTGGGCCACGCGATGCGCGTCTTCCAGACGTCGCTGGTGCGGCCCGACGTGCTGCCGGCGTGGATGCCGTCGCCGCAGCGCCGCAAGCTCGAAGGCGCCCTCGACGCGCTCGACGCCATGACCTACGGCATCATCGCCGCGCGCCGCGCGAGCCCCGCCCGCGAGCCGGACCTGCTCCAGATGCTGGTCGACGCCGTCGACGACGAGGGCGACGGCGGTCGCCTCGGCGAGAAGGAGCTGCGCGACCAGCTGGTGACGCTCTTCCTCGCCGGTCACGAGACGACGTCGCACGCGCTCACCTGGACGCTGTACCTGCTCTCGCGGAACCCGCGTGCCGAGCGCGCGCTGCACGAGGAGCTCGACCACGTCCTCGGCGACCGCGATCCCACCTACGAGGACCTGGCGAGGCTGCCGTACACCGAGCAGGTCATCCACGAGTCGATGCGCCTCTACCCGCCCGTCTACAGCATGGCGCGGCGCGCCCACGAGGACACCGCCATCGGGCCGTACGCGGTGCCCGCCGGCAGCGAGGTGATCCTCTGGATCTACATGACCCACCGCGATCCGCGCTTCTATCCGGAGCCCGACGCCTTCCGGCCCGAGCGCTTCACGCCCGACGAGGAGGCGAAGCGTCCGAAGCTGGCGCACCTGCCCTTCGGCGCCGGCCCGCGCGCGTGCATCGGCAAGGTCTTCGCGATGATGGAGGCGCGCCTGGTGCTGGCGACGCTCGCGCGGCGGTGGCGGTTCGAGCTGGCGCCAGGGCGCAGAGGTGGGAGCGTCGTGCCGCAGCCGCGGATCACGCTGGTGCCGAGAGGCGGCATGAAGATGCGGCTCGTCGCGCGCCGCGTTCCGTGACGTTCCCCTGCAACTGGCGCGCTCAGGAAAGCAGGAACTTGAGCAGGCGATCGACCGTCTTGCCGTACGGCGGCCGGAGCATCCCCGTCGTGTTGATGCGCGCCTGCCGGAACACGGGCTTCTTCTTGGTGAACGAGTCGAACCCCTCGCGCGCGTGGTAGTGCCCCATGCCGCTCGGGCCGACGCCGCCGAACGGCAGGTCGTCCTGCGTCACGTGCAGCATCGTCTCGTTGAGGGTCACGCCGCCGGAGATGGTCTCGGTGAGCACGCGCTCGGTCGTCCCCTTGTCGTGGCTGAAGTAGTAGAGCGCCAGGGGCCGCGGGTGATCGTTCACGTAGGCGATGGCCTCGTCGATCTTCTGGTACGTGAGCACCGGCAGGATCGGCCCGAAGATCTCCTCCTTGAGGACGAGCATCTCCTCGGTCGGGTCGAGCACCAGCGTCGGCGCCATCTTGCGCGACGGCGACCCCTCCAGCGGCTCGCCGGCGGGGTTGAGCTCGACCACGCGTGCGCCGCGCGTCGTGGCGTCCTGCACGTACGACTGCAGCCGTGCGTAGTGCTTGTCGTTGACGATGGCCGTGTAGTCCGGGTTCTTCTCCAGCGTCGGGTACATCTTCGCCGCCGCCGTCCTGCACGCCTCGACGAAGGCGTCGCGCGTGCCGGCGGGGACCATCACGTAGTCGGGCGCGATGCAGGTCTGCCCCGCGTTGAACAGCTTGCCCGCCATGATGCGTTCGGCGGCGGTGCGCACCGAGAAGTCGGGCCCGACGATGGTCGGCGACTTTCCTCCGAGCTCCAGAGTGACCGGCACCAGGTTGTCGCTCGCGGCCCGCATCACCATCTTGCCGACGCGCGTCGAGCCCGTGAACACCAGGTGGTCGAACGGCAGGTGCGAGAAGGCCTCGCCCACCTCGGGGCCGCCGGTGATGACCGCCACCTGGTCGGCGGGGAACGTCTCCGCGACGAGATCGCGCAGGAGCGCCGCGGTCTCCGGCACGAGCTCGCTGGGCTTGATGATGGCGCGGTTGCCGGCGGCGAGGACGCCCACCAGCGGCGAGAGCGCGAGCTGCACCGGGTAGTTCCAGGGCGAGATGATGCCCACCACGCCCACCGGCTGCGGGCGCAGCTCGACGCCGGCGGGCAGGAACACCCAGCCGACCTCGCGCTCCTCGGGCTCCATCCAGTCGCGCAGGTGCGCCTTGGCGTGCTTGATGGCGCCCACCACCAGGAACACCTCGGAGACCATGCTCTCGTGCTTCGACCGGTTGCCGAAGTCGCGCGAGATGGCCTCGGCGATGGCGTTCTTGCGCGCGAGGAGCGCCCGTTCGAGCTTGTCGAGCGACTTGATGCGCTCCTCGTAGCTGGGCGCGGCGCTCTTGCGGTGCGCCTCCTGCATCTTCTTCAGCGTCGCCTCGGCGGAGTCTTCGGGTGCGGCCTGCGGAGCAGCAGCGACGTGGTCGGCCTCTGTGGTCATGGTGGGAGAGGATAGGACCGTCTTTGCCCACCGCAAGCCACGGAGGCGGTCCCGGTCGCGCCCGCACGCTATGGTGATGTCGGGGCTCCCCTGCATTCGGGAGTGCCCGCCTCATTGCAAGCGAGGGACATTGAGCGTCACGCGCAAGCCAGATGTGGCCTTCGAGGCCGCGGGGGGCTCGCACGATACGATCGCCGTCACGTCATCGCCCGCGCAGCGGACTCTGCTGTCGCTGCTGGAGATGGCGCTCGGCTCCCCTGCGTCCGCCGCCGCCGCCGTCGTGCAGGCGCTGGCCCTGGCGGACCGCGACGAGCTACCTCACGCGGGGCCCGAGATCGTGGCCTTCGCGCGCGCGCATCTGCTCATGCCGCTGAGCGACCACATCGGGCCCCGCCTCACCATGGCGCTGCTCGACGACCTGATCGTGCAGCTGGATCCTGCCAGCGCCTCGGAGATCCAGGGGTCGGTGCCGCCGGCGTCGATGCCGCGCCCGGTGGCGCGCATCGCGGTGCGTGCGCCGCCGTCGTCGCGCCAGCGGCCCCGCCTCGGCGTGCTGCTGGTCGACGCCGATCGGGTGGGACGCACCACGCTCGCGCGCGCCCTGCTGCGCGCGAAGTGGGACGTCACGCTGGTCGACTCGCCCGAGGATCTGGCGAGCGCGCTGGCGGCGCCCGAGCCCATCGACGCGGCGATCATCGACGCGCAGCACCCGGCGGCGCACGCGGTGGTGGAGAAGCTGGCGCGGGAGCGGCCCGCGGCCGCGGTGGTGGCGCGGAGCGCGGATCCGGCGCGGGCGCGCGGGCTTCTCGGGGAGCTCGGAGTGGTGCGGTTCGACGTGCGATCGCGCGACGCACCGCCGGAGGAGCTGATCGAGGCGGTGAAGCGCTCGGCGAGCGGATAGACTCGCGGGTCGATGCGCCGGGTCGCGGTGGTTGCGGTGGCGGTGGTGTTCTTCGGGTGCGACCGTTCCGCGCCCGCGCCCGCGCCCGCGCCCGCGCCCGCGCCCGCGCCCGCGCCTGCGCCTGCGTCCGCGTCTGCGCCCGCGCCCGCGCCCGCGATCCCTTGCGGGGCGCTCGAGTGCGCGCAGTACGAGTCGGCGAAGGACGCGTTCGTCGCGGCGGTGCGCGGGGACCCGCTCGTCATCGCCGTCGGCGAGGCGCACGCGCCGAAGGGGGCGACCGCCGCCTCCGCGGCGAGGAGGTTCACCGAGGACCTGCTGCCGCTCCTCGCCGGACGGGCCTCGGACCTGCTCGTCGAGCTGATGATGCCGCCCACAGGCTGCGCCGACGCCGCGGCCGACGTGCGCAAGAAGCAGGCGCCCGCCACGTCGCAGCAGGCCCCGACCAACCAGAACGAGTACCTGCTCATGGGCGAGCGCGCGCACGCCCTTCGCATCGTGCCCGACATGCTGCGACCGTCGTGCGCCGACCTCGACGGGATCCGCGACGCGGGGGCGGACGCCATCGAGGCGTCGCTCGACATGATCGCGCGCCTCACCACCGCGCAGGCGGGGCGCCTCATCGACCGCGACGCGCGCTCCGACGCCGACGCCGGCAAGACGGTGGTGGTCTACGGCGGCATGCTGCACAACGACCTGGCGCCACCGGCCGACCAGGCGCGCTGGAGCTACGCGCCGGCGCTCGACGCCCGCGTGAAGGGGCGCCTGGTGGCGGTCGACCTCGTCGTGCCGGAGTTCATCGTGGACGACGACACGTGGCGCGCGATGCCGTGGGTGGCCCACTACGATCGCGCGACGCTCGGCGGCAAGGCGACGCTCTTCCACACCGGAGAGCGCAGCTTCGTGCTGGTCTTCCCCGAGACCCGTCCGTAGATCCCCGCCGGGGCTCGTGCGTACGATGACGGCATGCCGCGCGTCGTCCTCGTGGGCCCGGAGATCGAGGAGAACCTGAGCCTGCGCTACTGCGCGTCGTCGCTGGCGCGGGCGGGGGTCGCGAGCGACATCGTGGCCTTCAACGGCGAGGGAGACTTCGGCGGCGTGCTCGGGGCCATCCTCGGCGCGCCGGAGCCGCCGGCGCTGGTGGGCATCTCGCTGGCGTTCCAGTGGCGCGCGCGCGACTTCCTGGCCCTGGCGGTGGCGCTGAAGCAGCTCGGCTACCGCGGGCACGTCACGGTCGGCGGGCACTTCGGGACGTTCGCGCGCGGCGACATCCTGCGCGAGTTCCCCGAGGTCGATTCGGTGTGCCGCCAGGAGGCGGAGCTCACGCTGGTCGCGCTGGTCGACGCCGTCGAGCGAGGGGCGCCGCTGTCGGGGATCGCGGGGCTGGCCCTCCGCACCGACGACGGCGTCGTGGTCGACACCGCGCACCCTCCGCTGCCCGACCTGGCCACGCTGCCCTGGCCCGACCGCCGCGGCGCGCCCGCGTCGTGCTTCGGCCACGGCATCGCGCCGCTGGTGTCGAGCCGCGGCTGCTATGCCAACTGCAGCTTCTGCTGCATCGCGGCCTGGCACGAGCAGAGCCTCCCGGGCAAGCGCTACCGCGTGCGCGAGGTCGACGACGTCGCCGACGAGATGGTGGCGATGCAGCGCGAGCGCGGGGTCGACGTCTTCGTCTTCCACGACGACAACTTCTTCGTCCCCGGGCACCGCAGGAACGCGGCGCGCTTCGCCGCGCTGGCCGACGCGCTCGAGCGCCGCCGGATCGGACCCTTTGCCACCGTGGTGAAGGCGCGGCCCACCGACGTGGACCCGGAGGTGTTCGGGATCCTGCAGCGGCGCCTGAAGTGCATCCGCTGCTACGTGGGCGTGGAGACCGACGCCGATCAGGGACTGCTCACCCTGCGGCGCTGGGCGAAGTCGAGCCAGAACCATCGCGCCATCGAGCTGGCGCGGGCGCTCGACCTCTACACCTGCTTCAACGTCCTGCTCTTCGATCCCGACACCACGCTCGACGACGTCGAGCGCAACGTGGCCTTCATGCGGTTCGCGCCGGAGTTCCCGTTCAACTTCGGGCGCGTGGAGCTCTACGCCGGCACGCCGCTGCTCGAGCGCATGCAGGCCGAGGGGCGCGCGCGCGGCGACTGGCTGCAGCACGACTACACGCTGGCGAGCGAGGAGATGGAGCGCGCCTTCGCCGTGACCATGGACGCCTTCCGCGCCCGCAATTTCGGCGACGACGCGCTGGCCAACCGCATCATGGGCACGCGCTTCGACGTCGAGGTGTGCCGCCACTTCCACCCCGAGGCGCTGCGGCCGGAGTGGATGGAGGAGGGCAAGGCCATGAGCCGCGCGCTGGCCCTGGAGACGGCCGACGCGCTCGAGCGGATCGTGAGGCACGTGCGCGCCGGCGCGCCCCGCGCCGAGGACATGGCGCTGGCGGTGGAGATCGGGCGCGGGCTGCGGCGCACCGAACGGGTCGTGGGGGCGCGGGCGCGCGACCTGGCGCGAGCCATCGAGAAGGCGCTCGGGCGCGGCGCGCCGCTGACCGATCTCGGCGACCGCGTCGCCACGCCGCTCCAGGACACCCGCCCCACGCAGGAGGTGATGACGTGAGGAAGCTCGAGCTGATGCCGGAGGTGCTGCCCGAGCCGAAGCGAGTGACGACCGGCGCCGGCGACGCGCGGGCGCGGACGATGGCGCACCTCCAGCGGCTGCTGGCGACGGCGGCCGCGGGCGGGACGCTCCTCGGCTGCACGCGGGAGGGGACGCTGGGTCCGGACACGCGCCGCGAGTCGGGCGCCGGCATCCCCACGGCGGCGACGAGCGCGAAGCTCGATCTGCCCGAGGCGGGAGCTCCGCCGACGGCCACGACGACGACGCCGCCTCCGACGGGCTACGCGGTGGTCGATCCGGTGCCGATGCCCGCGGCGTGCCCCGGGCTCGCCAGCGAGGTGCGCGCGGCGGCGGTGTGGGTGTCGGCGCCGGCGGGCGCGGTGGCGGTGTCGCTCGGCCTGGTGCCCGGCTCGGCGGACGCGGTGATCTTCGAGGCGGGCGGCGTGGCGAGCATCGTGAACGCGACGCTGTACTCGCGCGCGGGCACCGGCAAGACGCGCACCCTGGTGGTGCAGCCGTCGGCGGGGGCCTCGGCCGTCCTCATCAACGTTCCGTCTCACTGCAACGGGCGTCCGGTGAACGTGAGCCTCGCGCTCGACGTGGTGTCGCCCGGGTCGCCGGGCTCGCCGGTGCCGATGAGCGTCAGCTCTTACTGACGGCGGCGGGGGCCGCGCTCGCCCTCCGGCAGCTTCTTCTCGTCGTCGTCCGCGCCCGCGAGCACGGGGGCGACCACGCGCTCGCTCAGCCCCTTCGCCGCGCGCGCGATGAGCTCGGGGATCTGGTCGGCCAGCCTCGCCAGCGTGCTCTCGGCGTCGCCGTCGACGGCCAGGATGCGCGGCACCTTGTCGGCCCCGACGGTGATGACGGCGATGGGGTCGAGCTGCACGCTCCCGGTGACGCCCTGTCCGCCGGACTGCCCCCGGCGCGCGGCGGCGTTCGCGTCGCCCCGGGCCGTTCCGGCGGCGAAGCCGATGCGCAGGCGGTGCACCGGGATGAGCGTGGCGTGCTGCGCCTGGATCGGCTCGCCGAAGATGGTGTCGGTCTTGGACAGCGTGTGCATGCCGTCGAGCATCTGGCGGACCAGATCGGACAGATCGTCGCTCATGGGTCAGGGGCTCCTTCGCAGGGCGATTCGCGCCACGTCCCAGCCGAGAAGCAGCGGGACGAAGCTCGCTTCCAGATCGCAGTCGACGTGCACGAAGGGCTGATCGGCCAGCCAGTCGACGTCGGTGGCCACGCGCGCGCCGGGCGCCACCACGGCGGAGGCGGCGGCCAGCCAGCCGGCGACGATGGCGCTCGTGGCCGGATCGTCGGCCGCGCCGTGGACGCGCGCGTCGAGGCGATCGAAGCGGACGTGTCGCAGCGCCGCGCGCGACAGGTCCCACGCCCGGGCCGGCGTCAGGCCGGGCGCTGCCTCGCCCGATCGCGCGCGAGGCCCGGGCGAGCTGCGAGCGACTGTGCGCCCCAGCACGTGGGCCGACCACGCGGTGCCGCGCGGCGACACGCCCGCCGTGAAAGCCAGCGGTCCGACCGCGCCGCCTCCGGCCGCGGACCACGTCCCCTCCGCGTCGGCCGCCGCCTCGAGCGACGCGCGCACGCGCACGCGCCGCACCAGCAGCACCGCCAGGGCGACGGTCACCGCGGCCAGCAGGGCGACGACGGCCGGCACCGGTCAGTCCTCGTCGGCTTCGTGCGCGCCGTCGGCGGAGGTGGGGCGCACCTCGACGGCGTGCTGGAGGACGGCCCTCTTGCCACGACGCATGCTGAGCATGCGCGGCACCCCGTCGGGTCCCACCACGACGAAGGCGCGCGGCTCGACGGCCAGCCCGCCGCCGGCCCCCGCCCCCTCGAACGCGCCGCCCCGTCCGGCGGCCTTGCCGGCCGCCTCGCTGGTCCCCGACGCGAAGCCCATGGTGAGACGGCACAGCGGCACGAGCTGGACCTCGCCCAGCGTCAGCGGCGCGCCGACGAGCTCCGAGGAGCGCGACACCTTGTGAAGCTCCTTCATCAGGTCGTCGAGGAGGGTCTTGAGGTGCATGGCGTGCGATCGAGGGCAGCATGGGGCAGGGGTGCTGTCAAAGGGACCAGCGGTGCTACTTTCGTGCGCCATGCCGCGCGAACGCAGCCTGTGGGCGTGGGGATGGGCCGACCGCTTCCCGGACGACGAGGCGCGGCGCGGCATCGCCGCGCACGCCGGCGCTCTGCTCGGGATCGAGGCCCCCGCGCTGCGCGTCCCGCCCACGCTGGAGACGATCCGCCTGCCGGAGGCGCGCGTGGCTCCCCCGCCGGAGCTGGCGGCGTTCTCGAGCGGCGAGCGACGCGACCGCGCGATGCACGCCCACGGCAAGAGCTACGGCGACCTGGTGCGCGCCTTCGCGGGCGACTTCTCCGGCGCGCCGGACTTCGTGGCCTACCCGCGCGACGAGGTGGAGGTCGTGATGGTGCTGGCGTGGTGCTCGCTCGAGCGCGTGGCGGCGATCCCCTTCGGCGGAGGGACCAGCGTCGTGGGCGGCGTCGCGCGCCCGCGGGGGGACGCGTGGCGGGGGGCGGTGGCGATCGATCTGCGCGCCATGGACCGCGTCCTCGAGGTCGACGCGGTGTCGCGCGCGGCCCGCATCCAGGCCGGCGCGCTGGGGCCGCGCCTGGAGGAGCAGCTCGGAGCGCACGGCCTCACCCTCCGGCACTATCCGCAGAGCTTCGAGCACTCCACGCTGGGCGGCTGGATCGCCACGCGGGCGGGGGGCCACTTCGCCACGCTCTACACCCACGTGGACGACCTCGTGGAGGCGGTGCGCATGGTCACCCCGCGCGGGGTGCTCGAGACGCGCCGCCTGCCGGCCTCGGGCGCCGGCCCCGCGCCGGAGCGCCTCGTGCTCGGCTCCGAGGGCGTGCTGGGCGTCATCACCGAGGCGTGGATGCGGGTGCGCCCGCGTCCCCGCTTCCGGGCGTCGGCCAGCGTGCGCTTCGACGACCTCGCCGCGGGGGCGCGCGCGGCGCGGTACGTGGCGCAGAGCGGCCTCTACCCGTCCAACTGCCGTCTGCTCGATCCGCGCGAGGCGACGCTCAACGGTGTCCCCGCCGACGGCGGCGCGGTGCTGCTGCTCGCCTTCGAGTCGGCCGAGCACTCCATGCGTCACTGGCTCGACCGCGCGGTGGCGCTGGCCGAGACGGGCGGCGGCGTGTGCTCGGGGGCCAAGGAGAAGGTCGACGAGCGGGGAGGGGACGCCAGCGCAGAGGCGTGGCGTCAGGCGTTCGTCGACGCGCCGTATCTCCAGAGCGTGCTGGTGAGCCTCGGCGTCATCGCCGACACCTTCGAGACGGCGTGCACCTGGGATCGCTTCGACGAGCTCCACGCGCGTGTCCGCCACGACGTGGAGCAGGCCATGCAGCGCTCGTGCGGCGGCGGCCTGCTCACCTGCCGCTTCACCCACGTCTACCCCGACGGCCCGGCGCCGTACTTCACCTTCGTCGCCCCGGCGCGACCGGGCGAGGAGCTGGCGCAGTGGGAGCCCATCAAGCGCGCCGCGGGCGACGCGCTCGCCGCCTGCGGCGCGACCATCACGCACCACCACGCCGTCGGGCGCCTGCATCGCCCCTGGTACGAGCGCGAGGTCCCGCCGCTCTTCACCGAGGCCCTGCGCGCCGCCAAGCGCACCATGGACCCGGCCGGCGTGCTCAACCCCGGCGTGCTCTTCGACTGAGGCGCGAGGCTAGCGGGGCTTGTCGGCCTTGGTCTTGGGCCGCGCCCACACACCGAAGACGTAGTGGCCGGTCCCCTCGCCGTCGACCTCGACGCGGAACTCGTAGTCGCTGTCGCTGTCCAGGCACCACGCGCCGTCCGGGCGGATGAGCGCCACCGTGCCCGTCGCCTGATCGTCGCCCACCAGGATGCCGCCCGGCTTCTCGATCAGGATGTCGAGATCCTTGATGGTCCCGTCGGCGACGCCGAAGAAGCGGTAACAGAGACCGCCCTGGATCTTGACGAGGTAGTTGTCGCGCTTGTCGTGCACCGAGTGGAGCTTGCCCTCCGCGGGCTTCACGTACTCGACGAAGCCGCTGGCCGCGCCGCAGGCGTCGACGAGCGTGGCGAAGTCCTTGACCGCGTTGCCCACCAGGTTCGTCTTCTTCCAGCAGGTCGCCTCGTCGACGGTTCCCTTGGGGAACGCCGGGCGGTCCGCCTTGCCGAAGAGCGGGGGCAGCGTCGCCGGATCGTGCGCCTCCGCCGGATCGTCGTACGCCTCCGTGGGGGCTGCGCTGGCGGAGGTGGCCGGGGTCGGCGCGGCCGAGGCCACCGGCGACGGCGTCGTGGACGCGGCCGGATCGACCGGGACCGTGGGAGTCGGAGTACCGCTACCGCAGGCGGCAGCGAGGAGGAGGCACGCGAGGGGGATGGAGGAGCGCACGATGGGCCATCATGCACCAGCGCCTGCCACCGCGTCGACGATTGCGCGCAGCAGCTCGTCGTCCTCGCCCGGGAGGACCGTCCGCGCGTCGAGGACCACGTGGCCCTCGCCCACGCGGGCGATGACCGGGAGCGCCCGCTCGCCGCGGCGCAGGCGAGCGAGGAGCGCCTCCGCGTCGCGGGAGCCCTCTCCGAACTGCCCGATCAGCGCCACGCCCGCCGAGGCCAGACCCTCCTCGGCGAACGCCCCGCCGCCGGCGACGGCCTCGAGGGCGACCACCCCGGCCGCGACGCCGCGCGTTCGCAGCGCCGCCGCCCACCGCTCGGCCCGGGCGCGGACCTCCGCCAGCGGGGCGCGCAGCGCTGCCAGGGCAGGGACGGCGTCGAGCTCGCCGCGAAGCAGGTGCGCCAGCGTGGCCTCGAGCGCCACCAGCGGCAGGCGTCCCAGGCGCAGGGCGCGCGCGAGCGGGTCGCGACGCAGCCGCTCGACGAGCGCCGCACGTCCGACGACCGCGCCGCCCTGGGGGCCCCCCAGCGCCTTGTCGGTGCTGAAGCAGACCAGGTCGGCCCCGGCCGCGACGCTGGCCCGCACCAGCGGCTCGCGCTCCAGGCCCGGCACGCCCGGATCGACCAGCAGGCCACCGCCGAGATCCTCGATGACGGTCACGCCGGCGCCCCCGGCGTCGCGCGCCGCGTGCGCCAGGCCCACCACGGCCTCGAGCGACGGCCTCTCGACGAAGCCCGTCTGCCGGAAGTTCCCAGGGTGCACGCGGAGGATGGCGGCCACGTCGCGCTCCGCCTCCAGCGCGCTCGCGTAGTCGCGGTCGTGCGTCTTGTTGGTGGTGCCCACCTCGATCATGCGCGCGCCCGATCGCGCCAGCACCTCGGGGATGCGGAAGCCGCCGCCGATCTCGACCAGCTCGCCGCGGGAGACGAGCACGCCCTTGCCGCCGGCCACCGACGCCAGCGCGAGCAGGACCGCCGCGGCGTTGTTGTTCACCACCAGCGCCGCCTCCGCCCCGGTCAGCTGCGCCAGCGCGTGCTCCGCGAAGGCGCCGCGTCCGCCGCGACCGCCGCTCGCCAGGTCGATCTCGAGCGAAGCGTAGCCGCGCGCCGAGAGCGCGACGGCCTCGGCGGCGTCGGCCGACAGCGGGGCGCGGCCGAGGTTCGTGTGCAGCACGACGCCGGTCGCGTTGATGACCCGCCGCACGCGCTGGCCCAGCCGCGCCCGTGCCCGCGCCGCCACGCGCGCGGCGACCTCCTCGGCCCCCGGGCTGGCGCCGCCCGCCAGGACGGCCTGGCGCGCCTCGGCGATGGCGGCGCGGACCAGCTCCGTCACCGCCGCCGCCCCGAGCGCCCGGCGCGCCTCGTCGAGCGCAGGGTGCGCGGCGACGCGGTCGACCCGCGGCAGCGTGCGCAGCGCCTCGTCGTGGGGGGGCGTCACCGCAGGACTCTCGCGTCCCCTTCGCGACGCGTCAACCCGAGGCTGTCGAAGTGCTCCAGCATCAAGACCGCCTGCTTGCGCGCCAGGCCGGCGAGCTCCTTGAACTCGACGACGGTGAGGGTGCGCGCCCGGTCGAAGTGCTCGATCATCTTGTGGCGCGCGCCGTCCAGCACGTCGTTCGCGAACCAGAGCTCGCCCAGGCGCACGGTGGCGCCGTCGCGCGCGAGCTTCTGGAGCGCGGCCCGGAGCTCGCCGGCCGGCGTCCCCGTTCGCTGCGCGAGCGTGAACTCGGTCGCGCCCGCCGGGCCCGCCTCGCGCACCGCGCCTGCGATCGCCTGCGCCCGCTGCACAGCCTGCGCGCCGGACGCGCTCGCGCTCTCCGGCATCCGCACCACGTCGCCCTCCACGGCGAGGCGGTCGCGCGCGTCGCCGGTGGTGGTCGCGACGCGGATGGCCTCTTCGGCCACCAGCCGCCCGCCCCCTCCGCCGCCGAGGCGCGCGCGCAGCGTCTCCAGCGGGAGCCCGCGTTCGAGCGGAGCCTCCTCGTGGTGGCGGCGGACGAGCTCGCGCGCGCGGCTGGCCAGCGCGTCCAGGCGGTCGCGGGCGATCCATCCGTGATCGCCGACGCGCGCCGCCGCGCGCTCCTGGACCGCCCGATCGGCCGCGCGGGCGAGGGAGACGCCGTCGATCGCGAAGCGCGACGCCAGCGCCTCGCGGGCGAGGGGCCGCGGCGCCGACGCCTCGACGAGCGCGCGCACCAGCGTCGCGGCGTCGAGCGAGGCCAGCGCGCCCGCGAGGGCGCGACGCGTGGCGCCGGAGGCGCGGCGATCCGGGCGGGAGTCGGCGACGATGCCGCCGCCGATCACCGCCCCCGCCGGGCCGTCGACGCCGCCGCGAAGCACCACGCGATCGCCGCCGGCCACCGGCGTCGCGCGCGACAGGCGGATGCGCGCCACCGCGCCGCCCTCCACCGTGTCCATCGCGTCGACCCGCGCAGCCGTCGACGCCGTCCCCACGTACGCCGTCACCGCGGCGCCGCGCGCCAGCGCGTGCTCGCCCTGCACGAGGACGGCGAGCAGCGTCGTCGGCCGCAGGCGCGCGTCGCCGGTGACCACGTCCCCGCGCCGCACCTCGTCGAGCGCGACGCCCGCCAGGTTGACGGCCAGCCGCGTCGGCGCATCCACTCGCTCGACCGCCGCGTCGTGCAGGTGCAGCGCGCGAGCGCTGGTGGCGTGGGCCCCGCGCGCGCCGACGACGAAGAGCGCGTCGCCCGCCGCGACGCGCCCGCCCACCAGCGTCCCCGTCACCACCGTCCCCGCGCCACGGACGGTGAACACCCTGTCCACCCCCAGCCGCGCGTGCTCGCGCCGCTCGGGCGCCGGCAGCTGGCCCAGCGCGCGCCGCAGCGCCGCCCGCACCCGGTCGAGCCCCTCGCCCGTCCTGGCCGAGCACGTCACCGCGTCCGCCTTCCACCGCGCGCCGAGCAGCGCGCGCGCCTCCTCCTCCGCCACCTGCGCCAGGTCCGGCTCCACCGCGTCGGCCTTGGTCACCACGATCAGCGCGCGCGAGAGCCCCAGGAGCTCGCACACCGCGACGTGCTCGCGCGTCTGCGGCATGACGCCCTCGTCGGCGGCCACCACCAGCATCACCAGCTCCATGCCCGTCGCCCCCGCGATCATCGCGCGCACCAGGCGCCGGTGCCCCGGCACGTCGACCACGCTGGCCAGCCACCCGTCGCCCAGGTCGAGCGGCGCGAAGCCGAGCTCGATGGAGATGCCGCGCCGCTTCTCCTCCGGCAGCCGGTCGGTGTCGACGCCGGTCAGCGCGCGGACCAGCGTCGTCTTGCCGTGATCCACGTGCCCGGCGGTGCCGATGACGAAGCGACGCATGCCGTGGCTATCGGTAGCAGACGCACCGGCCGCTCTCGACCTTGCCGCGCGAAGGGTGACGCGTTTCCTGCGCGGGCGCGCATTGCGGGTTGTGCAATGCCGGCGAGTGCTTACCTTCCTGACCGCGAGACCACAGCGCGCTTCGAGCGAGCCTTGACCGCGAGCGGTCGGCCGATGAGCGCGGGGGTCGAATCGGGACCGATCAACGGCCCGTCGAACAGGCGCCCGGAGCGGGGCGAACCAGTGAGGGAGACGACCATGAAGATGCATTGGATGCTGGCGTGCACCGTTGCCTGCGGAAGCTCGGGAGCGACCGCGACCGACGACGGCGGACACCCGTCCGATGGCGGGATTCACGGGGACGGAGCGGGCACGGGAGATAGCGGCACCACCGGCGACGGCGCGAGCACGGGCGACGACGCGAGCACCGCGGACGGTGGAGGCACCGGCGACGCCGCGAACATGGCGTCGCCGCCCGCCGTCGACCTGGGCGCGGCCGGCAACTACGTGATCCTCGCGATGAGCGGCATCTCCACGGTGCCGACCTCTGCCGTCACTGGCAACCTCGGGCTCAGCCCCGCGGCGGCCAGCTACATCACGGGCTTCCCCTTGACCGCCGACTCCACCAACGTGTTCTCCACTTCGCCGCAGGTCACCGGACGCATCTACGCCTCCGACTTCGCGCCGCCGACGCCCTCGAACCTCACCACCGCCGTCAGCGACATGCAGACCGCGTTCACCGACGCGGCGGGGCGCGCTGCGGACGTCACCGAGCTCGGCGCCGGGAACATCGGCGGGATGACCCTCACCCGGGGCGTCTACAAGTGGGGCACCGGTCTCCTCATCCCGACCGACGTCACGCTCGCCGGCAGCGCCACCGACGTGTGGATCTTCCAGATCGCGCAGGACCTGACCATGAGCAGCGCCACCACCGTCCACCTGACGGGCGGCGCGGTGCCGAGCAACGTGTTCTGGGAGGTGGCCGGCCTGGTCGATCTCGGCACCACCGCCCACTTCGAGGGAGTCCTCCTGACCCAGACGTCGGTCGCGCTCCGGACCGGCGCCTCCATCCACGGCAGGCTGCTGGCGCAGACCGCGGTCACCATCGACGGCAGCGCGGTCGTCCAACCCGCCCTCTGAGTCGCGCGGCGACGCGGCGGAGGCGCACAGGAATCGAAGAACCCAAGCACGTCCGTGGCAAGCGTAGCGGATCGTGGCGAAGACGACGCGGACGGCGCGACGCAAGGCGACGCCAAGCAGCGCGAGGTTTCGGCTTCCTCCCTCTTGGGTGACGCGGTGGAGGATGCCCTCGCCGATGCCCTGGGGCGCGCGGCCAGGGC
>DATBQU010000469.1:0-12615 GCA_036560665.1 Polyangiaceae bacterium
CACGGGCTCGCGAGCCTGGGTGGGAAGGTGGTGCTCTTCGGCGGCCACGACGTGTCCAAGGATCTCGACGACACCTGGGAGTGGGACGGGCTGGCGTGGACGCAGAGGACGGTGGCAGGCCCCGGCGCACGCGACAGCCACGCCATGGCGACGCTGGGGAGCAAGGTGGTGCTCTACGGGGGCTCGGGCACCGGGCAGTTCCTGAGCGACACGTGGGAATGGGACGGCACGTCGTGGACGCGGCGCACCCCCGCCGGCCCCGGTCCCGGCGGACGTGTGGGACACGCCATGGCGGAGCTCGCCGGCAGCGTCGTCCTCTACGGCGGCGTCGGCTCCGCGCCCGACACCTGGGTATGGGACGGCACGAGCTGGACGCAGCACAGCGTCGCGGGGCCCGGCATGCGGGCGTTTCACGCCATGGCCACGCTGGGCAACAAGGTCATCCTCTTCGGCGGCGAGCAGGATGCGAATCACTTCCTCGCCGACACCTGGTCGTGGGACGGCGCCGCCTGGACGCAGCTCAACGTGACGGGGCCGAGCCAGCGCTTCCATCACGCGATGACGAGCTTCGAGGGCAAGATCGTCCTCTTCGGGGGCGGAGGCGCCACGGGCAGCTCGGTGCCGTTCCTCGGCGACACCTGGATCTTCGACGGCGCGAGCTGGACCCAGAGCGGCGTCTCCGGCCCGCCCGGGCGATACGTCTACGCCCTCGCCGCGCGATGACCCCGTAGAGTGGGCGTCGTGCCGATCGAGCTCGTAGGGACGGAGGCGCTGAGCCTCGAGCTGACGGGCGCGACGAGCCTCGCGCGCGCGCGCGTTCTGCTCAAGGACCTGGCGCCGGAGGTGAGCGACGACGGGAACGCCGTAGTGGGGCTGCTGCTCTTCCGGATGCAGGGGATGCACGTCCGCGGGACGCCCGGGCCGAAGGTCGACTACGGCGAGGCCTTGTGGCGCATCGGCGTGGTGCACGAGGGCGCACCGGCGTGGTTCGCGCTGCGCTGCGATCTCGATCACCCGCTGGTCATGAGCCTCGGCCGCCGGGCGATTCGCTACCCGGTGCGAGCTGCGCGCTTCGCGTTCGAGGACGGCGGCAGCGCCTGCTCCTTCGCGGTGCGCGCCGAGGGCGTGCGGCTCGCGCTGCGGGCGTCCATCACCGGACGGGCGAGCTCCCCCGTGCCGCCTCGCCGGGTCCTGTCGCGCGTAACGGGCGTTCTCTACGAGATTCCGTGGCGGGAGGACCCACCGCCGGAGGTGCATGACGCGCGCATCGAGTGGACGAGCGTCGAGCTGGCCCGGGCGACGCTGGGCGCCCCGGTGTCGTGGTTGCCTGGCGCGGTGCTACTCCGCGGGCGCGTTCACAGGTGCGGTCTCGCCAGGCGTTGCTAGGCGGACGTGGATCGCCCGGGAACCAGGGCGAACGCGCCGCGTCTCAATCCGTCGGAGACGCACATTTTCTTTCGGTCACCGACGGCGCACGCGGGGAGAATGTCGTCACCCATGCGCCCCGTTCACCCGCTGCTGGTCGCGCTCGCCCTCACGCTGCCGCCCGTCACGGCCGCGGCGTCGGTCACGGAGCCGAACGGGTTGTCGGTGCCCATCGACTCGTCGCCTCAGATCCAGCTCTACACGCTGTTCGCGAATCGCAACGAATCGATCAACTGGCAAACGGACGCGCACATCACGCCCAACCAGTTCTCTCCGCTCTGCGGCTTCACCGCGACCTACGTGCTCAACCAGGCCGGGTCGCACTTCGGGCTGGCCTGGTACAACGACACGGGTACCGCGCCGCTTGCGACCGATCTCCACGCTCTGCTCGCGCCCAACTCACCCGTGGGGGCCACCTTCTCGGGGACCGTCATCAAGAACGATCCCAACTACAAGGGCGGCCTGGTTGGCTTCGCGCTGGTCGGTGGCGAGACCCACTACACCAACGCTTCCTACGACACGCAGTGCACCGGTTGCAGTCCTCAGGGTCCGTGGGTCACCGCTCTCATGTATGCGTCGACCGCCACGCCGAACGCGTACTACATCTGCTTCGAAGACGGCCCGACGAGCGCGACCAGCTGGAACAACGACGGTGACTTCAACGACGACGTCTACTTCGTCACCGGCATCACCTGCTCGGGCGGCGGGCAGCCGTGCGACACCGGCAAGCCGGGCATCTGCGCGGCGGGACTCACGCAGTGCAACGCCAACGGCACCACCTGCCAGGAGTTGAACCCGCCTGCGCAGACCGAGACCTGCAACGGTCTCGACGACAACTGCAACGGGTCGACCGACGAGGGCGCTCCCTGCCCCGCAGGGAAGATCTGCGACCAGGGGACCTGCGTGGCGGCGTGCAACGGCAACGAGTTCCCCTGTCCGGCCGGCCTCGTCTGCTCGAACGACGGCCACTGCCTCGATCCCAAGTGCGTCAACGTGACCTGCCCCTCGGGGCAGGTGTGCGTCCAGGGGCTGTGCAAGGCGCCGTGCGACGGCGTGAAGTGCCCGCATCCTCAGGTATGCCGGGTCGGCGTCTGCGTGGACCCATGCGCCGGCGTCACGTGCCAGGCGGGTCAGGTCTGCCTGAGCGGCGTGTGCATCGCCAACTGCAACTGCCAGCCGTGCGCGCAGGGCAAGGCGTGCGACAAGCCGAGCGGCCAGTGCCTCGACTCCGCCTGCACCGGCGTGACGTGCGGCGCCGGAACGTACTGCGTGGCCGGCAACTGCGTGGACGACTGCGCCGGCGCCGTCTGCCCCGCGGGGCAGACGTGCTCCGCCGGGGCGTGCGTGGCGGCGCCCGACGGCGGCGCGCCGCCCGGAGACGACGGGGGGCTGACCGGTCCGCCGGGCGACGACGGCGGTCTGGCGGGCGACGACGCTTCTGGCCCCAACTCCGCCATCCCGGGCCTCGGCTCGCCGAGCAAGGCGGGCTGCGGGTGTCGCGCCGTCGGCGACGAGCAGGGCGGCAACGCCCTGGTCTGGGTCCTCGCGGTGGGATTGACCGCGGCGGGCGTCCGCAGGCGATCGCGGTCGAAGCGCCTCAGGACTTGAGCACCCGCATGGTCACGGACGTCGGCGTCGTGCCGCTGCCGTAGGGCTCGACCCAGCTCCATGCGCCGCCATCCGCTGCGCGACGCCAGGTCCCGCGGTGAATGGTGGTCGCGCTGGACGGGGCGCGCTCGCCGAGCGCGTACGCGCGCACCAGGGCCCGGCAGTCGAAGCCGAGCGAACGGGGCAGACGGACGGCGATGTTCTTCGGTGCGTGCGCCGGGGGCGGCGGCTTGCTGCGCGACGGCGGTCGCGCCGTGCCGCGCACGGTGCCTGGAGGCGGGGGTCGCGTGCTGCGGCGTCCGGTGGAGCGCTCTCCGACCAGGCTCGCGCAGATGCCGAGCAGGACACGGCGCGCGAGCAGGAGCGATCGCTGCTCGATCGACGCCAGCGCCGGCCCGACGCCCACGGCCTCTCCGCCCAGCTCTTCCCCGAGCTCGCTCCATCCGCACGACCGCATCGCCCACGCCGAGCCCCCCGCAGACAGCACGCGGAAGCCGACCTCTCCGGTGCGGAAGGTCCAGGCCAGAAGGATGCGCATCGCCTCTGGCTTGCCCCCGGCTCCGGTGCCGAACACCACGTCCTCGGGGAGCTCGACCAGCATCGCCGGCCAGGGCAGGCGGAGCTGGGCCGCGCTCGCCCGATCCATCGCCGTCGCCATCAGCGAGGAGGCCAGCTTGGCGCCGATGCTCAGGCGCGGGAACTTGTGCTCGGCCCACGTCGCGGCGAAGGGGACCAGCGCCGCGGTGAGAGGATCGTCCAGCCACCGTTCGATGGTGCGCGCCACCTCGTCGTCGGCCGGGGCCGCGCGCACCTCGGCGATCCAGTCGTCGTCGAACGACATCTCGTCGAGCTCTTCGAAGGCCGTTCGCCCCTTCGCGCGCCGGGCGACCTGGACGAGGAGCTCGGGGAGGCGCATCTGCCTAGAATCGTAGCGCCAAAGCGCCGGGCCAACTTGTCTACGCTCCGTCCCGGCCGGCCGTCTCGATGGCGCAGAGCACTCCGCGGGCCTTGCTGCGCGTCTCCTCCGCCTCGCTGGCCGGGTCGCTGGCCTCCACGATCCCGGCGCCGGCGGTCACGAAGAAGCGCTCGTCCTTGCAGACCGCGGTGCGAATGGCGATGGCAAAATCGAGGTCGCCGCTCTTCGAGACGTATCCGATGGCTCCCCCGTAGATGCCGCGCGGCGAGGCCTCGAGCTCCCGGATGATCTGCATCGCCCGGACCTTGGGCGCCCCCGAGAGGGTCCCCGCCGGGAACGCGGCCCGCAGCACCTCGAGCGGCGGCGTCGTGTGGGGGACGCGCCCCGTCACCTCGCTGACGATGTGCATGACGTGCGAGTAGCGCTCGATCTCCATCTGTCGAACCAGGCGCACGCTCCCCGTCTCCGCGACGCGCCCCACGTCGTTGCGCCCGAGGTCGATGAGCATCACGTGCTCCGCGCGCTCCTTGGGATCGGCCAGGAGCTCGCGCGCCAGCGCCTCGTCCTCCTCCGGAGTCTTGCCGCGGCGGCGCGTGCCGGCCAGCGGGCGCACGGTCATCGTCCCGCCCTCGAGCCGCACGAGCGTCTCCGGGCTGGCGCCCGCGACCTGCGTGCGCGTCCTCTCGCCCGGCCCGGGCGGCAAGTCGAGGAAGTACATGTACGGGCTGGGGTTGAGCACTCGCATGGCCCGGTACGCGTCGAACGGGTCGCGCCCGGAGCGCGGCACGCTGAAGGTGCGGGCGAGGACCACCTGGAAGGCGTCACCCGCCGCGATGTACTCCTGCCCGCGCCGGACCATGGCCTCGTAGCGGGCGTCGTCCACGTCGACCTCGACGTCGGCCGGGAGGCGCGTGCGATCGGGCAAGGCCAGGGCGTTCAGCGGGGCCAGACGATCGAGGTGCCCGCGCGTGCGTTCCACGTCCGCCGCCGTCTCCGCGGCGATGGTGACGGTGTGGGAGAGCGCGTCGAAGACGACGATGGTCGCGCCGCCGAAGAAGCGCGCGAGCGGGGTGGTGACGCGCGAGCCCCAACCGGGCACCTTGTCGATGGCGTGCACCAGATCCCACGCCAGGTAGCCCACGTAGCTGTGGGCGAAGCGCGCGGCGGGGTGCTCGGCGTCTCCGGCCAGCGGCGCGGGCTCGAACAACGAGCGCGCGGCCTCCAGCGGATCGCGCGCGCCGGCGACCTGCGGCATGCCGTGGGGCAGACCTCGGGCGCCCACCCAGTGCCCGCCCGCCTGGAGCGTGATCTCGTGCTTCGGCTCGTAGCCGAGGATGGAGTAGCGTCCCCACCGCTCGCCGCCGACGACGCTCTCGAGGAGGAACGACGCCGCGTCGCCCGCCGCGCGGCGAAGCGCGGCGTAGGCGCGGACAGGCGTCATCGTGTCCGCGACGAAGGTGAGCGTGGCGACCATCGCTCAGTCGCATAGCACGCGCGCGCGACGGAAGGCCGCGGGGCTCTCACCCATCCAGCGGCGGAACGCGCGCGTGAAGTTCGTCACGTCGGAGTAGCCGAGGCGGGCGGCGATGTCGGCCAGGCCGAGGCGCCTGTCCTCGAGCAGCAGCAGCGCTCGCTGCTGCCGCACGCCGTCGAGGATGGCGGAGAAGGAGGTGCCTTGCCCCGCCAGCCGCCGCTTCAGGGTCCGCGTGGAGACGTGCAGCGCCCGCGCCACGTCGTCCAGCGCGCGGAACCCGTCTCCCGAGCGCGTCGTCGCCGCGCGCACCCGGCCCACGAAGCTCCCCGCCTCGGCCAGGGCGCCCAGCTCGCGGTCGCACTGGGCGCGCGCGAGCTGCATGGCCACGGGATCGGCGTTCACCAGCGGCAGGTCGAGGAACGATGCGTCGAAGACGAGGCGGTTGACCCGCCGCCCGAAGAGCATCGAGCCGGCGCGCTGCGCTCCGAAGCGCGACAGGATCGCCGTCGCGTACGCCGGCTCGGGGAAGCTGCACTCGGCGACGCCGCTCAGCGAGCGCCCGGTGACCGCGACGCCGATCTGCCAGATCCCCACCAGCAGCGTGATGACCGCGAACTCGCGCAGCGGGCCGGGCGGCAGCCGCTCCTCGAGGACGATCGATGCGCTCGCGCCCTCGACGTACGTCGCCAGCCCGAACGCCGCCGTCCGCGTCAGGCTGAATCGCTCGCCGAGCTCCAGCGCCTCGCGCACGTTGCCGGCGGTCATGGCGGCGAAGCCCAGGAAGCCGTGCCACGACAGGCGCATCTGCAGCCCCATCGAGAACGCCAGACCGGGCTCGTGCGTGAGGCTTCGCGCGCGCTCGACCAGCGCCTCGCACGCCGGCAGGGCCAGGCGCGTCGTGGGATCCTTCAACGCCTCGAGCGAGAGCCCCGTCCCCTCCAGCAGCGCCTCCTCGCCTACCCCCCAGCGCGCGCAGAGCGACACCAGCTCGTACGCGTAAGCCGCGGGGAGCTCGAGGTGCGCCGGCTCGGGGGGGCTGGCCCGAAATGACAAGGGTACGGCACAAGCTAACCTGGCGATCGGGCGTTCACCAACGCACATTCCCACGCGATGAAAGAGCTCGTCCGGCGACGCGTCGACTTCGACTTCGATCCGGGAGCCGTCCCCCGCGACTGGTACCGCGGCGACGTCCACCTCACGACGTTCATGAACGCGCTGTCGCTCCTCTTCCCCGAGGGCGAGCGCTTCTTCGTCGAGTCGGTTCGGCGCTTCCGCGACCCGATCGTCGATCCCGCGCAGCGGGCGGCCGTCGACGCCTTCATCGGGCAGGAGGCGATGCACGGCCGCGCGCACCGCGCCTACAACGACATGGTCCGCGAGCGCGGGCTGGGGGTCGCGGTCCCGGCGGAGCGACAGCTTCGATGGATCTTGGCGTCGGCGCGTCGCACGCTGTCTCCTCTCGGCCAGCTCGCCGTCACCTGCGCGCTCGAGCACTTCACCGCCATCCTCGCCGAGCAGCTCCTGCGGCGCGACCCGCACCGCGACGCGATCCACGAGAGCGTGCGCCCGCTCTGGGTGTGGCACGCTCTCGAGGAGAGCGAGCACAAGGCGGTCGCCTTCGACGTGTACGTCGGTGCGGGCGGTGGGTATGCGCGCCGCACGGCGATCATGCTACTGACCTCCGTGGTGTTCTTCGCCGAGCTCGCCAACGTGCACGTGCGCTTCCTGCGCGCCGAGGGGGCGCTGGGCGACGTGCGCGGCTGGCTCGGTGCGCTCGACTACTTCTGGCTGCGCCCCGGCCTCCTGCGAAAGCTCGTCCCGGCCTACCTCGACTACTTCCGCCCCGGCTTTCACCCGGAGGACCGCGACACCGCGGCGCTGCTCGACACGTGGCGCGAGCGGCTGTTCGGCGAAGGGGGCGCGCTGCGCGGCCAGCTGCGCGCCGAGGCCACGGGGACCGCGGCGTGAGCGAGACCGTCGTCCGCGTACGGATGGACGACGAGGGCCACCCGCGCGCCGCCTCCGCCGAGGCGCGCATCGAGCACCCGGTGGCGCGCGTCTGGGCGGTGGTCTCGGACGTGAACGCCTACGCCGAGCGGATCCCGATGGTGCACCGAGTGCGCCGCGACGCCGAGCGGGTGACGGTGGACCTGCGCTTCCGCGTCTCGCTGCTGTCGGTGGGCTTCCAGTTCGTGGCCGACATGAAGCACGAGCCCGAGCGCTGGCTCGAGCTGCGCGGCGTCTCCGGCGAGCCCCGCGGCATCCGCCTGCGCTTCGAGCTCACGCCGCTCGACGGCGGGCGGGCGTGCATGCTGCGCGGCGAGGGCGAGTTCGACGCGCTCTCGCTCGGCTGGCTGGCCAAGTACTTCCTGCGGCATCACCCGGAGATCGAGAACGGCATCTTCCCCGGTGTGGCGCTGACGCTGGTGGAGGCCATGCGCAAGGCGGCGGGCTCGCCCGCTCAGTAGCTGCCCTTGCACTCGCCGTAGATGGCCCCGAAGCTGGCGCGCGCCGTCGAGTCGGCCATCGGCGGCGTGAGCAGGCGCGAGCTCTCCAGGTGGGCCTCGAACGCCGCCTTGCAGTCCCCCGCGCGGACCATGCACCGCGGCGCGTAGTTGAAGGCCTGGGCGGGGCCGAAGCTCACCTCGTCGTCCTTGTTGCGCGGCTTCACCACGCCGATCTGCTTCTCCACCGTGTCGAGGGCCTGTCGGCAGACGGCCACGTCGAGCCTGGTGTCGAACGCGCCGCGGTACAGGGTCTTCAGCGCCCCCAGCAGCTGATCGCGCGGGCTGGTGCCGGCGCCCTGGCAGTACGTCGCCGCGTACTCGTCGACCTTCTTGTCGATCTGGGCGGGGCTCCCGTCGACGTCGGGATCGAGCAGCTTCTCCAGCGCCGCGCGCAGCTGCTTCTTGCCGGTGTCGCACTGCCCCGCCAGCATCACGCAGGTGGCGCGCTCCTTGAGCAGGCCCCGCGGATCGAGCGAGCGCTCGCTCCCCGACTGGCGGTCCCCGGCGTCCATCTCGGTGACGCAGCCGCCGCCGTCCCGCGCCAGCAAGCGGGTGTGCGCGCTCTCGTAGTGGGCGTTCGAGCGGCGCGTCGCCTCGAGCTGCGCGTCGATGCGGTCGACCTTCGCGCCGGACGCGGGCGCGTCGGGCCCCGGGGCGTCCGCCGTCTCCGTGCCGTCGCCGATGGGCCGCAGCGTGAGCCGGATCGGCGCGCGGCAGGACTGCACCTCCCTGGCCGTCTCGGCCTTGCACGAGGCCAGATCGCCGCCGTGCTTCTCCGCCTTGTGCGACGAGGACGTGCTGCCGCCGGTGCCGAATCCGTAGACGCTCCCGCCGACCTCACCCTGGACGTTGCTCGCCGAGCCGAGCGCGAAGGCCCCGAGGTTGTAGGCGTACACGAAGTGCGTCGCGCCCCTGCAGCCGGGGATCTTAGCCAGGGCGCCGCGATCGACGGCGCTCCGCGTGGCGATGCGGGTGCCGCTCACGAAGTACTCCATGTGGAACTTCTCGCCGGCGCGCACTCGCCCGCCGAGCGAGGCCACGCCGAGAGGGAGCTTGGCGTAGAGGTCGGCCTCGTTGCCCACGTCGACCGTCTCCAGCTGCCCGCTGGTCCAGTCGACGGGCTTGTAGGCCCCGAGCTCGCCCGGCACCGAGTCCTGCGCGCAGCCGTCGAGGATGGTCAGGTCGCAGCCCTCGTAGCGGACGAAGACCACGTCGCTCTGCGCGCGCGACTCGAAGCTCGAGGTGTCGGTCGCGTCCCACTCCACCACGAAGGGCCGCGCCTGGTCCCTCGGGTTGCAGCGGTTCTGCCCCGCGAAGGTGTCGTTCATCAGCGCGCTCTGCCCCGAGGCGCGCGTGCCGCTCACGGCGGGCGCGCCGCCGCAGGCGCCCAGCAGGGACAGGAGCGAGAGGCTGGACGCGGCAGCGGCGAGGACGGAGCGCATCGTCCGCGATGCTACGGCATCCGGCGTCACGTCCTTCCCTCCGCCGCCCGCCGGCTCTACCTGGCCGGAAGCCCGAGGAGCTGCCGCGCGCGGGCCGGGTCGGCCGGGGTGCGCCCGATCGACCGCGCGTACGCCGCCGCGCGCGCGACGAGCGGCGCGCTCCCCTCCGACAGCACCCCCTTGCTCAGGTAGATGTTGTCCTCCAGCCCCACGCGCGCGTGCCCGCCCAGCCGCATCGCCAGCTCCGTCATCGGCTGCTGCGCGCGTCCCGTCGCCGCCACCGCCCACGTGGCGTCCGCCGGGACCAGCGAGCGCAGGTACTGCACCACGTCCTCGCGCGCCGGGATGGCGCCCTTCACCCCCAGCACGAACTGGAAGTGCAGGGGCTTGACGATGGCCCCCTCCGCCGCCAGCGCCAGCGCCTCCTCGACGTGGCCGACCTCGTAGCACTCGAGCTCCGGCAGCACGCCTGCCGCCCGCAGCTTGCCCGCCAGCTTGCGGATGTCGGGCCGCGAGTTGACGAACACGTCGTCGCCGAAGTTGATGGTGCCGCAGTTGAGCGTCGCCATCTCCGGCTTGCACGCCAGCGGCCCGGAGCGTTCGTCGATGGACATGCCGACCGCCCCGCCCGTCGTCGGCTGCACGACGCAGTCGCACGCGCGCCGGATGGCGTCGATGACCTGCGCGAAGCGCTCGGCCGACTGCGTGTTCGACCCGTCGTCGTTGCGTACGTGAAGGTGGATCACCGCCGCCCCCGCCTCGCGGCACCGCGCCGCCTCGTCGGCCACCTCTTGCGGCGTGATGGGAAGGTGCGGCGTCTGCGCGCGCGTGAGCTCGGCGCCCACGATGGCGGCGGTGAGGATCACGTCCTGCGTGCCCTCCGGCGTGACGATGGCCTCGGCGTGCGGCGCCGGGCCGGGAGGCAGCCCGGGCAGGTAGAGCTCGCGGGGCTTTCGCTGCATCTCCCGCGGCGTGACGCAGGTGCCGAGCGCGCGGGCGACCACGATGGGCTCGGCGAGCACCTCGGCCGCGCTCGGCGCCAGACCGGCCGCGCGGGTGTTGGAGATGACCTTGCGCGCCTCGAACCGGATCTTGCGGCTGGTGTTGCCGATGGCGGCGAGCTCGGCGGTGGCCTCGATGAAATCGCCCGCGAAGACGGGCGCGAGGAACTCGACGCTCTCGTAGGCGCGGAAGAGCCCCTCGTCGCCGTCCAGACGGATGAGGAGCTCCGTCGCCAGGTCCCCGAACAGGGCCAGCATCCGCGCGCCGTCGACGAGCTCGCCGGCGTAGTGTGCGTCGTGCGCGCTCATCCGCAGGCGCAGGGTGACCTTCGTCCCGATCATGATGGGCCTGCATACCACGCCTTTCCCACGCCGGGATTCCCGGCCCATACTTGGGGATGGAGCTCGCGCTCCTCATCTGCGTCGCCCTCTGCTGGACCGCCCTCGGGACGGGGGTCATCCCCCGCTTCGTGGCGTGGTCGCAGCGCGGGGGCTCCCGCAGCCGCGACCTCGACGGCGCGTGGCAGGACTACGCCTGGACCAAGCACTACGCGTTCCGGCCCGCCACCGGGCAGCGCCCGAACGCGCGCTCGCCGCGCATCGAGGGGCGCATCGACGACGTGGAGCTCGTCATCGAGGCCTGCTCCATGACCATCGGCGGAGCGCCGCGGCCCTGCACACGCATCTGGGGGCGCGCGGCGGTCTCCAGCCCCGCGCGCGTCGTCGTCTCCAGCGATCCGCGCCTGGTGCAGGGGCCGGGCATCCACGACCTCGAGCCGATGTCGCTGGGCGATCCGTTCTTCGACCACGCCCTCGCCGTGCGCGCCTCGAGCGGGGACGCCGCCTGCCGCCTGCTACCGCCCGCGCTGCGCCGCGCCCTGCAGGGGCTGCTGACGTCGACGTACCGTCTGGCCATGGTGCTGCAGCTCGACGACGGCGAGGTCTCGCTCACCTGGCTGGGCGAGGAGACGCGGCCCGCCATGCTGGACGAGGCCTGCGCCGTGGTGGCCCGCGCCTGCGCGACGCCCGGCCACGACGCGTACCGCTGACGTGTAGACTGCCGCGCGATGACCCTGTCGCGCGGCCGGGCGTGGCTCGTCGCCGTGGTCGCGACGCTGGCCATGAGCGTCAGCTACGTCGACCGGCAGGTGGTGTCGGCCATCGGAGCCAGCGTTCGGCGCGCGCTCGACGTCGACGCCGAGCACTTCGGGTGGCTGGCGGGCGCGTTCTCGGCCTCGTACCTGGTCGTGGCCCCGCTGGCCGGCCTCGCCATCGACCGCATCGGCGCGCGCCGCGGGCTGGTGGTCGCCATCGCGGCGTGGTCCCTGGTCTCGGCGTCGAACGCGCTCGCGCCGTCCTTCGCGGTGCTGCTCGTGCTGCGCGTGTTGCTGGGCGCGGCGGAGGCGCCCTCCTTCCCGGCGGCCGCGCAGAGCGTCCAGCGCGCGCTGCCGCCCGGCGATCGCTCCGCCGCGTTCGGGCTGCTCTTCACCGGCAGCTCGTTCGGCGCCGCCGTGGCCGGGCCGCTCGCCATCGCGCTCGACGTTCACTTCGGGTGGCGCGTCGCGTTCGTCGTGACCTCCGTGCTGGGCACGGCGTGGGTGCCCTCGTGGCTGTGGGTCACGCGCTCGCCCGAGGTGCGCGCGATGCTGTCGGGTCCGGCTCCGGGGACCGCGGCGCGATCACCCGCCCGTCCCGCGCCGTCCGCCGCGCCCCTCCTGAGGGAGCCCGCCGTGCTGCGCGCGGTGCTGCTCGTGCTCGCCTCGGCCCCGGCGCTGATGTTCATGTACATCTGGCTGCCGCAGTACTTCGAGCTCGGCAGGCACGTGGCCAAGGCGGCCGTGGCGCACTACGTGTGGCTCCCGCCGGTGATGGCCGACGCGGGCATGGTGGGCTTCGGTCTGCTGGCCAGCTGGCGAGACCGGCGCTCGACGCACCTGCGATCCCACGTGGGGCTGGTGCTGGTCGCGGCAGCGCTGGAGACGGCCATGGTCCTCGTGCCACGGGCGCCGGGTCCGTGGAGCGCCATCGTGGCCGTGGGCGTCTCGGCGATGGGAGGGGGCGGGCTCTACACGCTCCTCACGGCGGACATGATGGCTCGCGTGTCGCCCTCGAGGATCGCGGCCGCGGGTGGGATGACCGCGGCCGCGCAGTCGCTGATCTACGTGGTGCTCAACCCGATCGTGGGCAGGATGATCGACAGGGCGCACTCCTTCGACGGGCCGCTGGTGATGCTGGGGGCGAT